>JAZPZL010000001.1:0-7283 GCA_045544655.1 Eubacteriales bacterium
ATTTTGAGACCAATCATCAAGGCAGAAGAAAGATCTCGGAGCTGACCAATCTCAATTACTGTCTGAGCCGTGAGAACTGGGACGTAATCTCCTTCCAGCGCGGAAGCAAAGACTACCCCACCGCAAGCAAGGAGGAAACGTACCGTCATCTGGGTGACCTTTTGAATCTTGTGAAGACCAATTTCCCCAAAAGCACCTACTACTGGCATCACACCTGGTCCTATCAGGTAGGTTACGATCGAAACGGATTCAAGATGGAATCTGCCGAGCAGCAGGCACAGTCTGCCGCGGAGAAGAAGGTAACTTCTTTGGAATTTTGCCGCGACTTTAACCTGATTATGATCCCTTGCGGTGATGCATGGCAATATGCAAGACAGGATTCCAGAGTCGGCGACATTCTTTGCAACAGAGGAAGCAAGAGCGACAATTACCACGACGGTGACGAGGGCGGCGGTCAGTATCTGAACGCCTGCGTTTGGTTCGAGGTATTGACGGGACAAAGCTGTATCGGCAACACCTGGCGTCCCGACACCTATACCTTGAGCGAGCCTATGATCGCGGCACTTCAGCAAGCTGCCCATCGTGCGGTAGCGGAATCAAGAGGTTAAAAGTATGAAAAAGCTTTGTTTATTTCTTGCATTGATGTTTTTGTTTTTAAGCCTGGTCTCCTGTTCTTCGGGACTTGAGCCCGTTCCCGCAGAGACCGATGTAAAGGTCACCACCACGAAAAAGCCTATTCAAAAAGAACCTGAAGAAAAACAAGAAGAGACCGAAGAAAAAACGATTATGCAGGAAAGTGATCCCGCCGAGGACGACGTGATCAACGTTTTAATGATCGGTAACTCCTTCTGCTATTACTACGTAGAGGAATTGTACGGCATTGCCAAGGCGGCAGGAGTCAATATGAAGGTGTGCAACGTTTATTACTCCGGCTGTAAGCTGAGCCAGCACTGGACCTGGTGGAAAACAAATGAAAGCCATTATCAGTATTTTGAGACCAATCATCAAGGCAGAAGAAAGATCTCTGAGCTGACCAATCTCAATTATTGTCTGAGCCGCGAGAATTGGGACGTGATCAGTTTTCAGCAAAGCTCTGCAATGGTACGCACCACCATCGAGAACGCAAAAGAAAATTCATACAAATATCTTACCGATCTTTTGAATTACACGAGGGAGCAATTTCCCCAAAGCAAATTCTATTGGCATCACACCTGGGCTTATCAGGTTGGATACGACAAAGGCGGTTTCACGGTAGATACGAAAGAAAAGCAGACTGCTATGTCAGATCTCCTGCGCGAATTTGCCATCGGCTTATGCCAGGACTTCTCCTTGCCCCGAATCCCTTCAGGCGATGCCTGGGCATATGCAAGGCAGGATGCAAGAGTCGGTGACGTGCTTTGCAACCGTGGTGAAAAAAGTGACAACTATCACGACGGTGACGAGGGCGGCGGACAGTATCTGAACGCCTGCGTTTGGTTTGAGACCCTTACCGGAAAAAGCTGTATCGGCAACACCTGGAGACCCCAAAATTACACCTTGAGCGAGGCAAAAATTGCCGCACTTCAAGAGGCGGCTCACAGAGCCGTTGCCGAATCCAGAGCGTAATTCTATGAGAAAGATCAGTTTATTTCTTGCCGTGGTCCTTTTGTTCTCGAGTTTGGTTTCCTGCTCTTCCGCTCTGACTCCCGAACCCGAGGAGAAAAAAGCCAAAGAGAGCTCCATCCAAGCCTTGACGAAAGACGACGCGAAAGAAGATGGCAAAAAGATTTTGCAGGAAAGTGACCCCGCCGAGGATGACGTAATCAACGTGCTTATGATCGGATCCAGTTCCTGCTACTACTACGTAGAAGAGCTGCACGGCATTGCAAAAGCCGCAGGCATCAATATGAAGGTCTGCAACGTATATTACTCCGGATGCACCTTGAAACAGCACTGGACCTGGTGGAAGCTGAACGAAAGCCACTACGAGTATTTCGAAACCGATGAAAACGGAAGGCGCAGGGTTCTGAATCTTACCAACCTCCAAACCTGTCTGGTTCAGGAAAATTGGGATATGATCAGTTTTCAGCAAAGAATTCGCGAGACGGCGGGAGATCTGGAGAAAGCAAAATCCACCTACTACCGATATCTGTCCGACTTATACGAGTACGTCAGCGGTCAGTTCCCTCAAAGCAAATACTATTGGCACGATACCTGGGCTTATCAGATCGGCTACGATCGTAACGGCTTTGCGGTAGACTCTGTGGAAAAGCAAGCGGAAATGGCAAGCTGGAGCAAAAATTTTGCCATCGCAGTTTGTCAGGATTACCCCTTGACCCGCGTCCCCGGAAGTGACGCTTGGCAGTATGCGAGACAAGATGCCAGAGTGGGCGACGTGCTTTGTAACCGCGGTGCCAAGAGCGATCTTTATCACGACGGAGAGGAAGGTGGCGGTCAGTATCTGAACGGCTGTGTTTGGTTTGAAACCCTTACCGGAAAAAGCTGTATCGGGAACACGTACCGCCCCGACACCTACAACCTGAGCGAAGAAAAGATCGCCGCACTTCAGGAAGCGGCTCATAGAGCCGTTGAAGAATCAAGAGTTTAAAGGAGCGAAAATAATGAAGAAACTTTGTTTGTTTTTAGCGGTGGTAATGCTGATTCTCAGCCTTCCCTCCTGCTCAAAGGGGCTGGAAGCGCCTGTTGACACAAAACCCGATATTACCACCACAACGAAAAAGCCTGCCGCGCAAAAGGTTACCAAAGAAACGGAAGAAGACACCATTATGCAGGAGTACGATCCTGCAGAGGACGATGAATTCAACGTTTTGATGATCGGCTCCAGCTCCTGCTACTACTACGTGGAAGAGCTGTACGGTGTGGGTACTGCGGCGGGAATCGAAAATATGAAGGTTGCAAATGCCTATTATTCCGGATGCTCTCTGGAGAAGCATTGGTCTTGGTGGAAGAAAAACGAGGCGAATTACGAGTATTACGAGACGGACGATAAAGGAAGAAGAAAGATCTCCGATCCCGCAAATCTCAAATACTGCCTCAGCAGAGAGAATTGGGACGTGATCAGTCTCCAGCAAAGTCCGGTAAGACTACTTCATACAGACTTCGAAAAAGCACACAAAGAAGCAGATGCTTATGCGAAAGCGATTATGGCTTATTTAAAGGAGCAATTTCCTCAATCCAAGTTCTATTGGCATCAGCTTTGGGCTTGGGAAATGGGTGCCGACCACGCGGGAATGGTAATGGATTCCAAGGAAAAACAGCAGGGGATGGCAGACTTTCTCCATCAATTCGCCATTGAAATGAGTGAGATGCTGGAGGTAGAACGTGTTCCCACCGGGGATGCCTGGCAGTTGGTCCGTCACAATCCCGTCATTGGTGAGGTGCTTTGTGAGCGTACCAACAAAAACGATCACTATCACGACGGTGACGTTGGCGGCGGACAGTACCTCAACGCTTGCGTATGGTTTGAAAAGATCACGGGAAAAAGCTGTATCGGGAACACCTGGCGCCCGAGCAATTACACCCTGAAGGAAGAAAAGATTCCTCTTTTGCAAAAAGCCGCTCACGACGCCGTGGCTGCAATGAACTAAGGAGATTATTATGGAAAATAAATTTGAGCTTTTGGGACTTACTCCCAAGTGTGGCACTTTGACCCCCGAGCAGATCGGAAAGGTCAAGGGGCTGGGATGTCTTCGTGACAAACGGTACGAGGATATTTTCAATGTGAGAGTGCTCACCGGAAACGGGAA
This sequence comes from Eubacteriales bacterium, assembly GCA_045544655.1. Lineage (GTDB taxonomy): Bacteria > Bacillota > Clostridia > Oscillospirales > SIG627 > RGIG5579. Next base: position 3,747 of record JAZPZL010000001.1, read on the forward strand.
GCTTTCCACCGCAAAGCATCGGGTCGTAGCAGAGGCGGCAGACCGTTTCGGATCCGGTGAGGTTGCGCTGACCAGCCGAATGACCTTTGAGATCCAAGGTGTTCCCTACGACAACATTCCGGATCTCGTGCTGTTTCTCAAGGAAAACGGAATGGAATGCGGCGGAACGGGCCCCAAGGTACGCCCCATCGTTGCTTGTAAAGGCACTACCTGCGTGTTCGGTCAGATCGACACCCACGGTCTTGCTGAAAAAATTCACGAAAAGTATTATCTGGGATTCCACGATATGATCCTTCCCCACAAATTCAAGATCGGCGTGGGCGGATGCCCCAACAACTGTGTCAAGCCCGATCTGAACGACCTCGGAATTGTAGGTTGTCGCATCTTTACCCCCGATTTGGCGAAATGCCGTGGCTGTAAAAAATGCGTCAGCGCTTGTCCGATGGGAGCAATTTCCATCCTTGACGGCAAGGTAAGCATTGATCCCGCATTGTGTAACCGTTGCGGCAGATGCCTGAAATCCTGTCCCTTCGGTGTTTTTGCTCAGGGCAAGGCAGGCTACCGTATGGCTGTAGGCGGAAGATGGGGCAAGAAAGGCAACCAAGGAATCTTTCTGAAGCATATCTTTGAAAGTGAAGAGGAGGTGCTTGCCGCAGTAGAGAAGGAGATCCTTTTGTTCCGTGACGAGGGAATCAAGGGAGAACGCTTTGCTGAAACCGTCGGAAGACTTGGTATGGACTATGTGGAACAAAAGTTGCTGTAGAATTTTATGCGGCATTCTGGCGTTTCTCTGCCTGATTTCCGCAAGCTCTTGCAGTAAACCGAAAGAAGCGGGCTCCACCGAGGAACCCGCTTCTTTCACGGATGCACTTGGCAGAGCCGTTACCATCAATAAAAAGCCTGAAAGAGTTGCCGCTCTATTAGGCTCCTTTGCTGACCTATGGTGTCTGGCAGGGGGAGAGATCTGCGCCGCCACGGACGATGCGGCAGAGGACTTCGGTCTGGATTCCGAGGATCTGATCTCATTGGGAGGAGCGCATTCCCCTTCCGCGGAGCTGTTGCTGTCTGCCAATCCCGATCTCGTTTTAGCCAGTTCCTCTACCCCCTCCCACGTAAATATGCGAGAAAGCTTAGCGCAGGCGGGAATCACCGTTGCTTATTTTGACGTAGATTCCTTTGAGGATTATCTTTCCATGCTGAAAATCTGCACCGAGCTTACAGGATGCGCGGAGAATTATGAAAAATACGGTACGAAGATCGGCGAAGAGATTCAAGCCGTCAAGGACGAGTTTCAAAACAAAAAGCTGAAGAATTCCCATAAGACCGTATTGGTTCTTCGTATATCCTCGGGCTTGGTAAAAGCAAAAAGCAGCAAGGGCACTGTTTTGGGAGAAATGCTTGCCGATCTTGGCTGTATCAACCTTGCCGACCTGGATAACGCCTTGACGGAGCATCTGAACGTCGAGTATATTATGCAACAAAATCCCCACCGTATTTTAGTCGTAACCATGGGGGATGAAGAAAAGGCAAAGAAAAATTTTCAAAGCTTGATGGAGGAAAATCCTGCGTGGTCTTCTCTGGAAGCAGTGAAAGAAAACAGAATGCATATTCTGGATCAGTCACTCTTTAACCAAAAACCGAATGACCGCTGGGCAATCGCTTATGAAACACTTGCAAATTTACTCGCTTCCTGAAAAAAAGAAGATCCTATATCTCATCGGAATACTTTTTCTTCTTTTTTCCGTAGGATTTGCCTGCACCGCCGGTGCTTCCGGGCTTTCTCTGAGGGAAATACTGCAAGCTTTGGCAGATGGAACGGAAAGCGCAGCCGGTAGGATTCTGTATTTGGTACGCTTACCCAGGCTTGCCGCTTGCCTTGCTTGCGGTGCGGCTCTGGCAGTATCCGGATGCGTGATCCAATGCGCCCTCGCCAATCCTCTTGCCTCCCCGAGCATCATCGGAACGGGTGCGGGCGCGGGACTTGCGGTGGTACTTTGGGCCGCCTTTGGCATTATGGGGTGGGCAGTTTCATTTTTTGCCTTTATCGGAGCTTTTCTCTCCGTTATGACGGTTGCTCTTATTTCCGCAAAGCTTCCCAATTCCAAGGGAAGCGTGATCCTTGTGGGCGTGGCAGTTGCCGCACTCCTGAACGCCGTTTCGGACGCGGTGGTCAATCTGGTGCCTGAGATCGGTATTTTTCGCAACGATTTTCGGGTTGGAGATTTTTCCTTCGTTCCGCTCTCCCGCATTGCCCCCGCCTCCTTTTTTATTATTTTGGCTTTTTTTGCCCTTCTGGCTCTGGCAGTACCTATGGACGTGCTTACCCTGGGTGATGAAAATGCAAGGGGCTTAGGCGTAAATGCAAGCCTTCTGCGGACCGTTCTGCTACTCCTGGCGGCGGTGCTTGCGGGATGTGCGGTGAGCCTTTGCGGTCTGCTATCCTTCGTGGGATTGGTAGTGCCTCATACGGTAAGAAAGCTTTGGCGAGGGATCCCCGCTTTTCACTTGATCCTTTTATCCGCTCTGTACGGCTCGGGATTCGTCACCTTCTGTGACACTCTGGCAAGAAGCGTATTCTCCCCTTCCGAGATCCCGGTTGGGATCCTCTTGGCGTTTTTGGGTGCGCCCTTCTTCCTGTATCTGATCCTTTCGAAAAAAGGAGGAAATAGCAAATGATTACTTTATCAAACGTTTCCTTCGAGTATCCGGTCGGCTTTGGTATTAAAAACATCTCCTTCACCTTAGACCGAGGGGAATTCATCAGCATCGTCGGTCCCAACGGAGCGGGAAAGACCACCTTGCTCAAGCTTGCGGCGGGACAGCTTACCCCGAAAAAAGGTAGTATCAAAATTGAAGAAAGAGATATTTCCCAAATGAAAGCGAGGGAAATTGCCAAAGAGATCGCCTATCTTTCCCAAACGGGATTAAAAACGGATCTTACGGTGGAGGACGTGATACTGCACGGAAGATTCCCCCATACGCCCTTTCCCCACGTTTACGGAAAAAGAGAGCGGAATATGGCAGAGAGCGCTATGAAAAGAATGGGTCTGCTTCCTTTTGCCCACCGTCCCTTATCCTCTCTTTCAGGTGGCGAAAGACAAAAGGCGATGATCGCGATGGCTCTTTGCCAAAACAGCAGTGCGCTTTTGCTGGATGAGCCAACGGCGTTTCTGGATCCAAGCCATCGCTTGTCTTTGATGGAGGAGCTTGGCTCCCTTATTACAGGCGGAAAGAGTATTCTTTGCGTCCTGCACGATCTTCCCCTCGCCCTGCGCTATTCCAACCGCGTTGGGGTCATGCAGGCGGGAAAACTCGTCTCTCTGGAGACACCCGAGCAAACGGTCAAAAGCGGTATTTTAACCGAAATTTTCGGAATTGAACTAGGAAAAAGCGAAGACGGATTTTATTATTACGGTAACAGAAAAAATGACACGGACTAATCCGTGTCATTTTTTCTAGAAATTTGCAACCTGCTCATCCAGCCAAGCAGCTCGGTTCAGAATGAAATCTTGCAGGTAATAGATCTGAGAAGAATAA
>JAZPZL010000002.1:0-3316 GCA_045544655.1 Eubacteriales bacterium
CTGTATGGGTCGATGGTAATATTTTCTACAGCGCTCTTTTCACACGAAAACCATACGTTTTTCAGCTCAGAACATTTGTAAAAAACGCCTTCCTCGATGGTGGTCACTTTGCTCGGAACGGTAAAATCAGTTAAGCTGCTGCAACCGAAAAATGCATAAGATCTGATGGAGGTCACACTGTCGGGGATGGTGATGGAGGTCAGGCTCGTGCATTGGGCAAAGGCCTGGAAGCTTACGGTGGTCACGCCGTCGGGGATGGCGATGCTCGTAAGGGAGGAGCAGCCGTAAAAGGCACTGGAGTTGATGGTGTCTACATTCTTTGGAATGACGATGTCCTTCAGACTGCTGCAATGGGAAAAGGCGTCGTAAGAGATGGTGGTCACACCCTTGCCGATGAAAACGGAAACAAGATTTTTACAGCTTGCAAAGGCGGAGTTGCCTATGGTAATCACATTGTCGGGGATGGTGATGCTTGTTAAACCGTTGCAATAGATAAAGGCCTGGCTTCCGAGTGAGGTTACGGAGCCGTCTGTAGGGATCACGGAATTATTGCACCCATGGATCAAGGTTTTGCTTTCCGTTTCAATGATACAATTCCCACTGCTGTGATAAACGGGGTTATCCTGTGCTACTTCGATGGTAGTAAGATTTGCGCAGGGGGCAAAGGCGGAGCTTTCGATGGAGGTCACGCTCTTCGGAATGGTGATGGCGGTCAGACGATCGCAATTTCTGAAGGCACCGTAGTCAATGGTGAGGACACCGTCCGGGATCTCGATGCTTGCAAGCTCGGTACAATCGGAAAAGGCATAGCTTCCGATATAGATCACACTCTTTGGGATGGTGACGGAAGTAAGGCTCGTGCATCCGGCAAAGGAAAGTTTACCGATAGAAGTCACGCCTTCCTCGAGGATGACCTTGGTGAGGGAGGTACCCCAGGGAGCCAAGGTAGTATACGTACCGTCTGAATATTGCGCATTTTGAGTCCCCATCGGGCCGTTTCCGGAGACGGTCAAGACGGTGCCGTCCAGAGTCCAGGTACAGTCACCCGTGGTGCCGCTTGTTGCCGCAAAGACGGGAAGCTCGAAGGGAATCTCTGCCAAGGGGCTGAATACGAAAAGAAACGCCAAAAGGACCGCTGTCAGTTTTTTTATTGCCTCCATTATATTTCTCCTTTTCTGGATAAAATACATATTTTTTTCATTTTATCACCGCTCTCCCCAAAAGTCAATTCCAAGATTGAGGGAGGGCAAATATACCCACAGCCTTGCGGGGACAAAGTGGGGTTTCGTGGGGTTGTGGTTGGTTGAAAGCGGGCTGTCGAGGGCGCCAGCCCCTACACCTCATCCGTCAGCCTGCGGCTGCCACCTTCTCCCGCCGGAGAAGGCAAATATACCCGTCATCTTGCGGGGACAAAGGCGGATTCCGCGGGGGGGAATCGGCGGGAGTAAACCCCCGCCCTACGATATGCAAGAAATTAGAATGGACAAAGCGGTTTTCCGCAGATGCGAGGGTATTATTCGTAGGGGAGGCAATTTGCCTCCCGCAGACGAGCGCAGGGAATGAGGGAAAACCAATTTGTCCGCTCAAAATTACGAATGTGCCGTAGGGCGGGGGCTTGCTCCCGCCGCCGAGCGTAGAGAATGAGGGAAAATCAATTTGTATTTACAAAATTACGGATCCATTGTAGGGGACGGCGCCCTCGACGTCCCGCAGACGAGCGTAGAAAATAAGAGATTTTTCGCTATGCTTGCAAACGGTGCAAACGATTCATTCCTCTCCGAGTGAAGTTTTTTGCGGAAGGCGAGAAAACGATATGTTATATCGTTTTCGATGGCTTTCGACAGCCGACACCCGATTCTTTCGAGCCGAATGGCGATGGAAGAATCACGGTGTCAATGAGTATTCCTTTTTTTCAAAAAAGCGACAAGGAGGTTTGGAACCCTTTTTCAAAAGGGGTCCAAGAAAAGCGTAAAAGCGACAAAAAGACGCCCGAAGGCGTCTTTTCGTTATGCTTCGATGGCTTTGCCGAGACAGAAGGAATAGATCAGGCGTTTGCCTACCTTCTTTTCCGTAAGCTGTTCTACGGCAAGGGCGTAAAGGCGGAGCTGTTCACCGTGGCGCTCCAGAAGGACTTGTTCCCCGTTTTCGGGCTTTACCCGATCGGTCTTGAAGTCCACTACGGTCACGGTACCGTCTTCCTCCTCAAACCAGGCGTCAATGACACCCTGCACCAGCACCTTGCCCTCGGCACCCAAAAGCTCCTTTGCGGGGAGAAGCACGTTGAACCGTTTTTCCCGTACCAGAGCGGGGGAATTCTTCATACGAAGGTAAAGGGGAGAGGCGAAGAAGGCGGAGATCTTTTCCTTTTCCACCAGCACCGCATCCTCCGCGGTGAGAAAGCCTTTTTCCACCAGGCGTTCCAGCTCGGCATCCACATCGGCGGCAAGGGCGTGGAAATCGGCAAACTGCATTACGCTGTGGGTAGCGGTGCCGATCTGAGCGGGAGATTTTTTCAGTCCCGTGGGGGTGAATTGCTCCAGACGGCGGGGAATGAGGGAAGCCTCCTCCTCCCGACCTGCGCGGAGAAGCTGAGAAACGGAAAGCTTTTTGGGAAGCCTTGACAGAGCCGCCTCCTTGTATTCAAAGGCGAGGGACTCCAAAAGCTCCTGAGGATCCCACCCTTCCACCGTTTCCGTCTCTTCCTTTTGGGCGCGTTCCTTTACGGGCAGAGGAAGAACGGTGGAGCAGGTGAAGGTGCCGTCGGTGTAGGTGCCGCCGTCCTCCAGGGTCCCGCGCAGAGCGGGGCAATCCCGCAGGGACAGAAGGAGCAGCATCAGGGGAGAGGTGGCGCGGCGGAGCAAATGCTCGGTCAGCTCCGGCTTCAAGGGAGATTCACAGCACAGGATGAGATCCCGTGCAAGGGATGCGTAATTGCCGGGCTTTGCAGTAATGATGAGGCGGGTCTCGGGACGGGTCAACGCCACGTAAAGCACTCGCATTTCCTCCTCCACCGTGGCACGGCGGATCTTCAAAGCGGCGGCGCGGCGCAGAAAGGTGTTGACCTTGACTCTGCCGCCGTCCTCGGGCAGGTGGAAGCAGGGACCCAGATCCCCGTACAGGATCAGCTTGGCGTTTTCGTCCCGCACCTGGAATTTCTGAGCAAGGAAGGAGACGAATACCACGGGGAATTCCAGTCCCTTGGATTTATGAATGGTCATCAGCCGTACGCCGGGCGCACTTTCTGCGGCGGGGCTTTGCTCCGCGGCTTTTTTCACGTAGGTGAGAAAATCGGAGAGGGAGGTCTCTTCTGCGCTCT
>JAZPZL010000003.1:0-4317 GCA_045544655.1 Eubacteriales bacterium
AGTCACCAAGCGGAGTTGCACTTTTACCAAGCACAATTTGATTCCTGCTTTTTTATTGTGTAGCAAAATAACTCTCTATAAAATATAGAGAGACCTTCTGCTTCGTTGATTTAATTTGTGTAGCAAGGTGAGTATAACACAGTTTTGTTCATTTTTCAAGTATAAGTTTTTGTTCTCACTTTTTCCAAAAAGCGAGCGGGGCTTGGGGCGGAGCCCCATAATCTGATACAACAAGAAGAACGACTCGGGCGAGTCGTTCTTCTTTCTTTTTTATCGTTTTAAGTGTTCTTTCCCTTGGAGAGGGGGAGCGTCGGGATCCTTGAGATTCCAAAAGATCCATTTACCCATATCCAAAGGGGTGATCCCGCCGGGATGCGCCTCAATACATTCCTCAAGGGTAGCGTCTCTCAGCTCCAGCTCTCCCGAGCGAACCGATTCCACGTTTTCCTTGTCGTCGGTACCAACGAGAAAAACGGGTTTGGTATAGCCCTCGAAGGTGCAGTCCTCAAAGAGAAGTTTCTCGAAATTGCCCAAAGCCAGCATAGGAACCTCTTCCATTCCTTCCCGACAGGCAAAGGTGACGTTTTTGAAGCGGCAGATGACCTTGTCTTCCGCATCGCCCCAGAGCATACCCGTATGATAGAGATCTCCGATATAGCAATTTTCAAAGGTGATCTCCTTGAGCGCTCTTTGTCTGCAGAATCGGTTCAGCCCCGTAAATTCCAGGCGAAGAAGCTCTCTTGCTTGCTCGAAACGGCAATTTCGAATGACGATGTTTTCGGGCGCTTTTCTCAGATCGGCACGAAAATCACAGTAATAAGAAAAAACGGCTTGGCATTCGTGACGGCAGGTTTCGTCCGATATGGATCCCATTTGTTTTTTCTCCGGAGAAAGATTGAGCCTTTGTCCGAAGTTCCGATCAGTGGACGTGCAGTTTTCCACCAAAAAATTGTTTCCGCCGATGCGAAGGGGCATACAGGAGGAATTGAGCTTGCAGTTCCGCACGGTGACGTCGTGGTTATCAAAGCCTGCAATGGCGTCGTCGCCCGTGTTCAGATCGCATTCCTCTATCAGGACGTTGTCGCAGGTGCGGATGTCGATCCCGTCAAAACCACCGTGAACGGTTACGTTTTTGAAGCTTATGTTTTGGCTCTTGAAAATCGCGTGCGCCCAGTTGGAGCTGTTCATCAGGGTATAGCCCTCAAAGTGCATATTCTTGCAACGCCATATACTCATTCCGTGAGGGCCTCGGCAGCTTTGTTCTCCCTGCGGATCGTACACGTTGGAGCCGTCAATGTAAGAGCCCTTTTCTCCAATGACGGAAAAATCGTGGGCATCAAAGGCACGGATCAGCGCATTGCACCAACGGCTGGTGGAGACGGCACTGCGACCGTTCTTGGGACCGGTTCCGATCTCTTCGATCTCGACAGGCTCGAGGGAATCTTCCAAATATCCCATATAATCCTCGGGATCACGGCTTCCCTTGAGGATAGCACCGCTTTCAAGATAAAGCTGAACGCCCGAGCGGATGCGAATGCCGCCCGTCAAAAAAATTCCGCAGGGGATCACGACCCTGCCACCGCCTGCCAAAAAGCAATCGTCAATCGCCTTCTGAATGGCGTTTGTCTGCAATCGGTCACAGATCTTTGCGCCGTAATCCGTAATATTGAACGTCTGCACAACAACATCTCCTCTGTTTCTTTTTATTGAAATGATACCAAAATAAAAGAAAATAGTAAAGCAAAAAAATGCGAAACAACATTCGTTTTTTCTTGCGCTCGGGGGCGAAAATGTTTACGAAATTGTAATCTTTTGAGCTTTTGAAAATGGTAAAATGAGAAAAAACGCAAGGAAGAACGATGATGAAACGAATTTTTACATTTCTGCTGTGCCTGAGCATCCTTTTTTCCGCATCCTCCTGCGCATCCTCGATCGCAGTAACCGAAGAGGAAAAAAAGACTGCGCAAACCGAAGAGAAAAAAGAGGAGTCTGAGAAAAAGACCGAGGAAAAAAAGGGGTCCATTGTTTTGCCCCAAGGCTTTTCTGCGGGCTTTGGTCAGGCGATTGCCAATCCGGGAGTTGGTGTGGGACTTGGCGGCTATAGCAATCCCGAAACCAGAAAAAGCAAGAAAATTCTGGACGATCTGAAGATTTCCGCCATCGCCGTATCCGACGGAACCGAGGTTTTCCTCCTTTACGCCATTGATTTTCTCTACGTTTCCGATGACATTCTGAACACCGTTGCCAAGAGAATGGAAAAGCGTTACGACGGGATCGCAATCCCCATCGAAAATATTTTAATCAATGCCTCTCATACTCACGCGGCTCCCGCGATTTATTCCAAATCCGATATGACCGACGACGTGGCAATGTATATGAAAACCTTCTATTCCGCCCTTTACGATGCCACGGACAAGGCGATGGCAGATCTTGCTCCCGCCACCCTTCTTTCCGGCGAGACCCGCACCAAGGATCTGAACTGGGTGCGCCGCTACGTGACCCCTGACGGAAAGACCTTTTTGGGCAATTGGCCCGATCCGAAATTAGACCCCTCGGAGGGAAAGCACGAAACCGAGGCGGACAATCAGCTTCAGGTAGTCTCCTTTGAAAGAGAAGAGAAAAAGGACATCGTTTTGGTTAACTGGCAGTGTCACACCACGACCACGGGAAGCCCCAACAAAGGTGATATTTCTGCCGACTGGGCAGGGGCGATGCGGGATGCCGTTGAGAAGGAAGCGGACGTTCATTGCGCCTTTTTCCAAGGTGCTGCGGGAAATCTGATCCCCGGCTCTTATATCAAAGGAGAAAAAGACAACAGCGAGGATCACGTCAAGCACGGTCAGGAGGTTGCCGAGGCGGTGGTAGAGGCGATGAATGAGCTGAAGCCCGTCGAGGGCACCGAAATGGAAGCACAGCGCTTTCAATTCACCGCCACGGAAAAGGACGGTGTCGACACCTCGAATTTCTACATCAGCGTGCTTTCCATCGGTGATTTTGCCCTTGCCGCAGTTCCCGGTGAGTTTCACGATACCTTGGGTATGTACGTGAAGGAGCATTCTCCCTTCGGAAGAACCTTCTTCTGTGCCTATTCCAATGCCAATATCAGCTACGTTCCTTCTGCAGCGGCAATGGATCTGGGAGGATATGAACCCGGTAAAATGCGTTACGTCAAAGGCACAGGCGAAGCCGTGGCAGAAAAGCTTGTGGAAATGCTGAATAGCCTGAAAAATTGAATTCCATAAAATAAGACACTTCCCCGAAGGAAGTGCCTTATTTTTTACAGCTCCGCGTCGATGAAGACGGGAGAATGATCCGAAAGCGGGAAATAATAATCGGGAGAGTATCGCTGAAAGCGGCGGACGGTCAGATCGCCCGTTCCGCCGACCAAAATATGATCGATCGCTTTTTCAAAGGGATGGTCGTAGTATTCGGTTTCAAATCCGTCGCTGAAGCAGTAATGCAAACCGACGCTTTCATCGGCGTAATCGGTTGCGACGTCGTGGGCGTGAGAATACCCTTTTGCAAAAGCCTCTTGAAGGCATTTGGAATCGTATCCGGTATTGAAATCTCCGACGATGACGGAAGGACAAGCGTATTTTGCTTCATAGCCTTTGACCGTTTCCATTAGCATATTCAACTGATACGCCCTTGCTTCATCGGAATACGGCTGATAGTTTTTGGCGGTGGGATCGGATTTTTTCCACCACAAATGGGTGGAGGCAAAGATGAATTTCTTTCCGCTTTCCTTGATGCGAAAAGCAGCAACGTTCAAGGATTTCGTCTTATTATTGTTAAAAGACCCCTCATAGCCCGGAATCGTTTCGGGATACAGATCAAAAAACGAATCCAGCAGCTCGAATTTCTCGGCGGAATACAAAATGGGTGTATCCTTTCCCCAAAGGAGCGCATACCGTTGACCGTGCTCCGGCAAGCCGCACATCAAAAGCTCTGCCATCAGCGGCGATGCCTCCTGACAACCGATGACGTCGGGAGCCAATTCCCCGTACAGCTTGACAAAGCCCTTGGATCGAGTCTCGGCAGAGCAGTCATATCCATTCTCTTCCCACCCGGGAGAATTGTTGTCCTTTCTCCAGAGATTGTGCGACATCAATCTGATCTTGCTCATCGTTTTCCCCCAAAAACAAAAATTTTCCTCATTCAATATACTACATTTCTCAATAAATTTCAAGAAAAAGCATACGTTTTTACACCGATCAAAATTTTTGGGGAAGCTTTTCGCCTCCTTTTTTCAAAAAGGAACAAACCAAACAAAAGAAGAACACCCTTCCGGGTGTTCTTCTTCATAAAAAATTGATC
>JAZPZL010000004.1:0-10171 GCA_045544655.1 Eubacteriales bacterium
GTGCTTCAAAACCGGGCACCAGTCGTATGAAAGAGTTGGTGCTGGGATTGGTCAGAGCGCAGAGAGAAGCAATGTGCTTGAGAAGTCCGCCCATAAAGTAGTGCGCTGTCTGGCTCAGATTGGAATAACCGTTGTCATCGGAAAAGACCGGCTCGCCGTCCTTTAACAGAAGCATGTGTACGTGCATGCCGTTTCCGGCTTCGCCGTATACGGGCTTGGGCATCAAAGTGGCGGTTTTTCCGTGTTTGAGCGCAGTGTTTCGAATAATATATTTGATCATCATGGAAGCGTCTGCCATTTCGCTCATTTTGCCCAGCTGAGGCTCAATTTCAAACTGACCGGCAGCGCCCACTTCCGGATGATGATATTTGATCTTGATCCCTGCTTCTTCCATGAGCATGCACATTTCACTTCTGCATTCATAGGTAGGATCAAAGGGCTTTGCAATGTGATAATTCTTCTGCTTGGGAACTACACATCCCATTCCCTCAACACCGCTGTTCCAGTGCGCCTGATTTACATCCAGATTCATGGCAATGCTGTTAGGCTGTACTTCCCAACCAACCTGGTCGAACAGATAAAATTCGAATTCCGGCAGGATCAGCATGGTATCGGCAATTCCACTGTCCTGCATATATTTTTCTGCTGCCAGTACAATGTTTCTGGGATACTGCGCCAAAGGACGGTTTTCGGGATTGTCAATGATCATCGCATTTCCCGTCATAGACAAAGTGGGAATCTCGCAGAACGGATCAATTACTGCCGTATCGGGATCGGGGATGAAAACCATGTCACTCTTTTCCACCACGGCATAACCGTAGTTGGAAGCGTCAAATCCAATTCCGTTTTTCATGGTTTCTTCCGAGAAGTTCTTGGCAGGAATGGTAACATGACGGAACTGACCGTTGATGTCTACCATTTTAAAATCTACCATCTTAATGTCTTTTTCTTTGATAAGCGCCATAATTTCGTTTACGCTTTTTGCCATAAGATCACTCCATTCTTGATCGTCTTGATTTGAAATCCTTATTGAAAAATAGAAAAGGGTGAATCCTGTCGGACTCACCCATGGTGGAGGCAAAGGGACTCGAACCCCTGACCCTTCGCACGTCAAGCGAATGCTCTACCAGCTGGGCTATACCTCCGTATTCTTTTAGCGACGATAATTATAGCATAAGTAAGGAAAAAAGTCAACCTGATTTTTACGCTTTTTCAAAAAAGAGTGATGAAAAAGGCGAAAGGCTCTTGCATATTCTTTCCGAATTTTGTAGAATAAGCAAAAGGTTTTGAAAAGGAGCGTTTTTATATGAAGGTCTTTTTTGTTCGCCACGGTCAGTCCGAGGCAAATCTGAAAAAAATTTATGCAGGTCAGTCCGACGTTCCCTTGACAGAGCAGGGAAGAGCGGAGGCCGCCGCCATTATCCCCATTCTTGCACCCTACAAGTTTGACCGCGTATATACCAGTGATCTTTCCCGAGCCATTGAAACTCAGAAGATCGCCCTTCCCGGCGTTCTGGCGGACGTTGCTTCCCCTTTGATCCGAGAATTCGACGTCGGCAATATCGTGGGTCTTCCTACCGGCACAGCAAAGACTCTGACTCCCGAGGGAGGAAGAGACTATACCCCCTTCGGCGGTGAGACCAGTGAAGACGTGCAAGCACGCCTGAAAAAATTTCTGGAGACTTATCTGGAAAACGATCCCTGCGAAACAGCCGCAGTATTTGCTCACAACGGAATTATGATCGCAATGATGAATCTGATCCTGGGGCAGAAATTGCATTCTCCGGCGATCCAGTCGAAAAATTGCGCTGTTCACGTTTTCGAATATACCGATGGAAAATGGAAGCTTCTTGCCTGGAACTACGGAGCTGAGATCTGATGCGTATCAAAAAAAGCCGCGAAAGCGGCTTTTTTGTTCTCTGATTGAATTTATAACCCGTAATGGATCATCCATTTGTTTTCACGAAAAGCCCGTTCAGCAAGAGCTTTTAATTCACAGAGCTTGGAATTATCGTTCAGGATTTTTGAAAAATCGGGAAGAGACGTCGGTGGAATCAGCGTGACGCCGCAATAGGCAAGCCCTTTTTCGGGAACGTCAGGCGTATGCCAATAAAAGTCGATGGCTTCGAATTCTCCTGCAACTTTTTCCAAGTCCTCGTCATCCACCGAAATGCAATTGTATTTTTCAGGCTCGTAATCATCGTAACGCTTGTCGGATCTCGGGGGATTCTCCATAATGCCGAATTCGTGTCTTGCCAAAAGCTCACCGCCCAATCAGGATTTTTTCAGATCACATACAGCTTTGTAAAGAAGTACAAGTCCTGCGCTGAGAAACGCACCGCCGATAATATCCGTGAGCCAATGCACTCCGGAAATGAGGCGGAAAATCACCATCACCGCCATAAAAATACCACTTGTAAGGATCACGGCGTTGCGAAGGGTTTTGTTTTGGATCAGTCTTTTGAATTCCATCATAGCGGTGGGCATTACGCACATCATCAGCATGGTGGTGGAGGAAGGATAGGAGGCTTCCAGAACCCCTTCTATGAGAATGGGTCTGTAATTGACTTCAACAATTTCAAAAAATACAAAGAAAGCCATTACCACGATATAAAACGCACCCAGCATCAAAATGTTGAAATCAACCTTTAAGAAGCTTTTTCGCTTGATCCATTGTACCAGACCCAACAGACCAAAGCCGCCGATGATGCCGAGGGGGATCAGGCTTAAAAGGTCACTTGCATCGTACATCCACAGATGAACGCCCGTGAATTGGTGAAAGGCTCCGTTCAGCGCGGCAAAGCCAACCTTGGAATTATCGGGACCGATTGCCTCTACGTCCACAAAGGCAACCAGTGCCGTCCACACCGCAAAAAGCACCAGAAAAAATGCGCCGATGATAAAACGATTCTTCGTTGTATTTTTCATTTAGATTCCTCCGAAAATGACAGTAACTACAATATATCATAATGTGTAGGAAAAATCAACAATGTTTTATAAATGATTGATTTTCCGCTTTTTTTGTTGTAAAATACAGGAAAAATCAATTTTTTATACGTCAGGAACGAAAAAGGATGAAAAACGATTTTACCATAAACATTTTAAAAGGACCGGATCGGATCCGTCTTCGCCCCGCAGTTGTATTTGGCTCTGACGGCAAGGACGGTGTAACTGCCGCCGTGCGTATGCTTTTGGATATTTTTCTGATCGAAGCGGAGCTTGGCTTTTGCGAGAGCCTTTCCCTGAAATTAGAAGGGAAGGATACCGTCGTGATCGAAAGCCGTGATCGCGGTTTTCTTTTGGATGAAACGCTCAGAGACGGGAAGCCTGCCTGGTATTACGATTTTTGTGAATTCGGCGTTCCCCCTCGTGAGCCTGATGACGGATACTTTTATTCGGTCGGTCGGAAATACGGTGGCTTTTACGGTGCTGAAAACGGCAAATTGCCTCCCTTCAAAGCAAAAGGTGATCCTGCCTTTGATCTTTGCTGTGTTCAATACGCAAGCAAATGGATGAAGGTGGAGTCGGTTCATGAAGGGGTTTGGAAAAGTCTTCGTTTTGAAAAAGGCTATCCCGTAGGAGAAATGGAGCGGAAAAAGGTGGCAGAGCCATCTTTTACGAGATTTTCTTTTCAACCGGACGGAGAGGTTTTTCGTGATACCGCCCCTTCCTTTGCCGTGCTTGCTGATCACCTTCAGAAAGCCGCGTCTTCCCTGAAGGGTTTCGTATGCTCCGTGGCGGAAAAGGAGTGCTTTGCGCAGCTTTCCCGCTCAGCAAAAGAAGTGTGATCGGGATGCGGCGGAAGCTTGGTGAAGGGGATCGGGGAATTTCGTTTCGGAGAAGCAGCGTTGTTTCCGATGAAAAATATAGGGATCTGTGCCGTGTTACTGCAGAAAAATTTGATGCGGGGCATATTGCCGTCGTGTGCAGTATCCGCGGTGGCAGGATCCGGTCCTTGGCTTTTGATGAAGAGGAATTCTCGGTTCTTTTTCCAAGGATGAAGCGGGAGCTTGCCGATCTTTTGGATCGGGAGCTGGAAACCGAGGAAAAAGAAGCCGAATTGGAGCGGCTCTTTGCCGAGTATACAACGGCGAAGATCTATAAGCGAAGCCTTTTGGGAGAGGAAAGATGAATTACCGTTTGGTTGCTACGGATCTGGACGGCACGTTGCTGGATCGAGAGGGAAGGATCAGTGCTGAGAATTGGAAAGCCATAGAAGAAATGAAAAGCCGTGACGTGTATTTCGTTCCCACGTCAGGGCGTTGCTTTTCGGAGCTTCCCCGCGAACTGCATGAAAGCGATCTGATCCGATACTATATCCTTTCAGGCGGAGCCGTGGTTTATGATAAGGCGCAGGATCGCTTTGCAATGACCTGTCCCGAAAAAGATGTAAAGGATCGGGTTCTGGATGCGATCTTTCAATATCCGATCTGCCTGATGGCGCATACGGGCAGAGAGTCTTTGGTGGATGCGGCACAGCACAACGCCGCCTCCTACGAGTCCTACAATATGAACTCCTATTGGGTGGAGTACGCCCTGGAAAAAGAAAAGCCGGTGGAGAATCTCAAGGAATACCTTTATAAAAGGGAGGAAATACCGATGATGGTTATCTTTTTCCGTAATATGGATGACCTGAATGCGTGTAAGGGTATTCTGAGCCGCGAGGATGAGATTCTCGTGGTTCAATCCGACCCTTGTAATCTGGAGGTGGTTTCCCGCAAAGCAGGGAAGGGCAACGCCCTTTTGGACCTTGCCGCCTCTCTTGGCTTATCACGGGAAGAAACCGTTGCCGTAGGTGACAGTCACAACGACCGAACCATGCTGGAAATGGCGGGGCTGAGTCTTGCTATGAAAAACGGGATTCCGGAAATGCAGACCATCGCAGACAAGGTTATTTGTGACAACGATTCTCACTGTGCAAAGTATATTTTGGATCATTATTTGTCTTGATCGGAGGAAAAGAGTATGAAATGCGGTTTTTGTCAAAAAGAAATTACCCCGCCTATCGGTTCCCATCTTTCGGGCAATCAGAATATCCGTATCTCGGAAGGCGTTGCCGATCCCTTGTTCGTTCGCGCAGTTGCCTTTGAGGAAGACGGGCTTGGCGTGATCCTTTGCTACGACCTGATCGGAATGATCCAAACGGAAGCCTTGAAAATCCGTTCGTACGTGGCACAGCGCTTGGGACTGGAAGAAAAGGACGTGATCCTGACCTGCACCCATACCCATACCGCCCCTAATATCCATACCCGCTTTTTCCCGAAGGATCCCTATCTGATGAATTCTTTGGGTGATCTTTCCCTGGCGGCTGCTCAGGGTGCAATTGGCGATCTTGCGGAAGCGCAGGCGTATTTTTCCCGCAGTGAGCTTCCCGATATTTCTTTTAACCGCCGATATATCATGAAGGACGGTACCTGCAAGACCAATCCGGGCAGAAGAAATCCCGATATTCTAAGGCCCGTATCTCCCCCCGACGATACCATTCAGCTTTTGCGCTTTGACAGAGGGGATGCGGGAGATATCCTTCTGGTGAATTTTCAGGTTCATCCCGACGTACGGGGCAAAAAATGCGGAAACCTGATCTCCGCCGACTATCCGGGCGTGGTTTGCACCACCGTGGAGGGAGCGCTTCCCGGAACCCGGTGCGTCTACTACAACGGTGCTTCCGGCGATCTGAACCATATCAACGTCAACGCTCCCGAATGGGATAAAAATGCAGGTCCCGCTCACTCTCGCCATATGGGTCTTTCCATTGCCGGAAAGGTCTTGCAAATGATTTCAAAGGCGCGTCCCATTGCTTTGGGCAAGGTGCGTACTTATCAATTGGATCTTTCCGTTCCCGCGAGGGATTTTACACCTGCCGAATTGGAAGAAGCACGGCAGTATATGACCTGGTATCTGGCAGGGGAGGCGGATAAGATCCCCGGCTACAGCACCACGGTTATTTATGAAGCGCTTGGAATTCTGACTGCATCCGAAAGCGGCGGTACGTTTACCATGCCCCTTACCGGTCTTTCCTTCGGTGAAGTCTCCTTCGTGGGCTTTCCCGGTGAAGCCTTTTCCGAGATCGGAAGGCAGGTGCGCGATACCTCTCCCTTCCGGGCGCAGTTTGTGATGGGTCTTACTCACGGCTATCCCGATTATTTTCCTATGAAGGATGCCTTTGAAATGGACGGCTACGAGCGCCGCTCTTCCCCTTACAAGGCAGGGGTCGGGGAGATCATGGCAGAAGGCGGGAAGCGTTTTCTGAAAGAACTTTATTCAAAGACCAAGGAGTAAGCCGTGAAAAACATCTTAACTTGTCCCGAGGGCTTCGTCCCTTCCGTTTTGTACGTGGATTTCGGAGATCACGTCAAGGCCGCGGTTCGTACCGATGCCAAATGCTACGCCTTTGCGGATCTGGGAGGTGTGCGCATTCGGGAAGAGGGAAATCTGGCAGAGCCTTTTCATTTCAAGGATCATATTTTCCTGTTCCCAAAGGAGCTTTTGCTGTCCCTTCGCACCTTTACCGTCACCTTCCGTTTCCGTGAAGAAAACGCTGTGTTTCATCAGCACGGTGACGTGATTTTCAAGGAGATCACCTTTGATCCCGAAGAGCTTGTTTCCTATGACTCTGAATTTGCAAAAATGAACCGCGGTCTCGTCTGTAAAAAGAGGGAAGAGGGGGCGGTTTGCGACGGTGCCTCGTTTGCCGTGGAGCATTACGAAACGCCCACGGGAGAACCCGTGGTGGTACACGCCTTTACTTACGATACAAAAGCCTTCACAATGCTTTGCGGAACTCCGCAGGGAACCTACGACTATCGAGATCAAAAAGAAACCGTGATGGATACGGTGGAATACGAGGTATCCCGCGGTAAGGATATTCTTGCCGCCTTTAATGCGGATTTTTTCGATATGTTCGGTGATTGCGCTCCCTCCGGTCTTTGCGTCAAGGACGGCACGGTGGTTGCCAATCCCCAAAGCGAACGTTACTTTTTCGGAGTGAAAAAGGACGGTACCCATATCATTGATACCCTTTGCGGAAAGCCCCGCCTTCTGGAGGAGCTGGATCAAGCCGTTTGCGGATTGAATCTTCTTTTGGAAAGCGGTGAGATCCGAGACGTTTCCGTGGGAGAATATTTCGGCTCCCGTACCCATCCCAGAACCGTAGTGGGACTTACCGAGGACGACCGCGTGGTGATCCTTGTGATCGACGGAAGACGCCCCTGGCATTCCAACGGTGCGACGCTCCACGAGTGCGCTTTACTTCTCAAAGAACACGGTGCCGTTCGTGGGGTGAATCTGGATGGAGGCGGCTCCAGCACCTTTATCGTGAAAAAGGGCGAAACCCGCGAAATGCTCAATCATCCCGCCGATCTTCACCGTCCCTTCGATGATCTGATCCGTGACGTGTTCAACAGCATTTTGATTGTAAAAAAGTAAACGAAAAAGAACGATTCTGCCGAATCGTTCTTTTTGCTGCTATGAAAAGAGGGGAGTGGAGAGATACCGTTCCCCCGTATCGGGAAGTAAAACCACGATCATCTTACCGCGCATTTCTTCCCGCTGTGAAAGCTTTTTCGCGAAAGCCAACGCCGCACCCGAAGAGATCCCCGCCAAAAGCCCCTCCTTGGTTGCCAGAAGTCGTGACGCCTCGTAGGCTTCTTCCTCCGTTGCCTGATAGATCTCATCGTAAATTTCGGTGTTCAGCACCTTGGGAACAAAGCCTGCGCCGATCCCCTGAATGCCGTGGGGACCTGCCTTTTCTCCGCTTAAGACCGCTGAGCTTTTTGGCTCAATGGCAACGATTTTGATAGCGGGATTCATCTTTTTCAGGTATTCGCCCGTTCCCGTAACAGTGCCTCCCGTGCCCACACAAGCCACGAATGCATCCACCTTGCCGTCAGTGTCCTCCCAGATCTCGGGTCCCGTGGTCAAAAAGTGAGCCTTGGAATTGGAGGGATTTTCAAACTGTCCCGCAAGAAAGCTCCCTTCAATGGAACGGGCAAGCTCCTCCGCCTTGGCAATCGCGCCAGCCATTCCCTTTGCTCCCTCCGTCAATACGATCTCTGCTCCGTAAGCCTTCAAGAGAAGCTGTCTTTCTCGGCTCATAGTCTCGGGCATCGTGAAAATGGCACGATATCCCCGAAGTGCGGCAAGAGAGGCAAGTCCGATTCCCGTGTTACCGCTGGTAGGCTCGATGATGGTCGCACCTTTCTTGAGCAGACCTTTTTCCTCCGCATCCAGAAGCATCTGCAGTGCAACTCTGTCCTTTGCGCTTCCCGCGGGGTTCATTCCCTCCACCTTTGCCACAACGGTGGCAAAAGACCCCCATTCCTTCTCCAGTCCCGAAAGACGGACCAGGGGAGTCTTTCCGATGATCTTCGATACGTTTTCGTAAATGTTCATAATAGCTTCCTCTAAGGTTCATATTTTTTTCTATTATATTATGGTTTTCTCGCCGAGTCAATTGCAATTTTTATCTCCCCGGTCTGTATGAACAAAATGTGAAATTCCACTTGAAAAAAACATTTAGCTATGTTATAATTTACTGGTGTATTATGTAAATCGAAAGGTGGGCGGTTTTTCTTCCGCCGATTACTGTTTTTTAGGAGAACTATAATGAAAAAGAAGTTTTTTGCTTTTCTTTTAGCGTTGACAATGGTGCTGCCATTGGTACCTGTCTTTGAACTACCATTGCTGAGCACGCCCGTTTCAGCAGTAACTAGCGGGGATTATACCTATACCGTTTCCGATGGCAAGGCTACGATCACGGATGTGAACACTGCTATTAGCGGAGAGGTCATAATTCCTTCTACCTTGGGGAACAACTATCCTGTTACTGTAATCGATGAATCTGCCTTTGAGAATTGTACAAAGATGACCTCTGTCACGATCCCCGATGGCGTTACCTCAATTGGTAATTATGCCTTTCGAGGTTGCTCCTCTCTCGCTTCCGTTACCATTGGTAAGGGTGTCGCATCCATTGGTGCGCAAGTCTTTGCTAGTTGCGCCTCGTTAATGTCACTTTCCGTATCCGATAAAAACTCAGTGTATCATAGCGCACAGAATTCTATCATTGAAACGTCAAGTAAAACTTTGGTCGTAGGATGCAAAACATCCGTTATTCCTACAGACGGTTCTGTCACCTCCATTGGTAGCGGCGCTTTTTATGGCTGTACGGGACTCACCTCTTTTACGGTTCCGGATTGTATCTCGGTCGTCCGTGGTGGCGCCTTTTTTAGGTGTACAAATCTTACTTCCGTCACCATTGGCAAAGGCGTTCATACGATCGGCATTCAAATTTTTGCCAATTGCGCCTCTCTGGCATCACTCACTGTATCCGCTGAAAACTCGGTATATCATAGCAAAGATAACTGTATCATTGAAACGGAAAGCAAAACTCTGATTGCGGGGTGCAATACCTCGGTAATTCCCGATGACGGTTCTGTTACCACCGTTAACGATTATGCCTTTCAAGGCTGTGCGGAACTTACTTCTGTGGTGATTCCCGATTCTGTCACATCCATTGGTCGCGCAGTCTTTGCCGGATGCGCGAATCTTATGTCACTTTCCGTATCCGCTGAAAACTCAGTATATCATAGCAAAGATAACTGTATCATTGAAACGGAAAGCGAAACTTTGGTTGCGGGGTGCAATACCTCGGTAATTCCCGATGATGGATCTGTTACCACCGTTGGCGATTATGCTTTTCAAGGTTGCGCAAAGTTGATTTCTATCACGATCCCCGATAGCGTAACCACCATTGGTAATTATGCCTTTTACGGTTGCACCACGCTTGCTGATCTTACCATCGGCAGTGGAGTTATCACCATTGCCAATTACGCTTTCTATGGGTGTAAAGCTCTTGCTGTAGTCAAGATTCCCGATTGTGTAACCACCATCGGCAATTACGCCTTTTACGGTTGCACCACACTTGCTGACCTTACCATTGGCAACAGAGTAACTACCATCGGCAATTATGCTTTCAGGAACTGCACGACGTTAACGAAGGTTGCCATCCCCGATAGCGTTACCTCAATTGGCAATTATGCCTTTTACGGTTGTACCGCGCTTGTTGACCTTACCATTGGCAGCGGAGTTACCACCATTGCCAATTACGCTTTCTATGGGTGTAAAGCTCTTGCCGCAGTCACGATCCCCAACAACGTAACTACCATTGGCGATT
>JAZPZL010000005.1:0-13507 GCA_045544655.1 Eubacteriales bacterium
ACCGCCGCCGATGGTAAGGGTTGTAAAGTGGTAGTCGTTGGTTGCGGCATAATCGTTTTGACCAAAGGTCAGGGTTGCCGCATTGTCCGCATCGGTTCCCTCTATAACAATGGGAAGCTTGGTATTATCCGCACGGAAAACGGTAACCGCCTCAAAAAGAGTGTAACCGCTGATGCCGTTTGCGGCGTCGGGGGCAGCGTAAGCAGAAGAATCGGTTCCGGAGAACTGGATCTTCAGTACGTCGTCTGCTCCCCAGGTCTGGGTTGCTGCCTTTTCGAGACAGGCTCTGATGGTATCTCCGTCGGTACCGACTACGTAGGTAGTGGTAGCTGCGGGGATTCTGCTTTCACTTGCGGATGCGCCGGTGAAGAGAACACCGACTACACAAGCGCACAGAAGCACTGCCGCACAAAGCACAGACCATAGCTTTGCGTTTCTCATAGTTTTTCCTCCCTGAGTAAAAAAATATTAGATTCTGATTTTCGAGAAAGGGGTAAAATCATCCCCTTATACAGATTATATTATATATCAGCCGCCAACCGATGTCAAGGGAATTTATACTATAATTATTCACATTTTTTTTACTTATTTTTTATAACATTTTCCAAGAAAAAAAGACCGGGGTGATCCATTCACCTCGGTCTTTTTCATTATCCAAGCTTCTTCTTCGCCTGATTCAGCTGGCGCAAAAACTCCAGAGCAACCGTCTCCCCCGTGCCGGGAATGAAGAAGCACTGCAATGCCTCGTAGCCCTTGTTGGAAAAGCCATAAGCACTGGGCAGGTAGTGGTGACGGAAATTGGTGTAGCCTACCGTCATGGTAAAATCAAAGGGCGAAGCCTCCCGAATCTGCTTACAGTTGGTATCAAACATTTCAAAGGGGGCGAAGGTCATTCCCACGTCACCGAAGCAGACGGTGCAAAGGGGGATCGCTCTGGTTTCGGGGAGCTGGCTCTTGGAAATGATCTGAGCGCATTCGTGATCGCTTTCAAAGCCCGCTTCGGTAAAAATGTACTGACCGTGTTCCCGATCAAGTCCGCTTTCTCTGTATTTTTTTCGAGCTTCCCTCGCCTTTTCCACCAGATGGTCACGGGTGTGATTGCAAATTCCCACGTAGTCTTCCTTTTTCACGGTAAGACCGCGGAAGTCTCTTTCCTCCCCGTCTGCAAGGGCGCGGAGCACCCCTTCTCCGATGAGTCTGCCCGCGCGGTCGTAATCGTCGTTGCAGGCGTCGGGGTAGAGTTTGGAATAGGTGTTGATATTGCCGCAGCCGCCCTGAAGATAGCAAACGGTAAATTCCCCGCTTTTCTCGGTAACCTTGCGGAATTCGTGGAGAAAATCGGCGCAGATCTTATCGGGGTGAACGTTCAGAGCCGTTGCCGCGTGGACCTGGAAATTGACCAGCACCACGTCTTTTTTTCCCTCTCTGCGAAAGCGCAAGGCGCGAAGCTCCGTATCCGCCTCCGTCTCGTGCTTGGCAAAGGGGGCTTTGGAAAAAGGCGTGCTTTTGCAAATGCTGCTCAGGATTCCATCTTCCCGGAAAATTCTTCTGACGAACGCCACGTTTTCCACGTCGGCCGTTCCCGAGGTCAGCCCGCTTACGGGGGACAGATCCGCCAAAGCCAGGCTTGCCGCCCGTCTCACCGCAGGGAAGCAGATCCGCTCCACCCAATCGGTGACCTCTTCCCTTTTTTGATAATAATTGTTATCCGGCGCGGAGTGGTTGTGGGTACAAGAGATCATCACCCGATCTCCGTCTATCCCCGTTTCCGCTACAACCTCTTTGCGGAACGCCTCCACGAATTGGGAGGAAAAATTGCGGATATCGTTGGAAAAGATCAGCGCCGTCTCTTCCCCCTCCCTCAGCGCAACGCAGGTCACGTAAATATCAGTCAGGACCGAGGTCCCGAGGCACTCTCCGTTTTGGGGCTGGGGCGTATCGGGAGAATAGCACTCTCTGGCATAGCCGATCTCTAAATTACTCATCGTTTTCTTTGGAACCCTTTTGAAAAAGTGTTCCAAACCTCCTAAAACTTATTCCTTTTTTCTTTGCGGAAGACGAGAAAACGATATGTTATATCGTTTTCGATGGCTTTCGACGGCAGACACCCGATTCTTTCGAGCCGAATGGCGATGGAAGAATCCCGGTGTCAACGAGTCTTACTTGTCTTTCAACAGAACGTAAGCTTTTTTCAGCATCCTCAGAAATTCCAGGGCAACCGTCTCACCCGTGCCGGGGATATAATAGCACTGCTGGCACTCGTAGCCGCCGTTGGAAAAGCTGTAGGCGCAGGGCAGATAGTGATGGCGGGCGTTGGTGTACCCTACGGTCATGGTAAATTCAAAGGGGGATGCCTCCCGGATCTGGATACAGTTGGTATCGAACATTTCAAAGGGAGCAAAGGTGATCCCCACGTCACCGAAGCAAAGGACGGAAAGGGGGATCTGCGCCTTCTTTTCCATCTGACTCTTGGTAATGATGGCGCTCACGTCCAGTCTACCCGAAAAGCCCGCCTCGCAGTAGATCTCTCTGCCCGTTTTATCGTTCAAACCGTTTTCACGGATCTGTTTCTGTACCGCCTTCGCCTTTTCCAGCAGGTGATCGCGGGTGTGATCCACAATGCCCGTATAAAACTCTCTTTGCAGAACGAAGCCGTCGAACCGACGCTCCTCTTCGTTTTCCAATGCGCGGAGCAAGCCTTCCCCGATGAGTCTGCCCGCACGGTTATAATCCTTGTTGCAGGCGTCGGGATAAAGCTTGGAATAGGTGTTCAGGTTTCCGCAGCCGCCCTGGAGGTAGATCACGGAAATATCCCCCTTCGCCTCGGTCACGTTTCGGAATTCGTGAAGGAAGTCGGAGCAGATCACGTCGTGAGCGGCGCCGAGAGCAGTAGCGGCGTGGACCTGGAAATTGGTAAAGACCACGTCCTTCTTTCCTTCGCGGTAGAAGCGGAGGGCTCGAAGCTCGGTATCCGCCTCGTTTTCGTGATGGGAAAGAGGGGAATCGGAGCCGTTTGAGCCCTGGATCCCGGAAAAGGTACCGTCCTCCCGCAAATATCTGCGGGCGAAGGTCACGTTTTCCACGTGGGATCTGCCCGAGGTCAACCGAACCACGGGGGAAAGGTCCGCCAAGGCAGCGCGAATCGCGCGGCGAACTGCAGGGAAGCAGATGCGATGTACCCAATCGGCAACGTCGGCACGCTTGTGATAATAGCTGATATCGGGACCCGAATGGTTGTGGGTCACGGTGATCAGAATATCCTCCTCGTCAAGTCCGGATTCCTCCATCACCGTCTTACGGTATTCCGTGATCCAGGGCTCGGAAAGACCCCGCAGGTCGTTGGAGAAGATCAAAACGGTGCGGTCGCCGCTTCGCATGGCAACGCAGGTGACCATCACGTCGGTCAGTACCGTGTATCCGGTGTGGGTGCTGTTTTGGGGCATAGGTTTATCGGGAGAATAGATCTCCCTGGCGTAGCCGATCTGCAAACTGTTCATCATATTATTATGGAACCCTATTTTGAAGAAAAAAGGGTTCCAAGCCTCCTAAAATCTATTGGGAAAAAGTTTAATCGTTTTTTAATGCGAATTATTGAAGTTTCTTCTTCGCTTGCTTCAGCATTCTCAAAAATTCCAGGGCAACCGTCTCACCGGTACCGGGAATGTAATAGCACTGGCCCGCCTCGTAGCCGCCGTTCATAAAGCCGTAAGCCGTGGGGAGGTAATGGTGACGGAAGTTGGTATAGCCCACGGTCAAAGTCTCCTTGAAGGGAGAGGCGGCGCGGATCTGCTGACAGTTTTGGTCAAACTGCTCGAAGGGAGCGAAGGTCATTCCCACCTCCCCGAAGCAAACGGTGGACAGAGGGATCTGAGCGGTCTTTTCCATCTGACTCTTGGAAAGCACCGCGCCGACGTCCAGACGTCCGCAGAAGCCCTGAGAATAATAGTAGTCCGTGGCTTCCTTACCCGTGAGTTTGTTTTCATCCACGTATTTCAAGGTCTCGCGGGCCTTTTCCACCAGATGGTCACGAGTATGGTTGACAATGCCCGTATAGTATTCCTTCTGTACCGAAAAGCCGTCAAAATTCAGCTCCTCGGCGTTTTCCAAAGCGCGGAGCATTCCCTCGGCAATGAGTCTGCCCACCTTGTCGTAATCGGTGTTGCACGCCTCGGAATCCAGCCTGGAATAGGTATTCAGGTTGCCGCAGCCGCCCTGGAGATAGCAGACCAGAAGCTTGGTGCGCGCCTCCGCAGTCTGGCGGAAGGCGTGGAGAAAGTCCGCGCAGATCACGCCCTTGCTGGCACCCAGCGCGGTAGCCGCGTGGACCTGGAAGTTGGTGAGGACCACGTCCTTCTTTTCCTCTCCTCTGTGGAAGCGGATGGCGCGAAGCTCGGTGTCCGCCTCGGATTCGTGGGCGGTGGGATTGTGGCTCTTGCCGGGATTCATACGGAAAATACCGTCGGCACAGAAGTATCTGCGAACGTAGGTTACGGTCTCCACGTGATCCTTGCCGCCGGTCACCTTTTCCACGGGAGTCAGATCCTCCATTGCCGCTTTGGCGGCACGGCGGATGGCGGGAAATGCGATGCGGTCGCCCCAATCGGTCACCTCGTCACGGCGCTGATAGAAATTCACGTCGGGCGCGGAGTGGTTGTGGGTGGTGGATACCAGAATGTTCTCTGCGGGAACGCCCGTTTCATCCACGACCTCTTCGATATACTTTTTAATAAACTGAGGAGAATGGTTTCTCAGGTCGTTGGAGAAGATCAATGCGGTCTGTTCCCCGTCGCTGATGGCAACGCAGGTGACCATGATCGCCGTCAGTACCGAATAGCCGGTACAAGTGCTGTTCTGAGGCTGAGGCGTATCGGGATTGTAGATCTCTCTGCCAAAGCCAACTTGTAGCTTACTCATTTTATTTTATCCTTTCTCCGCTTTCTTTCGAGAAAGAAAGCAGCAAAGAAAGCTTTCCGCCAAAAAGGAAAACGCTTTAATATTTTTTGATAAGTTTTCGGAGGCTTGGAACCCTTTTGAAAAAGGGTTCCAAAACCACAGCCAAATTTACAAAGCAGTTCTGCAAAGTAAATTTGAGCGAAGCGAGGCGTGCAAGGGAAAGTCGAGTGAGTTTACTCGTGTAAATGATCGAGACTTTCTCCGCCGCGCAACGAAGCTGCAGCCAAATTTACGAAGCAGAAGCAAGCTCGTTGATCAGCGCAATCTGCCCCGCCACGATCCGATCGGAGGTTCCCATTTCAAAGTAGGTGGTGTAGACCTCGTAGGAGCCGTGGGGGTATGCAAGGGTAGAGGGCAGGTAGCCGTGTGCACCGTTGGAGTAGGCGCAGGTAAAGGTCATTTTAAAGGGGGAAGCGGCACGAACGGCAACGGCGTCGGAGTCGAACTGCTCGAAGGGGCTGGTGGTAAATACGATATCACCGAAGGAAATTGCGTACAGAGCGATATCCGTAGTAGGACCGCCGTAGGATACGCGTGCATTGATGGCGCTGACCTCGTAAGAGGAGATCAGGTTATATTTTGCAAGAACGGACGGTTTTTCCGTTTCGGGAGCATCGTTGTACGCCTTGGCGCCCTCAATGCGCTCTGCGCTGTCCTGAATAACGCCTACGTTTACGGTGGAATGGGCGGTCTTGATCTTGCCAGTATTTACCTTTTCTTCGTTCTTGATGGTTTCCTTTACTACACCTACAAGCTCCTTGCCCGCTTCCTGGTAGTTTGCCTTCTGGGGCCCGGTCTTATTGGTGAAGTTCAGGTTGCCGGAGGCACCGTTGTGATAGGAGAAATGCACGTCCAGCTCGCTTTCCACTCCGCTGCGGAGATTGTGGATAAAGTCGGAGGAGATCCAGGTCTTATGGTCGCTTCTGCCGTGAGCGGCGTGGCACTGCCAGTTGACCATCAGAATATCCTTTTTGTCTCCGCGGTCAAAGCGGATGGCGCGCAGCTCGGGATCCGCCTCAGATTCGTGCTCCACGGGATTATCGTTCGAGGAGGGGTTGCAAGCGTACTTTCCGTTGGCCAAAAGATAACGGCGCACGAAGGCAAAGCCGGTGGTATCACCCTTGGAAATATAAGCCTCTGTGGGAGCCAGATCACGGAGCGCATCCCCTGCCGCGGCGGAAATGCCGTTCAGCGTTTTCTGAAGCCAACGGGTATTGCCGGTAAGACTGGTGGGAGAATTGTGGGAGTGGGTAGCGTTCAGGATCACGTTCTCTGCGGGAACACCGTAATCCTTCTTCAGACGGTTGGTTACCATTTTCAGATAGTTCGTGGGAATCTGCTTTACGTCCAGATGGAACAGCAAAGCAACGCTTTCCCCGTCACAAACGGCAATGCAGGTAGCGTACAGAGGGTCGTTGATGATCGTTGCCTCGGTACCGGGACCGATGGTGGCAGGAACCTCGCAAGTAATATCCGCTCTGCCAAAGCCTGCGGAAAAGCCCTCGGGGTAAACGATCTCACCCTTTTCCTCCTTCTTTTCCGTGTCGGCGGTGGCGGTTTCCGTCTTTTCCGCAGTCTCTTCCCCTGCCAGAGAGGAGGATGCGCAAGCGCACAGAGACAGGAGCATCAGAAGTGCCAAAAACAGTGATACGATTTTTTTCATAAATTTTACCCTTTCTGTTCTTTCTTTGAAAAGAAAGAACCAAAGAAACTTCCCCTTGGAAATCTCTTAATTTTTTAATTGCAAAAGATGCTTCCCCTTGGAAATCTCTCAATTTTTTGTTGCAAAAGATACTTTCTTTTGAAAATCTCTACCTACTGATACAATTGATTCAAAAGGCTGAGAGACCCCGCATTCAGATCGTCGGAGGTGCCCATCACGAAGGGGGTGGTATACACCTCGTAGCAACCGTGGGGATAGGCAAAGGTGGAGGGCAGGTAGCCGTAGTGACCGTTGGAGTAGGCGCAGGAGAAGGTCATCTTAAAGGGGGAATTGTCACGGACGTACTTGCCGTCGGAGTCGAATTGCTCGAAGGGGCTGGTAAAGAAGGCAATATCACCGCAGGAAATGGCGTACAGCGTAACGTCCTCGGTGGGGCCTTTTGCCAGGCGGGCCTGACGGGAATTGATGGCGTTTGCCTCGTAGGAGGAGATGAGTCCGTAACGGGACAGAACGGCAGGCTGCTCTGAGGGTGACGCCTCGGCGAATTTCTTGGCGCCTTCCACCTTTTTGGCGTCGTCTACGAAAACGGTGCAGGTCACGGTGGTGGTGGCTGATTTGATCGTTCCGGGGTTGACCTTTTCTTCATTTTTCACCGCTTCCTTCACCACGTCCACGAGGGCTTTTCCCACCTCGTGGAAATTGCCGAATTTCTGCTGATTCAGGTAGTCGCGGAAGTTCAGGTTGCCGGAGGAACCGTTCTGGTAGGCCATATGTACGTCCATTTCCTTTTCCACGCCGCTTCTCAGCTCGTAGATAAAGTCGGAGGAGACCAGAGTGGGATGCATATCTCTGCCGTGGGCGGCGTGTCCCTGCCAATTGACCATCAGAATATCCTTTTTCTCGCCACGCTCAAAGCGGATCACGCGCAGCTCCGCATCCGCCTCGGATTCGTGTGATGCGTACTCGCTGCTGGGATTGTTCATCTGGATGCTGTTCCAGGAGCCGTCTGCCATCTGATAGCGACGCACGAAGGCAAAGTCGGTGGTATCTCCCTTGGAAACGTAGATCTCGGAAGGCGTCAGATCCCTCAAAGCCTCTTCCGCGGCACGATCCATAGCGGGAAGCACCTGCTGGCGCCAACGGATGCTGAAGCTGTCCGAGCCGGTCACATCCAGCGGGGAGTTATGGGAATGGGTGGCGTTTAAAATCACGTTCTCCGCAGGTACGCCGAAGGCCTTGGTCAGGCGTCGGGTCACCGTCCCCACGAACGCGTTGGGAATACTCTTCATATCCAGATGAAAGATCAGCGCCACGTTCTCCCCGTCGCAAAGGGCGGTACAAGTGGCGTACAGAGGGTCCGCAACCGAGGTTGCCGAAGCGTCACCGCCCAGCGCCACGGGAAATTCCGTGGGAGTGATATCCTGTCTGCCGAAGCCTGAGGAAAAACCCTTGGGATAAACGATGGGACCGGTCTCCTCTTCTTCCTTCTTGACCTCGGTCTTGGTTTCCTCAACCGTGTCCTTTTCTTCCTCCGTAGCCAAAGAGGCAGAGCAGGCGCACAGAGACAGAAGCATCAGCATTGCCAAAAGGCAGGAAAGAAGTTTTCGAAGCGGGAAAGTCATTTTGCAAGGTCGGTGAGAAGTCCGATGGAAGCCGCATTCAGGTTGTCCGTGGTACCGTAAACAAAGGGACAGGTATAAACCTCGTAGCAGCCGTGGGGGTAAGCAAAGGAGGTGGGCAGGTAGCCGTAATGACCGTTGGAGTAGGCGCAGGAGAAGGTCATTTTAAAGGGGGAATTGTCGCGGACGTATTTTCCGTCGGCGTCGAACTGCTCGAAGGGGCTGGTAAAGAAGGCAATATCGCCGCAGGAGATGGCGTAAAGGTCAACATCCTCGGTGGGACCTTTTGCCAGACGTCTCTGACGGGAATTGATCGCGGAAACCTCGTAGGAGGAGATCAGTCCGTATTCCGCAAGGACCTGAGGCTGCTGATCCACGGCGGCATTGACGTATTTCTGAGCACCCTCCACCTTTTTCGCATCGTCTACGAATACCTCACAGGTGACGGTGGTCTTGGCACTCTTGATCTTACCGGAATTCACCTTTTCCTCGGTCTTGACCGCTTCCTTGACTACGCCGACCAGACCCTTACCTACCTCGTGGAAGTTGGGGAATTTCTGCTGACCCAGATAGTCGGTAAAGTTCAGGTTACCGGAGGAACCGTTGTGATAGGAGAGGTGCACGTCCATTTCCTTTTCCACACCGCTGCGGAGCTCGTAAATAAAGTCGGAGGAGATCAGATTGGGATGCATGCTTCTGCCGTGGGCGGCGTGGCCCTGCCAGTTTACAAGGAGAATATCCTTCTTGTCGCCGCGTTCAAAGCGGATCACGCGCAGCTCGGCATCCGCCTCGGATTCGTGAGCGACGAAATCATTGCAGGGATTATTCATCTGAATTCCGTCCCAGGAGCCGTCTGCCATCAGGTATCTTCTGACGAAGGCGAAATTCGTGGTATCGCCCTTGGAGGTATAGATCTCTGCAGCGGCAAGGTCGCGGAGGGCATCTTCCGCCGCCTGATCCAATGCGGGAAGCACCTTCTGAAGATAGCGAACCGCAGCCGGCTCGGTACCCGTGATGGAAACGGGAGAGTTGTGAGAGTGGGTGGTGTTGAGGATCACGCTCTCCGCGGGAACTTTGAATTTTTTGGTCAGTCGCTTGGTGACCATTTCCAAAAATGCCTTGGGGCACTGCTTCATATCCAGATGATAGATCAGCGCCACGTTTTCACCGTCGCAAAGGGCGGTGCAGGAAGCGTACAGGGGATCTGCCACGGACGTCGCCATTGCGCCGCCGCCCAGATCCACGGGGAAGGACTCGGGGGTAATATCCGCTCTGCCGAAGCCTGCGGAAAAGCCCTCGGGGTAAACGATCTCGCCCTTTTCCTCCTTCTTTTCGGTGTCGGCGGTGGCGGTTTCCGTCTTTTCCGCCGTCTCATCCTCTGCCAAGGAGGAGGCGCAAGCGCACAGAGACAGGAGCATCAGGAGCGCCAAAAACAATGCTACGATTTTTTTCATAAATTTTATCCTTTCTGTTCTTTCTTTGAAAAGAAAGAACCAAAGAAACTTCCCCTTGGAAATCCCTCAATTTTTTTGCAAAAGATGCTTCCCCTTGGAAAGCTCTCAATTTTTTTGTTGCAAAAGATACTTTCTTTTGAAAATCTCTACCTACTGATACAATTGATTCAAAAGGCTGAGCGACCCCGCATTCAGATCGTCGGAGGTTCCCATCACGAAGGGCGTACTGTAAACCTCGTAGCAGCCGTGGGGGTAAGCAAAGGTTGACGGCAGATAGCCGTTGTGTCCGTTGGAGTAGGCGCAGGAGAAGGTCATTTTAAAGGGAGAATTGTCACGGACGTATTTTCCGTCGGAGTCAAACTGCTCAAAGGGGCTGGTAAAGAAAGCGATATCACCGCAGGAGATCGCGTAAAGGGCAATATCCGCGGTAGGACCTTTTTCCAGTCGCCTCTGACGGGAATTGATGTTGCTGACCTCGTAAGAGCCGATCAGACCGTATTCTGCAAGAATGAGGTTCTGCTGAGCCGGGTCCGTGGAATTTGCGTATTTCTTTGCACCCTCGACCTTTTTGGCGTCGTCTACAAAAACGGTGCAGGTCACGGTGGTGGTAGCCGCCTTCACCTTCCCGGGATTCACCTTTTCCTCCGTCTTGACAGCGTTTTTCACCACTTCTACCAGCCCCTTACCAACCTCGTGGAAGTTCTCGAATTTCTGCTGACCCAGGTAATCGGTAAAGTTCAGGTTGCCGGAGGAGCCGTTCTGGTACGCCATATGCACGTTCATTTCCTTTTCCACACCGGTGCGAAGCTCGTAAATAAAGTCGGAGGAGATCACGTCAGGGTGTAATCCTCTGCCGTGGGCGGCGTGACCCTGCCAATTCACGAGAAGAATATCCTTCTCCTCCCCGCGGTCAAAGCGGATCACACGAAGCTCGGCATCCGCCTCACTTTCGTGCTCTGCGAAGTCGTTGCAGGGGTTGTTCATCTGAATGCCGTCCCAGGAGCCGTCCGCCATCAGGTATCTTCTGACGAAGGCAAAATTGGTAGTATCGCCCTTGGAGGTGTAGATCTCTGCAGGGGCAAGATCCCGCAAGGCAAGCTCACCCGCCTTTAAGATACCGGGGATCAGCTTCTGGCTCCAACGGACGCCAAAGGTGTCACTGCCGGGCACGCTTTCGGGGGAATTGTGTGAGTGGGTCGCGTTCAGGATCACGTTTTCCGCAGGAATACCTAAATTCTTGTTCAAACGCTTGGTAATGGTTTCAAAAAAGCTGAAGGGAATGCTCTTCAAGTCCAGGTGATAGATCAAAGCCACGTTTTCCCCGTCACAAAGTGCGGTGCAGGAAGCGTACAAAGGATCGGCAACCCTGGTAGCCATGACCCCGCTTCCCAGATCTGCAGGGAATACGTCGGGCGTAATATCCTGTCTGCCGAAGCCCGCGGAAAAACCCTCGGGGTAAACGATGGGACCGGTCTCCTCTTCTTCCTTCTTGACCTCGGTCTTGGTTTCCTCAACCGTGTCCTTTTCTTCCTCAGTAGCCAAAGAGGAGGAACAGGCACAAAGAGAAAGAAGCATCAGGATCGCCAAAAACAGGGATACGATTTTTTTCATAATTATATCCTTTCTCTACTTTCTTTCGGGAAAGCGGAAGGCAAGAAAACGATATGTTATATCGTTTTCGATGACTTTCGACAGCCGACACCCGATTCTTTCGAGCCGAATGGCGATGAAACAATCCCGGTGTCAATGGGTTTTGTAGGCAAAGAAAGCTTTCCACCCCAAAAAAGGAAAATGCTTTATCTTCTTTTTTATAAGTTTTTGGTTCCGTTTTTTTCAAAAAGCGGAGAAACGAAGCTGCAGCTGATTTTCGCCATTCAAACTGAAAAATAAAATCTTGCGAAGCGAGGAAAGCAAGGAAACCGTGAGGGCGTGTACTCCCGTAAATAACCGAGCGGTTTACCGCTGCTTGACGAAGCTGCAGCTGATTTTATAAAGCAGTTTTTTTCAAATCATTCAGCTGGCGTAACAACTCCAAACAGAAGGTCTCTCCGCTTCCCGGAATGAAGTTGCACTGGAGAGGCTCGTAGCCGCCGTTGGCAAAGGCGAAGGCATCGGGCATATAGCACAGACCGCCGTTGGCGTAGCCTACGGTCATGGTCATCTTATAGGGAGAAGCATCGCGAAGCTTGCGGAAGAGAACGTCGAAATATTCACCGCCGGAGAAGGTAAAGCCCACGTCACCGAAGGCGAGGGTGGTAAGGTTCACGGGAACGGTCTTCTCCATTTTGCTTCTTCGGAGAATGGCAGAAGCCTCGTAACGAGAGTTGATTCCGTTTGCCTGGAACAGCTCTCTCTTTTCCTTTTCGGTGGTGATCCCTTCCTTGGCGATCTGATCGTAGATCTGCTTGGCAAGGGGTGCCAGGTGGGTCCTTTCGTGGTTTACGATGCCCTCGTAAACGCTCTTGCCCAGAAGGATCTCACCGCTTTCGGCGGGCTGAAGCTCTCCCAGGATGCTCAGAACGCCCTTTGCCAGGCGGTGTCCCGCCAGAAGGAAGTCCTTATTGGGAGCTTCCGGATCCAGCTTGGAGAAGGTATTGGAATTCCCGCAGCCGCCCTGGAGGTACATCACCAGAACCTCCTCCGCCGCTTCCACGTCGTCACGGAGCGCGGTGATAAAGTCTGCGGAAAGATTGTGAGAAGCAGTCAAGCCGGTTGCCGCGTGGACCTGGAAATTGACGATGACAACGTCCTTCTTCCCTTCGCGAACGAAGCGAAGCACCCGCAGCTCGGGATCCGCCTCGGTCTCGTGACGGGCAAGAGGCGCGTCACTGGTCTTGATCACGTGGATGCCGTGGAAGGCACCGTCCTCACGGAAATATCTGCGGGTATAGGCAACCTTGGGAACCTCGGTCTTGCCCGTTTTCAGGGTACAGGGGGAAAGATCCTCCAAAGCGCTCTTTGCCGCCTTCAAGGTCGCAGGAAAGCAAATTCTCTCCAGCCAGTCCGCCATCACCTCTTCTTTGTAATAATTAATATCGGGCGCGGAATGATTGTGAGTGGCGCATACGAAAATACGGTCGGCAGGAACGCCCGTCACCTCACCGACGCGGGTCCTTACCTGCTCAACGAACCAAGCTGACACGCCTCTCAAGTCGTTGGAAAAGATGAGAACGGTCTTCTCCCCGTCGCCCAGGGCGGTACAGGTCACCTTCAAGGGAGCTTCGATCTCTTCGCTGAGTATTACGCTATTCAACTTCACCTGCTGATCAGGCGTATATTCCTCTCTCCCGAAGCCTGCATAAAAATTGCTCATACAAATTCTCCTTTTACGAAACCTTAAAAAATCAAAAGCCATTCTTTACTCAGAAAAAGTATACCATCCCCTCCTCCAAGAGTCAAGAAAAACCCTTGCATTTTCACGATTTTTTTATCCATTCTTCATAAAGAAACGGGCAAAAAAATCCCCACCGCAAGCGCATTCAACAAAAAAGGAGCCGTTCGGCTCCTTTTTGCTCATTTTTTCTGCATAGGGAACGGCGCGTGCCACGATCGGACGAAGCTGCAGCCAAATTTTCAAAGCGGTTCTGCGAAGTGAAATCCGGCGAAACGAGGAAAGCAAGGGAACCGCGAGGGCGTTTACTCCCGTAAATAACCGAGCGGTTTACCGTAGCTTGACGAAGTTGCAGCGGATTTTCAAAGCGGTTCTGCGAAGTGAAATCCGGCGAAACGAGGAAAGCAAGGGAACCGCGAGGGCGTTTACTCCCGTAAATAACCGAGCGGTTTACCGTAGTTTGACGAAGTTGCAGCGGATTTTCAAA
>JAZPZL010000006.1:0-6138 GCA_045544655.1 Eubacteriales bacterium
GCTTGGCCTCCGACTTGTGTATGATTCTTGTTCCTCGCAGCTAAACAACGATAAGGCGAAAACAAGAACTAAGAAAACTGCAATAATTCTTTTTGCCATAATTTTATCCTTTCGGGAATTTATAGAATTTTTTCTCGTCAAATTAGGGCGAAAGCGTACCATTTACTGTCCATCTTAAGGCAGAGAATCCTTTGTGCTCGATTTTTACCTTCTACTCTAAAATCAATGCTTACGTAAATTTCGTCCTCAACAGCTTCGTACAAATCGTAAGAATCTATATACTTCATATCGGACTTCAGTTTGGTCTTTGCCTCTCTCTTTCCTTCATCGTCATCATGAAGTTTTACTTCAATAATTTCAAATTCGATGTCGGTGTTGGGCTTATCGATGCCTTTTGCCGTCTTGACCTTGCTGATCAGCTCGTCCTTGTCATACTTTTCCATATCATAACGATTCTCGGCTATATACTCAAGGTAGAACTCGGGTATAAACTTAATCTGCGCCTCAACATCGCCTTTAATCTGGCCCAGTATAAAAGCTTCTGCTACTTCCTCAGCAGATTTTTGCGAGGAAAAGACTGAGGAACTCTGATCACTAACGTTATCCCAATCCTCGTCATCATTTTTAGAAGAACAGGAAACGAGAACGGCAAGCATCATCACAAGGGTAAGAAGTAGTGCTAAATTTTTTTCATATTATTACCTCCAAAAAACGCCAAAAACTTCATCTTTAGAAGTAGCATATCACAAATTTTGGTTAAAATCAATATATAAACTTCATCTTTATAAGATTTTGGAGTGCCAAAATGAAAATATACTGGAACGGGAAATCAAAAAATATCATCGGAAACAATATTAAGACCTTACGAAAAAGAATGGGAATCACACAAAAGACCTTGGCAGAAAAGCTTCAATTAGAGGGACACGAATTTTCAGATCTGACCATTTTGCGAATTGAACAAGGTACAAGATTTGTTCCGGATTACGAGGTTGTCATTTTAGCAGATTTTTTCAAGGTATCTACCGAGGATCTCCTCAGAACAACAATATAAAAAGGGAACAGTTTTGCAAAGCACAATACTGTTTCCTTTTTTTTGCTTAATATAAAAATTACCCCTTCCAAACGGAAGGGGCTGTTGCAAAGGCTATTTCTCTGTTTTGTATGCTACACCATTTTTACACCATTTTGGTGTGGAGTGGTGTAGTTTTTTATAGCTTTTTATAAAAGTCAGTTTTTTGAAAACCTTGATTCTATCTGGATTTAAGGAGATTTATAGAGATTTGAAACAGGCGCCAAGAGCAACGATACCTAATTTCATCGTAATTTTTCTCCTATTCGTAATACGGAAACATTGTGACACAAACTGATGCCGATTGCAAGAAGAAGGCGAAAAAAAGAGTTTCTCCTTGCAGAAAACCGGCATCGCCCAACCGCCTGTTTTTTCCCCGCGTTGCCTTGACACGCTTGCGACCCGTGCTATGATACCGTTGCAAAAAGTGAATTTTTATTTTTTGTCTATCGTTTTATACTTTGGAGAAAAATATGAAAGAAAAAATTCAAGCATTTTTTAAGAAAATGACCCTTGCCAGATGGTGCGCGGCACTCATGGCACTGCTCACCCTGCTCACCCTGCTCACCCTTTTCAGTTTCTTTGACACCAATCCCCTTCCGGATGGTCAACGAGCTTCTTCTCTGTATGTTCCTGCCCTTCTACTTCGTTTACCGGCTTTATAAAAATGCAGAGTACATCGAGTTCTACGGCTTGGAAAAAGGCGTTACGATGAACAAGATCAGCATTCTTTGCTTCGTCCTTGGCTGCGTATGCCCCATTCTTTCCACCATCCTGATGCAAGATAAGATCAATCAGATCGTGGGTAAGCCCGCGGAAGACGAAAAAGAGGAAGCCCCCGCGGAAGAACCCTCCGCCCTATAAGAAAAAGCACCGAAAGGTGCTTTTTCTTTTTCATCTGTACAAAAGAGGCAAAATTTCCTTTTCCAGGGCCTCTTTGGTTTTTTCGATCTTCCACAAAAGATGCTCCTTGTCCCCGATGTATTCCATACTCGGCTCGTATCCCAGTCGGGAATCAAGCTCTACCAGGGGGATGGTGCGGCGGGCATTTTCCAGCTCCTGTTCCGCCAAGGACTGCATTTGCCCGATGATCTGCGCCCTCTCTTCCTTCGAGAGTGCCGTGAACGCCTCCTCGGATAATTCCACCGCCGTCGCCTTGGATTTTTCATCCGCAGGCACAAAGCGGAAGCCCAGACGCCACTTCAGCTGCTGCCAACGCTTCACGTGGAGCACCGTTCGGCAGGTATATTCCATAAAGCGAACCAGCGCCCACATTCTCTTGCCGTCGGGCAGCTTCTCCTCACTCAAACGGGGCAAGACCTCCTCCAGAAGATCCCCCGCGCGGCGGAGACAAAGCTCCAGCTTGGTGTTTTGCTCCATTTCGTAATAGAGCTGATCCTCCTTCAGCCGGGGATCCACGGGGTACATCGTTTTGCAGATCCTGTTGCCCCCGAAAAAGGCGTAGGGAACGGTGGGGATCTGCGCATCCTTCCCTACCAGAAGGGGGTAGGCGGGACCGATGCGAAAGCCCCCGTACTGATCGTAGTTTGAGGCAACGTATTCCCCCATTCCCACGCTGACCAGCCGCCACGCCTCCAGCACCTTCTCCGCATTTTCCTCGCCGTAATCTCTTACCGCAATGCGGTAGATCAGCTTGTCAAAATCCTCCACGGGACTCCAGCAATGCGCCTTGTGCAATTCCCCGATGAAGGACGGATAGAAGCCGTAGTGGTGGCACTCCATCAGCCCGCGCAGGTTGTAGTTGTCGTGGGCAAATTTCATCTGATCCCAGCGCATTTTCCATCGGTACGGAGCGGGCAGATAGGGAATGACCCCAAAATCCCAGGTGGCGCCGCCGGTATTGCTCATGGTATAGACCTTCAGACCGCACTTCGCCGCCTCCTTCGCCTCCCCGGAAAAGTAATCGCTCGGACCGGTATAAGAAAGGGTATAGTCCGCAGTGGCGCGGGTAACGGTAGGGGTGATCGCCTCTCTTACCCCCATTTCAAAGGTCGCCTGCAGGCTGATATCCACGGGCAGATTCCGAATCAGGGCAAGGCGATCCTCCTCCGGCTTCCGATTCCAGTTGTAGGACCAGAAAACGATGTCCGCCTCAGGCGCCTCCTCCCGAATCACCTCCCGCACCATTTTCACCCAATCGGGCCAGTCGGTGCAAGGGAACCAGCCGGGGTAAGACTTACCCGGGGTCGCCTTGGCGTAGCCGTTCAGATAGCGGGTGGTCATCATCGTGCGGGGATCCTTGGAGGGAAATTCCGCGCTTTCTCCCACGAAGACGATGCCCTTCAGCCCGGGGCATTTGGCAAACAGCGTACCGTAGATGGAAGCGTAAAACTCCCTTGCCCCCTCCTCGTCGGGATGCATGGTATTGTGATGGCGGCTGTAGGCGTATACGTCAATGCCGTAGTCCGCGCCGCGGCGGATCAGATCGTTAAAATCCAGATAGCCGTGGGCGGTAATATCCAGATCCTTGACGAAAACCAGGATCGCATCCATCCCGTAGTGGGCAAGCACGCGGAGATAATCGTCGGGATACAGATCCAGCCCGTAACCGGAATGGGTCATACGGGGACTGTACAAAGGGGATTTTACCACGTCACACAATTCCAGAACGGGTCCCTCGTTCAGATTCATCCGATCCTCCAAGGCATAGCATCCCTGAGCGATTCCCCGCTCGTCTGCGCCCAGGACCGAGATCCCTTCCCCGTCGGAGATCAGTCGATAAGAAGAAGGCGACGCCTTAAGTCCAAGCTCCAGCGCAACGGCTTTTCCCTCTCCCCTTTTGGAGAAAGGCACGGTCTTTACGTAAACACCCATGGAAACCTCAAAATATTCCTGCAGATCCCGGACGGCGTTGCGAACCACCCTCCCCGCGCCGTCGGGGAAAACGATCTGCCAGGTATCGTCTACCACCGTACCTGCGATCCTCTGCCAGACGTCGTCACGCCTTCTGTTTTCCTTATGAACCGCACGCAGTCTCTCCCGAAAGTCGTAATTTTTTTCCATAACAAGCACCCTCTCTCGTTTACTGATTTGATTATACGAGAAATCATCGGCAATTGCAAGAAAAATCGTTGACAATCCGCCCCCGCAAAGCTAAAATAAAAACAGTAAAAACCGTAAAGGAGCGCATTATGAATCAAAACGATTTTCTTATGGAAGAAGTACCGTGTACTTTTGGCGGGACCAAGCTGGTGCTGAAAAAATATCTGGGAAGTGATCCCAAGGTATCCGTTCCCGCAGGCGTTGCGGAGATCGGAATGGGTGCCTTTTCCGACAATCTTGCCGTGGTGGAGGTAGAGCTTCCCGAAAGCGTCAGCGTCATTGCGGAATGTGCCTTCGCCGGCTGCAAAAGCCTGCGTGCGATCAACGTTCCCGAGGGGATCGGAGTCATTGCAGGCTCCGCCTTTGCCGATTGCGAAAGCCTGAAGTACCTCCGTATGCCGGGCCATGAAAACATCCACGTGGAACGAACCGCCTTCTTCGGCTGTACCCTCCTGGAGGAAGCGTGGAAAAAATACGGTCTTTGCCCTGTGTGCGGCTGTCAGCTGACCCGCCGCCTCTTCCAAAAGGTCTGCCGCCGTTGCCACACCGTAATCAAATAAATCAAATAAAAGGAAAAAACCTTTCAAAAAAGAGGAGCGATGGCGAAAGTTCGCCGTCGCTCCTTGATGCTTTAATTGACTATGAAATAGTATTCCGCTTCCGCAACCTTGATCAATCCCAGCTCTGCAGACAGATGCAGACAGTAACTGCCGGCATTGTTACCTGCAAGAGGAATTGAAACCTCTTGCGTGCCGCTTTCAGTGGTGAAAGCGATTTCACGGGTAACCGCCGTACTGCTGTATTCGCCGCTTTTGGTCTTGACCATCAACACGACCTCCAGATCGTGATTGCTCGGCAGATCCTTCCAGGATACGGTAGCGGTAACCGTATCATTCAACGCATACAGTTTTTCATCTCCCGTGATCTTCAATGATACGGAGCTATGCCCTTCCCCTTGGACGTTCACATCCAAAGCAGCGGAAGGTTCGACGTTCATCGGCGAATGCTCCGCCACGGATCTTGCAACGATCCAGTCGACCTTGAACAAATACGTTTCGGAAGCTTCGCCCAGCAGATCCGATATCAGGGATAGATAAATCGTTCCCTCAGCTTGATCCGGCATGGAATACAGGAAATTACCCGCGCAGTTCGGGTATACGACGGTGGTTGCATTCCCGCAAACGATGGACAGCCGCGCATCCTCGGGAAGCGCAGTTTTCGGCTTGAATACGAGAGCGTCCTCACGTCCGTCCCAGATGGATGCGGCGCCGACGGAAGTCGTGTGGGAAAAAGCGATCTTTCCGTTTTCCGCTCCGGGAGTCAATGTGTAATTGCTTACGTTCTTTAACGCGGCAGTTTCGTCACGCGCTGCGGCACTTGCTTTGGAACCCGTCTTCGGCTCTGCGGACAGTGCCGTTGTAACGGTATCGCCCACCATTTTGCTTACCGCCTGAGAAAAATCAATGATGAACTGCAGC
The DNA here is from genome assembly GCA_045544655.1 of Eubacteriales bacterium. Classification (GTDB taxonomy): domain Bacteria; phylum Bacillota; class Clostridia; order Oscillospirales; family SIG627; genus RGIG5579. Next base: position 5,611 of record JAZPZL010000006.1, read on the forward strand.
TCCATATTGCCGTCGGTCACTTGGAAGGATGCGTCCGTGCCGTGATCTCCCATACGGACAAAGGAAGTCAAAAGCAGCTCCTGCGCGTTTTCTGCGCCGATCTCGGTCCAATAATAGCCACCGCGGGACCGATCCTGCAAAATAATGGTAGTACCCACGGGAAGAGAAGAGGTAAAGCAGAGCTTCAGCGCTTCATATTCAGCCGTGCTGTAGTTTTCCACCGCAAAAAACACCGTATAGGCAGAATCGCGGCTGATGGTTGCCGAATTCGTGGACATTCGTCCGAACACCTGCTTTTCCCCGATCCTTGACTGAATCTCAAGTCCTTTCAGGGCGGCAGGAAGGGTAAGGATCACCTTACTGTTTGCCGGAATATGATTGATAAAATAACTCTCGGCAAAAGCGTCCGGGGGAGTCAGCATCGCCTGATCGTCATTCTCCGCATTTTCCGTGCTGACTGTGGCTTTATAATCCTTGGGGAAGAAATAGCCGTCCTTTGCGGCGATCTCGATTTCAATACCGTTGACC
>JAZPZL010000007.1:0-25218 GCA_045544655.1 Eubacteriales bacterium
GGCTGACCCTTTTCGTGGCACTCGCGGATCTTTTCCACGATGGCGCGGTATTTTCCCGCTACCGTTTTATATACCACGTCGGGGTAAGTCGGAGGCCAAGCGGTCTTAGGAAGACAAGAAATCTACTCAACTCCTTGGCCCACAGAACGACATGGCTACGATCCGACTTGGCTGACCCTTTTCGTGGCACTCGCGGATCTTTTCCACGATGGCGCGGTATTTTCCCGCTACCGTTTTATATACCACGTCGGGGTAGTCCACTCTTGCCAAGGGGCGGTTTGTGGGGATCTCCACCACGTCCAGATTATAGATCTCGCGGAATTCCGGCTCCTCGGTCAAGGCGGTACCGGTCATACCGGAAAGCTTGGTATAAAGGCGGAAATAGTTCTGGAAGGTAATGGTTGCCAGCGTCTTGGACTCCTTCTGAATATTCACGCCTTCCTTTGCTTCGATGGCCTGATGAAGACCGTCGGAATAGCGTCTGCCGAACATCATTCGTCCCGTAAAGGAATCTACGATGATCACCTGACCGTCCTTCACCACGTAATCCTCGTCACGGTGCATGGTACCGTAAGCCTTGATGGCCTGATTAAGATGATGGTAAAGAGTGGCGTTTTCCGGATCGGACAAATTCTCGATCCCGAAGGCGCGCTCCGCTTTGCTGACACCGCGAGGGGTCAAGGTCGTGCTTTTTGCTTTTTCGTCAATGATATAATCCGCTTCAAGATCCTCGTACAGAACCTTGGAATCCGCTTCCTTGATCTTGTAGGGAGTCAGGGATCTGGCAAAGGTATCGGCGCGGTTGTAAAGATCGGAAGAATCGTCTCCCTCTCCTGAAATGATCAAGGGCGTTCTTGCCTCGTCGATCAAAATACTGTCCACCTCGTCCACGATGGCAAAGGCGTGTCCGCGCTGAAGCATATCTTCCTTATACAGAGCCATATTATCGCGGAGATAGTCAAAGCCGAATTCATTGTTGGTTCCGTATGTAATATCCGCCGCGTAAGCCTTTCTCTTCTCGTCTCCCACAATGCCGTGAATCACCAGACCCACGGAAAGACCGAGAAAATTATACAGCTTTCCCATCCACTCAGAGTCACGCTTGGCAAGGTAATCGTTGACGGTAACGATATGAACGCCTTTACCCGCAAGGGCGTTCAGGTATGCGGGAAGGGTCGCCATCAGGGTCTTACCTTCACCGGTCTTCATTTCCGCAATTCGACCCTGATGCAAAATAATACCGCCGATCAGCTGAACGCGGTAATGACGGGTGCCGAGAACGCGCTCGCCTGCTTCACGAACCACTGCAAAGGCATCCGGCAAAATATCGTCCAGGGTTTCCCCCTCCGCAAGTCTGCCCTTCAGAACGTCGGTCATTCCGCGCAAATCGGCGTCACTCATCTCCTTATACTTAGGGGCGAGTGCTTCAATGGCATCCACCTTGGAGCGGATCCGACGAATCGCCGCATCGGAATGCGTACCGAACACTTTTTCAATCAAATTCATATATTTTTTCCTTTCCGGAACAAGTTTCCGCTATTTCAGAATACACTTAAAATGTATTATATCGGATTTTTCAAAAAGTTTCAAGTACTATTGAAAATTTATCCGTTTTTCCCTTTTCCTTTTCTTTTCAATTTCTTCAGAAAAACAGCTCTCAAGGTTACGAGCAAAAAACCAACTCCCTCATACAAAACGATCTGCTGCCAAGGACTCCAGGCAGACGAACAGGAGAAGCCGACCATGAAAAGCGACAGCGAAAACAGCATCCTCCAAGTCCCCGAACCAAGCAAAATCGAAGCGAGGGCCGTCAAAATTGCGGAGAAAACCCAAACGGCAAGCAAGCAAAAATCCCCCATCGTATCTTTTTCAAAAAAGAAAAAACGCTTTCGTTTTTCTCTTCGTCGCCTTATTATACCCACGATCTCCTTGTTTCTTGCATTTTGGATGCTCTCTTCCTATTCGGAGCATTTGCTTTCCCGCCGTTTCACGGAGCTTGCTAAAAGTCAAGCGGAAAAATATCTCACGGAAACGATCAATTCTGCTGTGGAGCAAATGGCTGACCAGGGACTTTTATCTTATTCCGCTATGGTCAAAACGATTCGGGATCCGTCGGGAGAGGTCATCTATCTTGAGGTGGATACCGCTATGCTGGCAAAAGCCAAGGCGCAGCTGGTTCAATACATCGACCGAGCTTTGGCAGAAAAAAAGAGGATCACCCTTTCCGTCCCCCTCGGAAGTCTTGGAGGATGGAATCTTTTCTCGGGACTTGGCTTTCCCGTGCGGGTGCGGATCTTCCCGATCGGAAGCACCAGCGGCGAAATCTATACGGTTTTAGAAGATTGCGGCATCAACCAAACGCGGCATTTGATCCGGGTCAACGTTCACGCAAAGCTCCATCTGATCCTGCCGGAGGAAAACGCGGAAATTGAAACGAATATCTCCCTGCCCTTGGGAGAACGGGTGCTGGTGGGGGACGTGCCCGAAATCTACTTGGACAACATTGGCGGAAATTAGCTAAAACAAGTTGCATTTTCTCATCTTTAATGGTATAATCGTTCCGTATATAGTATGGCTACACAGAGAAATGTGAGGATACCTATGATGGAAGAAAAAAACTTTATTTGCGACAAACTGACCGCAGACCGCATCCGTGCACTTCCCATTGCAAAAAGAAACTGGCCCCTTTCCAGACTCAGACGCCTTTGCACCGACGCTTTCCGCTTGCAATTGACCTTTGCCTGGACACCCAAGGAGGATTTTGAATTCCGCCGCACTGCCAAAGGCACTACGAGGCTGTACGCCGGAACGGTTTACGGCGGGATCCCCTATGCCGTCGGCGGTCTTGGCAATCTGTACCGCTGGATGGAGATCTACGACGAAGAGAGCGGCGTTATGACCATCCCCGAAAATCTGCCGAGAGAATTCTACAAGATCTTTTGCAACCAATGCTCCTTCGGTGCTTTTTGGGCGTGGAGCCGCGTATCCAATTCCATCCGATACAAGCTCACCAACGATATGATCGAGGAAAAGGGATGTATTCCCATTGGTGAATACGTTTACGATGCCTCCATCAAGGATTTTGAAACCTATACTACCACGAGAATTTGCGAAGAGAACGGACGGCAGGTGATGTTTCGTTCCTACGCCCAGCTTCTGGAGGCGGACGGCATCGTCAATTTCACTACGGGCGGACACGTGCGAATGATCTCCTCTACCCCCGTCGTGGTTCTGAACGAGGACGGAAGCATCAACGGTGAAGAAAGCTATACCACCTTTTTGGATCAGGCGGCAAAATATCATCCCATGCAGCAATCCGACGGAAATGAATACCAGGTGCAGGGCGGCGTAGACACCAGGATCAGCTTTGAAAAGCTGTTTACCTCCGGCTATCTCCCCTTTACCATTCCCGAGCTTTGCCACGTGAAAGGCAAAAAAAGAAAGCGTATGGATATTCCCACCGCAAGTCTGAAGGGAATGAGCGAAGAGGGCGACACCCCCTTGCAGCAATGCACGGTCTCTTCCAACTTCCCCATCAGCCATTTGATCTTTACCGCTTATGAAAACGGTGAAAAAGCCGATCGCTTCGTTTGGTATCCCCTTCGCGGGAAAGAAGCCTTCGCCAGATTTGAGCAACCCCTGGATTTTTTGAGCGAAGAGGAAAATTATCTCCGCTTTGTCGAAAAATACGAAAAGATCACCCTTTCTCTGATCGTGGGAACAGGTCAGGAATTCACTGTATTCAAGGGCAAGCCTCTGTAATTTTGCACCGAGCAAGGTTAATATTTTTGTTATTTTTTCCATTTTCAAACCCTGAGCGTTATGATATAATCTCACTGTACACTTTTCTAAGGAGAATACCGAAATGAAACGAATCGTCGCTTTGTTTTTATGCTTATGCACCCTGCTTTCCCTGGTAGCGTGTTCCTCCATCGAGCCGACCGCTGAAACGAAAGAGACCCAAACCAAGGAAACGGAAGAAAAGAAAACTGCTGAGCCGGCAAAATCCAAATATCCGAAAGTGACGGATACGCTGACCTGGGAGAAGATCGATTCTCTCCCTAAAGCAACTTCGGATATGACCGAGGAAGAGCTGAGAAACGTCGTTCTGGCATATTTTGAGCTGGCACAAACCTTCGCATGGACTCCCGACAAGGGCTATCAGTACATCATTACCACCAGCGATAAATCCGTCACCCTGCCCTCCAAGCAGATCTACGGCGGTATGCCTTACGTAACCAACGGTCTTGGTAACCTTTACCGCTGGATGGATTTTTACGATCCGGAAACCGGCGTAATGTACCTTTCCAAGACCTCTTCCCCCAAGCAGATCGGAAACCAGTGCTCCTACGGAACCTTTTGGGCGTGGTCCCGTGTCAGCAACAGTCTGAAATATTTCTATACCAGCAGTATGACCTTCGCAAACGGTTGTATTCCCGTAGGTCCTTACAAATACGATCTGACCAAGGTAAAATTCAGCAAGGAAGATCAGACGGGGGACGTTTGCACTGCCAACGGTGATCAGATCATGTTCCAATCCTACGCGGCACTCAAGCCCGCAGACGGACTGGTTCACTACTCCACCGCGGGACACGTGATCATGTGCTCCTCGGAGCCCGTAGTCGTTACCAACCCCGACGGAACCATCAACGGTGAGGAAAGCTATATCACCTATTTGGATCAAGGCTCAAAATGGAGAGAGATGGAGCAAAGTGACGGAACCAAATACAGGGTTCAGGGCGGCGTACACATGAAGTACACCTTCGCATCCCTGCTGAAAAGCGGATACATTCCCTTCACCATCAAAGAATTCTTGGGCACGGATCCCGTAGAAAAAGCTGAAGCAAAAATTGACCTTGAGATCGGCGAAAGCATTTCTGCAAAGGATTTGCGGGAAGGCACCGTTACCACCAATTACACCATCTCCCATTGTGTCACCACCGTTTTGGACGAAAGCGGCAAGGAGATCTACCGCTACACCTCTTATCAGGATCTGGGCAAGACGATGGTTGCCTCTTACGAATGCGATCTTTCCAAGTCCATCTTCCCCGCAAGTCTTTCCGCCCACGCCGATCAAGGCAACACCATCAGCGTGAAGGTATGGGTAGGCAGCGGTGACTGCCTGGAGGTTGTAAATGCAAAGCTGGTCAAATAATCTGATTATGGATATGAAGAAGAGTATTTATCGCTTCGCAGCCTTCTTTCTTTGCTTGGGGGCTTTGATCTCCTGTATTTCCTGCTCGCAGATTGACGAAAATGCCCTTTCGCAAACCGAGGAAGAGAGAACGATTGAAAAAACAAAAGAAGAAAAACCCGTTACGGTGCCCGATCCCTTGACCTGGGAGAAGATCAACGCCATTCCCGTGGCAAGTGCCGATATGACCGTAGATGAGCTGCGGCAGATCTGCGTGGATTATTTCCGTCTGCAACTCACTTACCAGTGGACCCCCTCGGAAAGTTTCCGATATGAGATCGAAGCCTACGACCGAATGGTGGATATGAAAAAGGGAACTGTTTACGTTGGTTCTCCCTACGACGGCGGAAGGGGAAATCTCTATAAGATTATGAACTATTACGATCCCGAAACCGGCGTTCTCACCACCTCGAAGAACGGTGAATACACCACGGATCTTATCAGCAACCACTGCACCTCCGCCTCCCATTGGGGCTGGTCCAGAGTCAGCAACACCATCCGTTTCGGTCTGACCGGAACCGTTACCGAGGCAAACGGCGCCATCAAGCTCGGTCCGTACGAGTATCCGAACGAGGGCAAGGAGCACAAGTCCACCCGCGAGGTTTGCGCCGCAAACGGCGAGCAGGTCATGTTCGAGTCCTATGCAAAATTAAAGCTTGCAGACGGCGTTGTCAACTCCAACGGTGCAGGCCACGTTATGATGGTATCCGAAAAGGCTCACGTGGAATATTTGGAAGACGGAAGCATCGACGGTAAGAAGAGCTACGTTCTGTTTATGGAGCAGGTATCCTCCTGGAAAAACAAGGAGTACAACGGACAAAGCTTCCCTCAGCAGGGCAACGTCGATGAAAAATACACGTTCAACAAGCTTTTCAAATCCGCTTATCTCCCCTTTACCATCAAGGAATTGATCGGGGAGGATCCCGTAGAAAAGGGTGAGGCGAACATAGATTACGCAGAGCCGACTGCTACGGCGGACGCTCTGAGACAAGCCAAGATCACCTCAAACTATGAAATTTCCGACATTACGGTCCGCGTACTGGACCCCGACGGCAAGGAGACTTACAAATACTTCACCAACTGTAACTGGCTCGAATTTGAAAAGGAGCTGAGCGGATCCATCTTCCCTGCAAGTCTTTCCCCCTTTGCTAAAAAAGGCGGACATAAAATCGAAATCAATTGCCGTATCGGTACCGGTGAACTGTTCACGGTTTACAGCGGCGAGCTTGTACAATAAGGATTGAATTATGAAAAGAATCATTGCCCTTCTTTTGTGTCTGATCACCCTTCTCCCGCTCTGCGCCTGTTCCTCCGGGCTGAAGGCGGCAGAACCAACCGCAGAAGAACTGACCGAAACAAAAGAAGAAACGAAAACCGAAGTACAAACCTATCCCAAGGTTCACGACGTTCTCACGAGAGCAAAGATCGACGAATTTCCCATCGCAAGCGACGATATGACTCTGGAGGAAAAGCGTCAGCTTTGCATTGATTTTTTCCGTTTTACGAAGAAATTCGCCTGGACCCCCTCCGAGGACTACTCCTACGTCATTGAATCCAGCGGAAGAAAGGTGACCCTGCAAAAGGGCAAGGTTTACGGAAGCCTTCCTTACGTTACCATCGGCAGCGGAAACGTATACAGAATTCTGGACTGGTACGATGAACAAACCGGTGTGATCGATATGAAAAAAGCAGGCGCGGACCCCATTCTCTTCGGAAATCAATGCTCCATCGGCGCATTCTGGGGATGGAGCAGAGTATGTAACAAGGCAGAGTACACCTGGACTCAGTCGATGACCGTTGCCAACGGCTTTTTGCGCGTAGGTCCTTACACCTACGATGATTCCGTCAAGGATTTTTCCAAGGGAACAAACACCACGGATATCTGCGCGGACAACGGAAAAGAAGTTATGTATGAATCCTATGCGGCACTTGCCCCCGCCGACGGTCTGGTTCAGTACGGCACGGCGGGACACGTCATTATGTGTACCGAGGTCAACGTGGTTCGCAGCACAAGCGGCGCCATTGATCCCGAAAAAAGTTATATTCTTTACATCGACCAGCATTCCGGCTGGAAGGATGACAAGCAGACCAACGGAGACCCTTTTCAGCGTCAGGGCGGCGTAAATTCAAAGCTGACCTTCAAGCGTCTTTTCAATGCCGCCTATCTCCCCTTCACCCTGCCCGAGCTTGTCGGAGCCGACCCCGTTGAAAAAAGCGAGACAAGCTTCAGCTTTACCGAGGGGGATACCATCACGATCGAACAGCTGAAGGCGGCAAAGGTCACCTCCAATTACGCGATCTCCGACTCCTACGTGATCTTTCTCGACAAAGACGGGAATCAGGTGGATTACAAGGTTGTTCGCGCAAGAAGAGCAAGTGTGAAATCCATGGCTCTGGAAAATGCGATTTTTTCCACCTCGGTTGCAAAATACGCTACGGACGATTACTCCATCCGCGTGGAGGTTCAAATCTCCACGGGTGAGCGTGTCAGCGTGTACGAAGGGAAACTCACCAAATGAGAAAGATCTGCTTTTTGCTTATTTTTTCCACATTAATTTCTCTGGTTTCTTGCGGAACAGAGCTTTCTCCCTCCGAAACAGAACCGAAAGAACGGGTCACAACCATGGAAAACAAAAACGATTCTTATGATTATCCCGAGGTTTGCGACAAGCTGAGCTTGGAAACACTGGACTCCTTTCCCATCGCTTCCGACCAAATGAGCGAGGACGAGCTGAGAAGGCTGTGCGTGGAATTTTTCGCCTACTGTCAAAGCTTTGCCTGGACCCCCACCGAGGATTACACCTTCACCGTCCGCTCAAAAAATCGGGACGTGACCCTCTATCGGGGAAAGGTTTACGGCGGACTTCCCTACGTAACGAGCGGAAGAGGAAACGTTTACCGCCTGATGGAATACTACGACGAAGAAACGGGCGTGGTGGACGTAAAGAAGGCGGGCGCGGACCCCTTGCAGTTCGGCAATCAATGCTCCTTCGGCTCCTTTTGGGCGTGGGCAAGGGTGGTCAATTCCGCAAAGTTTGGCGGAACCAATCACCTGGTTGCCAAAAACGGTTTTATTCCCATCGGTCCGTACGAATATGATCTTTCCCTGTCAACCTTTGGCTCTCCCAACACCAAGGAGATCTGCACGGCAAACGGTGAGCAGACTATGTTTCGATCTTATGCTGAGCTCAAGCCCGCAGACGGAATCGTTCAGTCAATGGGGCGCGGACACGTGATCATGTGTGCTTCCCTTCCCGTCGTAGTGAAGAACGACGATGGAACCATCAACGGCGAGGAAAGCTATTTTACCTATATCCACCAGGCATCCTCCTGGACGGATCAAAAGCAAAGCGACGGCTCTCCCTTCCGCGCGCAGACGGTTCCCTATTCCAAAAAGACCTTCGCGGAAACCTATAAAGAAAGCTATCTTCCCTTTACCTTTGCAGAATTCACGGGTGCTTCTCCCGTTGAAAAATCGGAGATCGCCTTCAGTCATACCAAGGACACCGTGACCGTTGATGAATTGAAGCAAAGCACCGTCGCCTCAAACTACGCCGTCTCTCACGCGGTCGTCACCGTCACGGATGAAGACGGAAAGGTACTTATGACCAAGACGGCTTTTTGTACCGAGGTCAACCAAAAGGAGTTCAGCTTAGGCTCCTGCCTATATCCCTCGGAGCTGACCAAGCTTGCAAAAGAAGGTCACGCCATTGCCGTTACCTGCCGTTTGGGCAACGGTGAAACCCCTACCGTTTATAAGGGTACTTTGGTATCCTAGAATAATAAGGAGAACAAAAATGAAAAGAATCTTATCCCTCTTACTCTGCCTTTTGACCGTCCTTCCCATTCTCGCTTCTTGCGCCTCTTCCCTCCCCGAGGAAACGGGAATCACCGCGGAAGAGACCAAAGAAACGGCAACCGAAGAAGTCAAAAAACCTGCCGATACCTACAACTATCCCGAGATCAAAGATAAGCTGTCCTGGGAGAAGATCAATGCGTTTCCCATCGCTCCCGGAAGTGATATGACCACCGATCAGCTTCGCCAGCTTTGCGCGGACTTTTTCCGTTTTTCAAAATCCGCTCTTTGGACGCCCGACAGCAGCTGGAATTATATTCGTAACGCCCACGGCTCCAAGGATGAAATGAAACGGGGACAGATCTACGGCGGTCTTCCCTACATCGGTCTGGCAAGCTGCAGCATTTACCGCTTGATGGACTGGTACGATGAAGAGACGGGCGTGGTAAATATGGCGGAGGCTACCAAAAATCCCAAGCACTTCGGCAACCAGTGCTCCATCGCATCCCACTGGGGCTGGGCGCGTGTCATCAACTCCGCAAAGCATACCTGGACGCAGAATATGGTCGTTGCCAACGGCTTTTTGCGCGTAGGCCCCTACACCTACGATGATTCCATCACGGATCTTTCAAATGGCGTGAACACCGTTGACATCTGCAATGCAAACGGTGAGCAGACCATGTTCGAATCCTACGCTCAGATGAAGCTTGCCGACGGATTTGTAAATTACTCCACGGCAGGTCACGTGATTATGTGTACCGGCGAGCCCGTAGTTGTCAGAAAGAACGGTGTGATCGACGGCGAGGAAAGCTATCTTCACATCACCGACCAAGGTCAGGCTTGGGCTACCTATCAGGGCAAAAAGGGTGACGAATACTTTATGAAGTCCAACGTGGACAAGAAAATAAGCTTCAGTTCTCTTTTCAAGAGCTGCTATATCCCCTTTACCTTCAAGGAATTTCTCGGTACCGATCCCTGCGAGGCTACCGTTTGCACCTTTGATTACGAGGGTGAATCCATTGACATTGAAACGCTCAGAACCACAAAAATCAATTCCAACTATGCAATTTCCGATCTGTACGCCATTTTCCGTGACGAAGCAGGCAATGAAGTTGCTGAGAAGGTCGTACGCGCTACCCAAGGAAGTGTCAAAACCATGGATCTTTCCTCTGCGGTTTTTGCAGCTTCTTTGAAGAAATATATGGACGGAAAACACACGGTGGAAGTGGTTTGCCAGCTGGGTACGGGCGAACGTCCCACGCTTTACAAGGGCATCATTACCGAATAAAAGGAGCAGAACAATGAAAGATACACTTTCCGTAACGTTTACCGGCGATATTGGCTTTAGCCGCTATTTTAAAGATTCCTGGCAGAAAAAGGATCTTCTGGATGAAAAGATCATTGCCTTCTGCAACGACAGTGACCACGTTGTTGCAAACGTAGAAGGCTCCATCATTGATCCCGAAAAAACGGAGATCAAGAGTGACAAGACTATGTTTTTGCACTACACCCACGCAGGCGCTTGCGAGCATCTGAAGGCGATTGGCGCGGACGTTTGGTGTCTTGCCAACAACCACGCTATGGACATCGGTGACGTGGGAATTCAGAGTACCATCCGTCACGCCGAGCTTTGCGGTGCCGTGACCGTGGGCGGCGGCAAGGATCTGGAGGAAGCCTCCGCGCCCGTCATTCTGGGTGAAGATGCGGTTGGTCTGATCGCGCTGGGATACTTTCCCGGATGCGTTGCCCCCGAAGAGGATCACGGCGGCGTTCTCAACTGGAAGCACGAGGACGTGCTTGCCGCGCGCATCAAGGAGGTAAAGGAAAAATGCAAATACTGCGTGGTGATCTCCCACGACGGTGAAGAATTTACCTCTCTTCCCCAAGAATACATCCGAAGACGCTACAAAAAATATTTGGAAATGGGCGCAGACGTGATCATCGGTCATCACCCTCACGTTCCCATGAACTATGAAAAAGTCGGCGATAAGATCATTTTCTATTCCCTCGGAAACTTTATCTTCGATACGGACTATCAAAGAGCGCAGATGAACACCGAGGTAGGCGTTCTGGTAAAGCTGATCTTCTCCGATGAGGGAATTGATTTCGTAGCGCAGGGTACCTTCAACAACCGCGCGGAAAACCGACTGGAGGCAGGAGACCTTCCCGCCATCTTCACCGAAGTGAACGACGAGGAATACAAAAAGCTCATTCCTCTCGGCTCTCAAGCCTTCATCGAAGCGGAAAAGAAGCGCAAGCGTTTCGTAAAGCCCGACGAATTCACTTCCTATTCCGAAGAACAGTTTAAGGAATACCTTCTGTCCGACGAAAAGGTGAGAACCGAGTACATCAAGGACGAGCGTATGGACTTTGCCTATATGTACCGTGAAGCCGCAAAAATCAAAGACGGCGAATGGAAAAAAAGCAAGCTGGAAGGCGTAAAGGATTACCTTTTGAAGCAGCTGTAAAAAAAAGAATCGCGAGAATTTTTCTCGCGATTCTTTTTTTATTTGATCTTGCGGCATTCCAGGTAGTAGCGTTTGTCTCTGGCGTGACCGATGGAAAAGCTCTTCTTGGGGAAGACACCGTCCTTTTCCACGGTAGTAAAGAGGTCGGATTTGTCCATAGCGGGAAGGAAGATGGCAAGGCTGTTAGGCTGCTGAGAAAGCTCCTCCAGAGCCTTTTCATCGTGAATGTAGTCTACGGTAACGCCCTTTTCCTTTTCCCACTCGTCCAGGATCCTCTGAATGGCACCGATGAGACCGCCCAGGCTATTGTTGACGATCTTGATGGAGCCGCGCTTGCCGTTGGCAATGGTCTCCAGCTCCCTGCCCTTTTCATCCCCTGCGCGGGCAGTCAGATCCGCAAGGACCTTTTCGGGATCACAATTGAATACGATGCGGTGAATGGGCTCAAATTCGATTCCCTCGTCGTACACGTTACAAATCTCCACCAGAGCAAAGCGGGCAGGGTGATTCTCCGCTTCTTCGGGAGTCAGAGTCTTTTTGATCTCTCTCCAGCAATCCTTTGCGGCGGCAAGAGAATGGTTGCCGTCACCGATGACGAACTGTACCTCACGCTGACCCAGGGCATCCATTGCCTCAACAACGCGATCTGCTTCCCCTTCGGAAAGCTTCCAGCCGCGAATGTGACCGCCGTTTTCCATAAGATCAAAGTCATACACCTTCTCAAAGGAATCCTTTTTCTCAGTCAAAGGCTCGATGGCTCCCCGCTTTTCATCGTCAATAAGCACCAGAATATGGGGCATTTCCAGACAGGCGCCGGAGCGAACCTTGATGCGGGGAGGGAGACGGTCTACAACCGTCTTTTCGCTGGCGCGTGCGGGAGGATTGGTCCCTGCGAGATAATCGTAGGCTTCCAGATCCAATTTACCAATGATGCCGCGACGGATCTTGCCCCCGGTGATCTCACGCTCCACGTAGATCAGAGCGTTGTCGTACTCACAAAACACACCTTCAGACAGATACTGAGCCATTTTTTCGTTTCGGGAGAGGGATGCCTCTTCCATGGAAATGCTTCCCAAATAGGCTTCGGGAACCACCATATTCAAGGTAGAGGGACGATCCCCTACTCTTTCGGTCACACGATCCCAATATTCACGCTCGGAGGAAAACTGATCGCAGGCGATCACCGCCCAGGCTTCGGGACTTTCTTTGGGCAAAAGAATTTTTGCGGGAGTAAATGCATTTTTCATTTTCATACCTCGAAATATTATTTATGATATTGATTGCCGGCAAGAATTCCCGCGGCGCGGTAGATCTGCTCGGCGAGCATAACCTTGAACAAGGAATGGGGAAAGGTCATAGGAGAAAAGGAAAGGCGAAGATCGCACATTCCCTTGATCCGTTCGTGGAGTCCCCAGGATGAGCCGATGAGAAATACCACCGTATTCCAACCGCTTCCGGCGACCCGATCAAAAAGACGGGCAAGTTCCTCCGACGGCATTTCCTTTCCTTCGATACAAAGGGCTATTTTATAGCTTTTGGCAAGCTTGGGAGAAGACAGCTTTTCCTCAAAGATCTCCGCTTCCTTTTCCAAGGCAAGGCGGATCTCATCGGGGGAAAGCTCCCTGCCCGGGGTTTTCCAGGGCTTTAAGGGAACGGAGGTCAGAGAGCCGAAGGAATTCATCCGTTTACAGTATTCGTCGAAGGCTTCCTTATAGTAGCGCTCCTTTCCCTCTCCCATATGCAGAATAACAAAGTTCATAATACTTTGGTCACCTCGTGCCTTGCGGCGGCGCACAGGCGGAAATCCCGCTCCGGAACCGCTCCCATCTCACACAAAAACGAATTGGTCTCAGCCAGAGCAAGCTGAGGCGTATTGTTATCCGAGGAAAGGTGGAACAGGGTGAAATTCTCACAGCCCGCTTCCAGAAGCTTCCCCGAAAACGCGGCGCATTCACCGTTATTCAAATGACCGTTACGGGATGCCACCCGCTCCTTCAGATAGGGGGAATAGGGACCGTTGTACAGCATTTCCAAATCGTGATTGGACTCTAAAATGACGTTTTTGCATCCCGTCAGATACAGTGCCACCTCGGGGGAAACGTGCCCTAAGTCCGTAGCGATCCCCAGGTCTCTGTCCCCTACGATAAAGCCTTGACTGTCCACGCTGTCGTGCGGGGTCTGAAACGGAGTGATAAGAAGCTTACCCACCTCGTATTCCTCACCCGGATTTACGGTACGGATATTCTTTGCGAGGGCGGTTGCCTCAGCGCGGCATCCCTTTTGCATCAATCCCATATACAATTCCTTGGCAACCTTATGCTGACAGTAAAATGGGATGCTCAGATGCTTTGCCATCACGGGCAGTCCCTTGGTATGATCGGAATGCTCGTGGGTGATCCAGATGGCTTGGATCCGGCAAAGGGAGGAGCCGATTTTTTGGAGGGCAAGCTCAATTTGCCGCATACTTCCGCCTGCGTCGATCAATACGCGGCTACCGCCATCCTCCAGATAAATGCAGTTTCCGGAAGAACCGGAAAAAAGTGAATAACAAATCATAAAAAAGCCTTTCAGATTCCGGCAAAGAATTTTAAAAAGATCCAGTCCAGAATAAAGATCAGATAAAAAGGAATTGCAAAGAGAAGAAGCCAAGTGCCTACGATCCCCCGCTTTTCCTCGGGAATATTGAGAAGATTCGGAGCAGGCTCCGACTTCTCCGGTTCGGGAGAGGTCACTTGCCCGTCTTCGGTCTTGACACGGAAACGGCGGTATTTATCCCGCTTTTTAATCGGATGCATTTTCCCTTTATCCGCAAGGTACTGCTTGCGGCTTTTCGCTTCCCGCCGCTTGTCCTCGCTTGCAATGAAATTCAAGCCGCCCGATACCAAAACGTAAAGCACCGACAAAATCAGACACAGAGCATAATAAATATAAGTAACGGGCAAGGTCAATCTCGTTCCGCTGACACCCCAATAGATACCTGCCAGAACGACGAAGATCCCCGCAAGGATCAGAATTTTTTTCTTTGAAGACATCATACGCTCTCCTTAAACACGCGATACATCCCCGAAAGCCCCGTATAACGAAGCGCCTTGTAATCGTTTTGCGCCATAGTAGCGATCGATCGGTCGTCTCCTACGAGAATGACCATTTTTCTGGCACGGGTCACGGCAGTATAGATCAGATTGCGGGTGGCAAGCAAGGGAGGCGGATTGTACACGGGCATAATCACCACGGGATACTCGCTTCCCTGACTCTTATGCACCGTAACGGCAAAGGCGTGCTCGATCTCGGAAAGCTCGTCAAAGGGATACTCCACAAGGTGGGAATCGAAATCCACGGTAACGCTTTCCCGAGTGGCGCTGATCTCCACGATCTTACCGATATCTCCGTTGAATACACCCATACCGCAGATCTCCTCGTTGTTGGCATCCTGCCACTCGGCGTCGTAATTGTTGCGGATCTGCATAACCTTATCCCCTACGCGGAAGATCACTTCTCCCACCGCCTTTTCGGCTTTTCGCGGTGAGGGGGGATTCAGTGCCGCTTGAAGCTGTGCATTCAGTCTTGCGGTTCCCAGCTCCCCTTTGCGGGTACAGCTGATCACCTGAACTCCCTCCAAAATTTCCTTGCCGTAGGTGGCGGGCAGACGATCCTTACAAAGAGATACGATGGTAGAGGAAACGGAAGCGATGCTATTTCTCTGCATAATAAAGAAATCACCGTCACGCCCCGAAGGAACGGGGACTTCCCCGTGGTTGATACGATGGGCGTTTTCCACGATCATGCTTTCTGCATTCTGGCGGAAAATACGGTCCAGACGGCAAACCTTAAACACCTCCGACGAAATGGTATCCCGCAGAACCTCCCCTGCTCCTACGCTGGGAAGC
Organism: Eubacteriales bacterium; assembly: GCA_045544655.1. Classification (GTDB taxonomy): domain Bacteria; phylum Bacillota; class Clostridia; order Oscillospirales; family SIG627; genus RGIG5579. Next base: position 15,346 of record JAZPZL010000007.1, read on the forward strand.
TGATCACTGTCACCGATCAAAACCAGGCGGGTACCCGGACGAACCGCCTTGAGAAAGCTGGAAAAGAGGAGAATATCCACCATGGAAAGCTCGTCGATGATCACTGCATCCACATCCAGCATATTCCGCTCGTTTCGGGCAAATTTCACCTTTTCATCGGGAGAATATTCCATCTCAAGAAGGCGGTGGAGGGTCTTTGCATCAAAGCCGCAGGACTGACTCATACGCTTGGCGGCTCTGCCCGTCGGTGCGGCAAGGGCGATCTCCATTCCTACTCTGCGGAAAATATTGACGATGGCTTTGACGATGGTGGTTTTTCCCGTACCGGGACCACCGGTCAAAACGGTAACCGGAGATTCAATGGCACTGCGGATGGCGCGAAGCTGGGCGGGGGCGTATCGGATCCCTTCATCCTTCTCCGTTTCGGAAATCAATTCTTCCAGTCCCGAGATGGAGCCGTACAGATTGATGCGGGAAAGCTCCACCAGCTTTGCGGCAGATCCCGTTTCCGCCTGAAAATACTCGGGAAGGTAGACCGCTTTATCCTCCGTGCCGGTGTGCAGGATCAGATCCGCTTCCTTACAAAGGCAGGTAAGGCATTCTCGTACTTGCTCCTCATCCACCTCAAGAAGCTTTGCTCCTGCGGCGATCAGCTTTTCACGGGGCAGATAGGTATGTCCGTTCGCCCCTGCATTATACTTCAAAACGTAGTGCAGACCTGCGCGAATGCGCTCGTGAGAATCCCCCTCCATTCCAAGGCTTTTTGCCATGGAATCGGCGCGCTCAAAGCCGATGCCGTAGATCTCGTCACAAAGCAGGTAAGGATTCTTCTTAATAATATCCACGGCGGCGTTGCCCCAGCGCTTATAGATCCGCACAGAGGTAGTCATACCGAAATAGCCGCTGAAAAACATCATAATATTGCGGACACCGAATTGCTCACGGAAAGCCGTGGAGATCTCCCTTGCCTTGCGGGGAGAGATCCCCTGTACGTCGGAAAGAAGATCGGGATTGTTTTCGATCACGTCGAAGGTGGCATCCCCGAACTGAGATACGATGCGCTGAGCAAGCTTGGGCCCCACGCCCCGAATGGTACGGGAGGAAAGATAGCGAAGCATCGCATTTTCATCGGCGGGCATACTTTTTTCAAAATAACTGACCTTGAACTGCTTTCCGTAGGTAGGGTGGTTGGTCCAGGTTCCCATTGCACGAACGGCATCCCCCACCATCAGACTGGGCATAATTCCCACCAGGGTCACGGGCTCCCGCTCCCATTCAATGGAACAGACGGTGTAGCCGGTTTCATCACTTTGAAAAACGATATCTTCAATTTCACCCTCAATGGTGACCAGATCCGTTTTATCAGCCATAATGCTTCCTCCTTTCCAAAAAGTACGAAAGACCTGAGGCAAAAAGCCAAAGGACGACGAGACAAGGGAGAAGAAGATCTCCCACCGCCGTATAGACGGTTCTTTCCTCGGAAAAAGAAAGGCTGTCGGTCAAAACGCCTTTTTCCAAAGGACCGAGAAGAGACCTGATCCTCCCTCGGGAATCAATAAAAGCAGAAACGCCGGAATTTGCACAGCGAGCGGTACTGCGGGAATTTTCCACACTGCGGAATACCGCATGGGCAAGGTGCTGCCAAACGCCGGGAGAATCCTTATACCAAGAATCGTTGGTCACGAGAACGATCAGCTCCGCGCCGTCTTGCACGCTTTGACGGGTCAGCTCAGGAAAGAGGGACTCAAAGCAAATAATACTGCCCATACTGCCCTTTTCCCCGTCTATCACAACGGAGCCCTCCCCCATCGCCAGATCGGAGGAAAGCATATTGATCTCCTCCAATACGGGTAAAAGACGGGAAAGCAGAGGTCGATACGGCATTCTTTCCCCAAACGGCACCAAATGCCGCTTGGAATATACGTCAGACACGGAATTTTCATCCAGAAGAATCACGCTGTTGGAGGTCTTTCCCTCCAGCTTCCAGAAGCACCCCATCATAATGGGAGTATTCAGTTCCTCGGAGAGTGCCTGATATTCCTCAAGCAATTCGGGATAAGTGGCAAGATTTACGGGAACGGCGCTTTCCGGCCAAAGGATCAGATCGGAATCGGGCGCCCGGCGGCTCAGATCGACGAAGGTATCCAAAGCGCTTTGCCCGCTCCACTTTTCGCCGGAGAGAACACAGCCCTGGATCGAAGAAACGGTGATCGTCTCTCCCTCCTCCACGTTGGAAAGACGAAGCGCGCCGAACAGCAGATTGGAGGTAAAAAGCAAGGCCGCAGACAAAAGAAGCGCAAGCCTTCTTTTCCTGTCAATGCTCGTCAGAGCAAGGGTAAGCAATGCGGAAAAGACAAGGAGCAAAAAATCCACGCCGTAGATCCCAAGCACCGATGCAAATTGAATCAGGATCGGAGCTTTATAATGCCCGAGGGAAAGTCTGATCCAAGGGAAAGCCAGATCGGAAAGAGTGGGGATCCATTCTGCAAATAATATGCCGATCACCGCAGTAAACAAAAGAAACGGTCGATTTTGAATCTTGCGGGAAGCCAGATGGCACAATAGAGTAGGAATGGCAAACAAAGCACCGTGAAGAAGACTAATGCCAAGCCACGCAAGCAAAACGACGAATATGGAAGCAACGCGGTCAAGCCCTGCAAAATCCAAGGGATACAGCCATAAAAACCAAAAATACACAAGGGCGTGATACAAAAAGCCGAAAAAGACGCCACGCAACAAAGCACTGCGAAGCCTTCCCTTTTCCACTGAGCGAAGGATCACAAGGAAAAAGGGTACGAAGGCTACCCAGGACAAGGGAAAAAGCTCGGGGACCGTTAAAGGCAAAGCGGCGCAAAGAGCGGAAAGAGCAAGCAAAGCGTACGGCTTTTCAAAAAAATTGCAAAATCGCTTCATCCAAAGCTCCCCCTTATAGACTATAATAATATATTATACAATAAAGGAGCTGAAAAGTAAAGACGGATTCTTGACAAAAAGAAAAAAGGTACTATAATGATATTTTGAAAGTGAGGTAGAACTATGAGCGAATGTACCCATGACTGCAGCACCTGTTCTCAGAACTGCAGCGAAAAAAAAGAAAGTTTGATCAAAGAAACCAACAAAAACAGTAACGTAAAAAAAGTGATCGGTATCGTTTCCGGTAAAGGCGGCGTAGGCAAAAGCCTGGTAACCTCCCTTCTGGCAAGCGCAACCGCAAAAGCCGGTAAGAAAACCGCGATTTTGGATGCAGACCTGACCGGTCCCAGCATTCCCAAGGCGTTCGGGATTCACGAAAGAGCTACCGCCGATGACGAGGGTCTGATCCCCGCTGAAAGCCTGAGCGGCATCAAGGTAATGAGCCTGAACCTGCTTTTGGAAAATGAAAGCGATCCCATCGTATGGCGTGGTCCCGTCATTGCAGGTACGGTTCAGCAATTCTGGACCGAGGTCAACTGGGGCGAGGTAGACTATATGTACGTAGATATGCCTCCCGGAACCGGTGACGTTCCTCTGACCGTATTCCAGTCCATTCCCGTTGACGGTATCATCATCGTAACCTCTCCCCAGGAATTGGTTACCATGATCGTGGAAAAGGCAGTAAAAATGGCAAGACTGATGAATATTCCGATTCTGGGTCTGGTAGAAAATATGTCCTATTACACCTGTCCCGATTGCGGAAAGGAGCATTCCATCTTCGGCGAAAGCCACGTGGAAGAGACCGCAAAGGCATTCCAGATCCCCGCTTTTGCAAAGCTCCCCATTGATCCCGCACTTGCAAAGCTGGTGGATGCAGGTAAGGTTGAACAGTATCCCGTTTCCGCTTTGAATCATCTGGTAGACACCATTCTCGACTAATAAACCGAAAACGGCGCTTTTTCAGCGGCTTTTCTTGATTTTTCTTTATATAAAGTGTATAATCTTCTTATCGAAAGAAAAGCGAGGCGAAGAAAATGAAACGAAATCCCAATTCCTTAGACGGCATTTGCGCATGCCTCTCCTACGCCCTTGGCGTGGAAGCACCCAAAGAAGCAGCGGCACCCAATCCCGATCTGAAAGCATACATTGACAAGATCTTCAACGGCGGAAAAGCAGACCGCGTCTTTATGTATAATCCGGATGCGATCCCTCAATGGGTCTACGAAAAATATCCCAATCTCACGGAGCGGACAAGAGAAAAAGCGGATATTGAGGTTCCGCTGTGCGCAGTTCTCCCCTCCTTTACTCCCGTTTGCTACGCCACCATGTACAGCGGCGCGCAGCCCGAGGTACACGGAATTCAAGGGTACGTAAAGCCAGTTTTGACCATCGATACCCTGTTTGACGCTTTGATCCGTGCAGGCAAAAAGCCCGCTCTGGTAGCCTATGAAAACATGAGCGTGGGTATAATTTTCGGCGGAAGAGATATGGAGTATCACGTTTGCCGTGACGTAGACGAGGCGATTTCCGTTGGCATGGAGCTGATCCTTCGAGATGAGCACGATTTCATCCTGCTCTACAACGGAAACTACGATGCACAGATGCACAACTTCGGTCCCGAGAGCATTGAGGCACTTGCCGAGCTGAAGGTGAACGACCGTCTCTTCAGCGTAATTTACGATATGATCAAGACCCACTGGAAGCACCACGACACCCTGCTGGGCTTTGCCATGGATCACGGCTCTCACCTGATCGACGAGGCAAACGGCTATCCCCGCTACGACGATAAGGATATTATGGGGGCGCACGGCTTTGATCTTGAGGAGGATCTGAACATCGTCCACCTTTACAAAGGAATCCCCAAAAGCATCTGAATCAAAAAAGGCTTTCAAAACCGAGGTTTTGAAAGCCTTTTTTCTTTACAGAAACCGATAATCGGCAAGAATTCGAAGCTCGGGATCAGAGGATTCCCGAAATGCCTTTCGGATCGAATCGTCATCGCAGAATACGCCTGAAAGGATTGCCTCAATTCTCGTGCAAAACTCGGGATCCATCGCATCGGAATAAGCCTTGACGGAAGCAATTCTCCCTTTTTCAGCCGAGATGCACAGCTGAAGAGATCCCCAGGGAAGTCTTTCGCGGAATTCAAAATCAAATTTTGGCGTTTGACCCAAATACCATTGAGGATCGGAATGACGGCGGATCAATTCATCCACCTCTGCCCGCTCCCTTTCGGAAAAAGCAAATTCGCCGTAATATCCGCCCCATTCGGCAAAGGCTCTGACGATTTCCTTCTGCACGTCCCTCACGGTAAGATCCGACCGAAACTCCGTCAGATTGCAAACACGGGAACGGACGGATGCAATGCCCTTGGAGCGGATCTTTTTGGGATCCACGGTCAGGTACCCCGAAAGGATCTCCAGATCGCTGGAGATGAGAAGCGTGCCGTGGAAGAGCTTAGCACCTTTGTGATCGGCGGTGGCATTTCCCGAAAATTTTCTGCCCTCGCAGAGAAGATCGTTGCGCCCCGAATATTCACAAAGGATCCCAAGCTCACGGAGCGCTTTGGCAACAAGCTCCAGAAGTTCCTTTTTATCAAAGCGGTCCTTTCCGCAAATGAAGGAAAAATTCAGATTGCCAAGATCGTGATAGACCGCGCCGCCCCCACTGAGTCTGCGGGCAAGCTGAACACCGTCTTTTTCCATTTTCGAAAGGTCGCATTCCACCCAAGGATTTTGCCCTTTGCCAATGATGACCGCATTTTCATTTTGGTAAAAATGGAGAATCAAATCTCCGTCTTTCACGTATTTTAAAAACCATTCGTCCGTCGCCATATTGACGTAAGCGTCGTTGGAATCGGACAGATATACAAAATTTCGTTTCATACTGCCTCCTTTAACGGAGTCATTGTAACATTTTTTCAGAAAAAACACAAGTAAAAATTGACACCGCCACCGTTTTTTTCTATAATAGAGGAAAGTATATAAAAGAGGTACGATATGGCTGAGAAAACAAAGATCGTATACGTTTGCTCCGCTTGCGGCGCAACGCAAAGCAAATGGTCCGGACAATGCAAGGAATGCGGAGAGTGGAATACCATGGAGGAAGAGGTTCGGCGCGCACCCTCTGCCAAAAGCTCCCTGCAAAAGCCTTCCCTTCCCGAAGACTTCACAAGCGCGGTCAAGCTTTGTGAGATCAAAGAGGAGACCCTGTTCGGAGAACGGTACCAAACGGGGATCGGAGAACTGGACCGAGCCTTGGGCGGAGGAATCGTCCGTGGCTCCATTGCCTTGATCTCCGGTGAACCCGGCATCGGTAAATCCACCCTTCTTTTGCAGATCTGCAAGGAAATGAAGAATTTAAAGGTCCTCTACGTTTCCGGAGAGGAATCCCAGCTCCAGATCAAAATGCGGGCAAAGCGGCTCGCGGCTTTAAGTGATAATATTTATCTGCAATGCGAAACCGATATTGACGGCATTTTGGCGGAGACCGAGCGGATCGCCCCCGATATTCTGATCATTGACTCGGTTCAGACCATGCAGGATCCTACGCTCCCTTCCGCGCCCGGAAGCACGACCCAGGTAAAAAGCTGTACGGCAAGGATCCTTTCACTGACGAAAAAGGTTGGCTTTTCCACCATTTTGGTAGGACACGTCAACAAGGACGGGGTGATCGCAGGTCCCAAGCTTTTGGAGCATATGGTAGACGTGGTGCTTTATTTTGAAGGAGAACGGACCCAAAGCTGCCGTATTCTCCGCGCCATTAAAAACCGATACGGCTCCACCAATGAGATCGGACTTTTTGAAATGACCGACTGCGGTCTGGAGGAGGTTCCCGATCCCAGCCGCAGACTTCTGGAGGACAGTCCCAAGCACGTTCCCGGCTCCTGCCCCATCTGCCTGATGGAGGGCACCCGCCCCATTATGACCGAGGTACAGGCGCTGGTCACCAAGTCACCCTTCCCCAATCCAAGGCGGCTTTCCAACGGCGTAGATTACAACCGCACGTCCATGCTTTTGGCCGTGCTGGAAAAACGGCTCGGCTTGAAATTTTTTGATAAGGACGTGTATCTCAACGTAGTCGGCGGCTTAAGACTGGATGAAACTGCTTCCGATCTGGGTATTTGCACCGCCCTCCTTTCCAGCGCCATGGATCTTTCTTTGCCGGGAAGCCTGATCGCTATCGGTGAGGTTGGTCTTTCGGGAGAATGCCGTACCATCGGTGACTCGGATCTGAGAGTTTCAGAGGCCTCTCGCCTTGGCTTTGAAACCATTTTGCTCCCCTATAAGCAGGTAGAACGCCTGAAAAAAAAGCCGAAGGGAGTAAAGCTGGTGGGGATCAGGAGCATTTACGAGCTTCTGCAGGCTCTGAAGGAGGTAAGCGGTGGACAAGCGTGATTTTGCCAAAAAGGAGAAGTTCGATTTCGACGATCTGCAAGAATTGGTTGCGCTCCTCCGTTCCCCCGAGGGTTGTCCCTGGGACCGTGAGCAGACCCATGAAAGCATCCGAAACAACTTTGTAGAAGAGGCTTACGAGGTTTGTGAAGGCATTGATGAAAAAAACGACAAGCTTCTTTGCGAGGAGCTGGGCGATATGCTGTTTCAGGTTCTTTTTCACACCTCCATTGCAAGTGATGAGAAGCGTTTTGGACCGGAAGACGTGATCGGAGGGATCTGCCGAAAAATGATTCGCCGTCACCCTCACGTTTTCGGGGACGAAATCACCCAACCGGATCAGATCCAGGACAGCTGGGATGCCATCAAAAGAAAGGAAAAGGGAGAAACCTCCCTCTCCGATACCCTTTCCCGTGTTTCCACGGCTCTGCCCGCCTTAAAGCGGGCGGAAAAATTCATTGAAAAAGGCGCTCTTCCCCAAGAGGTATCCGTCAATGATCCGCTTTTGTATCGGGGAAAGGCATTTTTTGATCTGGTAGATAAGTGCATGGAAGAGGGATTGGATCCCGAACAGGCTTTGAATGCATATTTAAAAAAATTACTGGAAAACTGCAAATAAAAAAAGGACGAGGGCGTCAGCGCCCCTTTGGAACAATGAGATTAGATAAATTTTTAAAGGTATCCCGTATTATCAAGCGTCGCACCGTTGCCAACGATGCTTGCAGTGAAAGCCACGTAATGGTAAATTCCCGCGTGGTCAAGCCCGCGTACGATCTGAAGATCGGTGACGTGATCGAGGTTCAATTCGGTCAAAGAGTATTCCGTTGCCGCGTGAAGGCTATGCCCGAGCACGTGGGAAAAAGTGAAGCCTCTACCCTTTACGAGGTGCTAAGCGAGGAATAAAACGGATTTTTCTTTCATAAAATGGTTCACGAAATGAGGTGGATTTTATGGAAGAAAAAACTTGCTCCGTTCTTTTGGAAAACAGAAGCCGATTGGTTTTGACGGGAGTTTCGGAAATCAAGAGCTTTCAGGAAAGCGCGGCGGAATTCGATACCCGCCTGGGACTTTTGCAGATCACGGGTGAAGGAATGCACATGGAGCGTCTGGATCTGGAGCAGGGTGAGGTGGAGCTGAAGGGCAGCTTTATTTCCCTGTATTATCCGGAAGAAAATAAAGAGCGTCCCCGATCCTTCTGGGGCAGGCTGTTGGGGTGATGGAAGTTTCTGCAAATGCAGACGGCTTTCTGTTCTTTGCCGCCATCGTCCTCGGCTTCCTTCTGGGCTTTTACTATGAGATCTTTCGGTTTCTGCGCCTTGCCTTTCCTCATCCGAATTGGCTCGTTTTTTTAGAGGATCTTGGCTTTTTTCTCCCCGTCACGCCCACGCTGATCTTTTTTCACTATGCACTGAACGACGGGATCCTGCGATGGTTTTCCCTGGCAGGATGCGTTTTGGGCTTTTGCCTTTACCTGGGAACCGTTGGAAAGCTTTTGCTTCGCTTTTCCGAAGGCATTCTCTTTTGCATCAAAACGGTACTGAAGGGTATTTTTTGGTTGTTCTTCCGCCCGATCGGCATCGTTTTCAAAAAAATAACAAATTGTTTATACGCCAAAGGGAAAAGCATTGCTATAATAATCAGGAAGAAGCAGGCAGAAAAGCGCCTGCAGAAAGAGAAGAGACGTCTTTCCCGCAGAGCGGAGAAGGGCTTTCAATAAACAGGAGTTAATATGCGTAAGAATCTTGCTTTTTTCGGCAAAATCGTTTTCTTTGTGGTGGTTCTGTTTTTGGTGGTAACCATCATCAACAAAAACCTGGAGATCAACGATCTGAAAGAAAAAGAAAAAAAGGTCCGTGAACAGATGCAGGCATACACGCTTCAGGTAGAACGCCTCAGCTCTCAGCTTGAAGAGGAGGTTTCCGAAGAAACCATCAAGCGAATTGCAAGAGAAAAACTGAATTTGAGAGATCCGGGCGATCTCATCTACGCCAACGAGCAGCCCGGTTAAGAAGAGTCGACAAGCCGTCGGCTTTTCTTTTTTGTATATTTTCACTTTTAAAGGCAACAATAGAAACAAACCAAATTGCCAAGAAAGGAAAATATCATGTCTAATCAATTGAAAAAGAAGAATTCTGCAGGTGGGGGCTTATACATAGCCCTGGCTATCTGCATCCTATCCGTCATTTGCATCGGCGTTTATAGCGCGGTGATCAGCATCGTAAGTCCTTCGCCCGCCAAAAATCCGTCTGCTCAAAATGAACCGAGCAAGACCGATAAAAATCCTGCGGTCATCATCACCCCCTCCACGACCACAAGACCTCCCTCCACCACGCCTGCCTATACCCTACCCGGTGTAACGAAAACCCCGGAGGTAACTGCGAGCAAGGAAGAGGAACAAAATAACGTGGGTGTGCAGGCAAACCCTACGCAGAATGGATGCGTGCTTTCTGTGAGCGCAAGTATAACTCCGATTTCTCCCGGGAGATGACCCGATCCGTCAAGGTCTTCCTGGAGCAATTTGATAAATAAACGAGGGAGTGTCCTGTCTTTCGATGGGACACTCCCT
>JAZPZL010000008.1:0-9512 GCA_045544655.1 Eubacteriales bacterium
GGCTGAGATTTTACCCCTTTTATCCGATATTAAGGAAGACCGTCCGCTTTTTGCCGAAGCACAAAGAATCCTTTCGGTTTTGGAGCAGTTTCCCACGCTTTCTTCCCAGATCGTACCGAAGGATTCCGTTCTCAGGGAATTTATTGATTAAGGAGATTCCATGTCCAAAAAGAAGCAAGGTTTTGTTCAAGGCGCGCTGATTTTGATGCTTGCGAACATCATCGTAAAAGTAGGCGGCGCTTTCTTTAAAATACCGCTTGCCAACGCCATCGGCGACAATGCCATGGGGTATTTTAGCTTTGCCTATTTTATTTATTCCATGTGCTTTCTGATTGCAACGGCGGGTCTCCCCGTTGCCATCTCCCGTATGATCGCCTCTTCCCTATCCCGAAAGAAATTACGGGAAGCGGATAAAATATATCGCGTCAGCCTTTTGCTTTTTGTTCTCATCGGACTTTTTGCAACCGCCACGCTCTTCACCTTGGCACCTTTGATTGCAAAGGGTGCAAATTCTCCCCAGCTTGCCCTGTGTATCCGAACCATTTCCCCCATTATGTTCTTTATCTGCCTGGTTTCCTGCACCCGTGGATATTTCCAGGGAAATCAGAATATGATCCCCACCGCAGTATCTCAGGTCATTGAGGTAATGGGAAAGCTGGGACTGGGGTTATTCGCAGGTATTTTCGCCAGCCGTCAAGGCTACAGCGCTCCCGTGGTTGCTTCCTTTGCACTAAGCGGTGTAACGCTGGGCGTTATTTTGTCCGCAGTTTATATGACCTTTGCAAAAGCGGTGGCCAAGCGGGACCGCGAGGTGGGGCTTACGGATCATCCCCGCTCGGGAAAGGCAATCGCCGGGGAGCTGATCGCCATTGCCATTCCCATTACGATCTCCTCCAGCATTATGAGTATGACCAGCGTGATCGATTCCATGCTGGCGGTGAAGCGATTAAACGATACCTGTGTGGGAATCAGCTACTATTCCGAGAATATGAACGAGCTTGCCATGGCGATCTACGGTGCCTATATGGCAAAATCCGTAACCCTCTTCAATCTGCCTACCACCATCGTTCAGCCCTTTGCCATCAGCATCATTCCCGCAATTTCCGGTGCGGGCGCCAAAGGGAATTTTGAGGATCTGAAGAAAACCATTGATTTTACCTTCCGTATCGTTGGCGCAATTTGCCTCCCTTGCGCCTTTGGAATCGGCGTGATGGCAAAGCCCATCGTACATCTTTTATTCTCAGGCAACAAAGAGCTTTTCACAAACGCTGAAGGAACTGCCTTCTTTTCCAACGACGTGGCAGGCACGATGCTTACCGTCATTGCTCCCGCCATTGCCTTTTCGGGACTGATCACCGTCAGCGCCGCAGTTTTGCAGGCAAGCGGACACGAGCGAAAAAGCATTCTTTCCACCTGCTGCGGCGTTCTGACAAAAGCTTTGACCATTTGGCTTCTTATCGGAATCCCCTCCGTCGGGCATTTGGGAATCCCTCTTTCCACCTTGCTTTGCTACCTTGTAATGTTCTCCTTTAATATGTTCTTCCTTTCCCACTTTCTCCATTACCGCCTGGATTTCAAAAAGACCCTGATGATCCCCTTGATCGCCGCCGCTGCCTGCGGTGCCACGGCGGGCGGTGTATACCTGCTTGTTGCCCCCTTCTCTGCAAAGCTGGGAACACTGGTCGGTATTTTGTGTGCAGTTCCCGTATACCTGATCCTCCTCTTCCGTTGCGGCGGCTTTAAGAAGGACGACGTGCTTCAGTTACCGAAAGGACAAACGATCCTGAAGCTTTTGATCAAGGTACATCTTTTAAAAGCATAACAAAAAAGAAACTGTTTCCAAGGAAACAGTTTCTTTTTTGTTGAAGTTCAATAAACTTCCGGTGCTTTCCGTTCCAGATAAAGCCGGGAAAGCATTTCAACCAGGTCGTTTGCAATATTCTCACCGGTCCCGGCAACAAAGCGGGTAGAATTCACTTCATACGTTCCGTTTGGATAAGAGCTTTCCGCGGGCAAATAACCGTGAGAGCCGTTGGAATAACCGCACATAAAGGTCATTGTATAAGGAGAATTGCTCTTTACGTACATACCGTTGCGATGATCCATTTCCAGAGGAACTGCGGCAATGGAGAATTCACCGAAGGAATAGGTTGCAATGCGTACGTTGTAGGTTTTTCCATAGCTTTCCACCTTGTCTTCCTTGATGGTGCCCTTGTGCAACAGATAATTCGTTTCGATCTTTCCCGCGGCAACGGGAGTCAGATTATCCATTGCGGCGATCATGGTATTTGCAAGATCCTGACCGTGCTTTACGTAGTCCTGATGATTCTGAGCCTCGCCCTCAAGCTTTCCGCTGGGAACGATACTGCCTGCGGCACCTTGGAAGTATGCGCAGTGAACGTCCAGCTCCTCTTCCACGGTTTCACGGAATACACCGACGAAATCAGAGGATACGTCCGTACCGGTTGAAGAGCCGACCGCCGTTACGTGACACTGCCAGTTGCAAAGGGCAATATCCTTGTCCGTTTCGCGATCGAATACAAGCACCTGCATTTGCGTATCGGGATCGGATTCGTGATAGTAAACAGCGGGATCCAGCATTCCCTTCATAGCGGTGCCGCCTGCGATAGAGGTGTCGGTAGCCCACTGCCCATCGTAGCGCAGATAGCGACGGACGTAACCCAGATCCTGCGTATTTGTCCGTGTCATCTTCATCTGTGCGGGAGCAAGATTTTCGATTGCTTCCTTGGCGATCACTGCCGTTTCCGGAATCAGGATTTCCAAATAAGAGGTAACGGTGCTGTATTCCCATTCAACGGCAGGAGCAGAATGGGAATGGGATGCGTTCATAAGCACGTTCTCTGCGGGAATATTCAATTCCTGCTCAATCAGCTTGGTCACGGGCTTCCAAAGAGAATCTCTGCCGATATTAAGCACGTCAAAATTAAAGAGAAGAACGGTTTCCTCGCCGTCGTTGATGGCAATGCAGGACACGCAGATGTCATCCAAAATGTCTTTGCTGAGACGGGTGGTTGCAGTACTGTAGCCGCCAAGCCCCGTACCAACGGGAGGGTTTACCACGTGGCGGGCAAAGCCCGCGGAAAGGGTAAAGGGCGGTTTGATCAGCTCATAACGCTCAGGGAACAAAAGATGGAACAAAAGCCTGATGGCATCATCGGCGTCAACACTCCCGCTCGCATCAAAATCTGCCGCTTGGTTCACGGGATAACGATCGGGAAAATACACGCCGTAGAGCAGGCGAACCGCATCTTTAATATTCAGCTTTCCATTTTCATCAAGATCCCCCAGCACGGCGGCACGGGCGTTGACGGAAAAAGGCACTGCAGAAGCAGACAGCATTACCAATACAAGAAGTGCGGAAAGGATGCGTCTGAATTTCTTCTTCATCTCATTGCTCCTTAAAAAACTAATTTTGGTGAAGGGTATTAAGCATATCCACCAATTCTTTTGCCATTTGCTCACCGGTTCCCGCAACGTAGCGGCAGGATTCTACCTCGTAGCCGCCGTTTGGGAAGGAGGACTCTGCGGGGATATAGCCGTAGTTTCCGTTGGTGTAGGCGCTCATAAAAGTCATCGTATAGGGAGAATTTTCCTTGACAAATTTTCCTAGGCGGTGATCCATTTCATTGGGTGAGGTGGCGATGGCAATATCACCGATGGCAAAGGTACAAAGGCTGACCTTTTGGGTTTCACTTCCCATGTTGGTCACTTGCTCCGGATTGTGCTTCAATTCGATCTCTTTGGTGAAGGTTTCGATCTTGGTATTCTCAGCGGTGGTCAAGGCGGGAATTGCGGCGATCAAAACGTCACCGATCTCCTGACCGTGCTTTTTGTAATCGCCGTTGGTCTTCTCTCCCTTGAGTTTTCCGAAGGGAATGGTACTGCCAGCCGCCCCCTGGAAAAAGGCACAGTGCACGTCCAGCTTTTCTGCAACGTAATCGCGGAAGGCACCCACGTAGTCGGAGGATACCTGACCGCCGGTACGGGTACCCACGTTGGTTACGTGGCACTGCCAGTTACAAAGTACGATATCCTTCTGATTTGCGCGGTCGAAGTACAAAATCAGCATTTCGTCGTCGGTATAGGATTCGTGATCGAACAGGGCGGGATCCAAGGTATTCGGCCAGTTGCCCCAGAACTCACCCGTTTCTTTTTTGATATAGCGACGGATATAGCTGAGATCCTTGGTATCGGTCGTTGCATATTTCATTTCACTGCGGTCCAGATCTGCCATCGCGATCCTTGCAGCCTTGAAAGCACCCTGGTAGAAGGTCTGCATATACTTAGTCATATTGGCATAGCTCGCGTTGATGGCGGGGGCAGAGTGAGAATGGGAGGAATTGATCAGAATGCAGTCCCGGGGGATCCCGAATTCCTTTTCCATTTGCGTGGAGATATAATTCCAAACCTTGGCAGGCGTGCCGATGGCATCCAAGGAGTAAAGCAGAATCGTTTTTTCTCCATCGGCAATTGCAACGCAGCTGATGCAGATATCGTCGGTCACGTGGGTGCTGGTACGCTCGTCAGCATTTCCGAATCCCCCAAGACCTACGCCGGGATTGGGATTGACCACGACCTTACCGAAGCCCGTAGCAAAGCCCGTAGGATCGTGGGGACCGGTAGGCATCCCATCATCCGTCGGTTTTTCCTCAACGGTTACGGCTTCGGTTTTCTCTTCTTCCTTCGTCAGCGTTTCGGCAGGCGCCAGGGATGAAGAGCAAGCAACCATACAAAGAGTGAGTAAAACGAATAGTGCGGAAACGATTCTTTTCATAAAAAACTCCTAATTCAGTTCAAAAAGGTTATTGATACAACGAATTCAGCATCGTCACAAGCTGAGAAGCAACCCCCTCGCCCGTTCCGGCTACAAAGCGGCAGGAATTCACCTCGTAGCCACCGTTGGGGAAGGAAGCCTCTGCGGGGATATAGGAATTACTTCCGTTGGAATATGCGCTCATAAAGGTCATTTCATAGGGAGAATTATCTTTCACAAATTTGCCGTTCCTGTGATCCATTTCATAAGGTGCAGTGGCAATCGCTACGTCACCGAAGGCAAGGGCGCAAATCTCAAACTTTGCGGTCTCACCGTAATCCGCCACTTTTTCGGGTTTTACCGTGCCGACGTATTCCTCCGTTAACGTTTCAATCTTTCCGGTCTGAACGGGAGTTAAGGAAGGGATCGCGGCAATCAAAGCGTCTCCCACCTCCTGACCGTGCTTTTTGTAATCGCCGTTCAAATTTTCCCCCTTCAGTTTTCCGAAGGGAATGGTGCTTCCCGCGGCTCCCTGAAAGAAGGCACAGTGAACGTCAAGCTGTTGGGAAACATAATCACGGAAAGCGCCTACGTAGTCGGAAGATACCTGACCTCCGGTCTCCGTGCCAACATTGGTCACGTGACACTGCCAATTGCAAAGAACGATATCCTTTTGATTGACACGGTCAAAATAAAGGATCTGCATTTGTTCATCGGGATAAGATTCGTGATCGTAAAGGTTCGGATCCAGGGTGCTTGGCCAGTTCCCTACGAAAGCACCGGTGGATTTATCCACATAGCGACGGATATAGCTCAGCCCCTCCGTCTCGGTACTGGCGATTTTCACCTCCGTTTTATCCAGGTCTGCTACAGCGTATTTTGCTACGTACAGCGCTCCTTTGTAAAAGCTCTGCATATACTGAGCGACGTTCCCTCCGCCGTAGATAGAAGGTGCCGAATGGGAATGCGAAGCGTTGAGAACGATGTTTTCCCGGGGGATCCCCAGTTCCTTCTCTACAACTCTCGCAACCTGATTCCAGTTGGTTTTGGACACACCGCAGGCATCCAAAGAGAAAAGAAGGATCTTCTGTTCTCCATCGGAAATCGCAGTACAACTGATACAGATATCGTCAGATACGTAGGTGCTGGTACGCTCATCCGAATTGCCGAAGCCGCCCAGACCTACGCCGGGATTGGGATTGACCACGACCTTACCGAAGCCCGTAGCAAAGCCCGTAGGATCGTGGGGACCGGTGGGCATTTCATCGTCTTCCGCCGTTTTTTCCTCGACGGTTACGGCTTCGGTTTTCTCTTCTTCCTTCGTCAGAGTTTCGGCAGGTGCCAAAGAAGAAGAACAGGCAACCATACAAAAAGCCAGCAGAAGGGAAAGAAAAGCAATCAATTTTTTCATAGTACATCTCCTGAGATTTTTAATGAGTGCAAAGAACCGCCACAATTGCACTTTTTTGCATTATACAATAACTTTCCGTAAAATTCAATAGACAATCTTGCTGTATTTTACCGGAATCTTGCTCTGATCAGCCTTTCGTTATACAGGATATATCTGATCATATATACGAAAACATATAAAAAAAGTCGAGAAAACGATTTTTTGTAAGAACAAAAAAAGGATTGACAAGCGTTGACAAAGAAAATATAATGAATGCAAGGATGGAGGGAATACAATGGAAAACGAAAAAAACAAGTCCTTTTTGGACACACTTTACGAAGACAGAAAAGCTTACCACGGCGAGCTTCACGATCACTCCTCTTCAGGCGGTACCAGCGACGGAAAACGCTGTCTTTTATACTGGAGAGCGGCAATGGAAGTTCTTGAAATGGACTTTGCGACGATTCTGGATCACAAGCAGGTTCGCCACATGACCCTTCCCGCTTGGGACGATGAGACCTTTATCGGCGGCTCCGAGCCCGGAACCCGCATCAAGGATCTGGAATGCGAAAGCAATGCGATGCATTACAATATGGTGTTCTCCTCTCCCGAGCCCTTGATGGAGCTTTTGGAGGAATTCGAGGAATACGAATTCACCGGTGGATACGAGGGGCATTTCAAATATCCGCAGTTTACCAGAGAGCGCTTTTGTCAGCTCATTGATACCGTCAAGGCAAAGGGCGGCTTTTTCGTACATCCCCATCCTAAGCAGACCATGAAATCCGAGCGGGCGCTGGACTACTTTTTCCGTGATGAAACGGGGATCGAGGTTTTCTATTACAGCTACGATCATCCTCACACCCAGGAAAACTACAAGCTCTGGACTGCCCTTTTGGCTCAGGGAAAGCGGGTATGGGCTTGCGCGGGCGGCGATAAGCACAAATGCGCAACCGACGGCTCATTGACTACGGTTTACGCCAAAAATAAAAAGAGCAGCACCCTGCTCTCTCACATCAGAAAAGGTGATTTCGTTTGCGGCGGCGTTGGCATCCGTATGAGCATCGGTAATGAATTGATGGGCGGCTTAACCGATTTTGCCGACAAGAGCTTAAACGTTGCCGTCGGAGATTTCCACAAGAGGTATTACGAACCCGGTCACTCTTATCGCTTCGATCTTCTGGACGATACGGGTGTGGTGGCAAGTCTTCCCTTCTCCTGCGAGAAGCCCTTCTCCTTTATGATGCGAACCAATCCCGAAGCAAAATTTTACCGCGTGGAGATCACGGACGAGACCCGCGGCTTCCGCATCGCCATCGGAAATCCCATCTGGAATCAAAAATTCTATTCATAATGAAAAAAACTTCGTTGCTGATCGCAACGAAGTTTTTTTGTTATCTGAGCCGTTCGATTTTCCACAAAAGAACCACCGCAAGGGACAGGCACACGGAAATACCGAAGCCTACCAAGGAATAGTTCCCAAATCCTTGCAACAAAGGCAAAAAGGAGAAGATCGCTCCCACAATGGCAAGGTAAAAGCAGGTATTCTCCGCCTTTTGCTTTTTGGTTAGAAAGGCAATTACAAAGTAAAACAGCAAAAGACAGGTGAGGATCGCCGTCAAAAGCGGAAAGAAATTGGCGTAGCCGTATGGAACCAGGCTGAAATAGGAATAGGTTTTTCGGATCGGGTCACCTTCAGGCTGACCGAAGCGGAGTACCGCTCCCCAGGGGGTCAATTCGAGAGCCAAAGCGGCTAAGGTTGAAAGAAACGCTAGAAAGGTCTTCATACCGTTCTCCTTACAGAAGATTCAAAAGCTTCTTCAAAGCCTCTGCTCTGTGACTGATCTTATTCTTTTCCTCGGCAGGAAGCTCTGCGGCGGTGCAACCGTAGGATGGCAGGAAAAAGTAGGGATCGTAGCCGAAGCCACCGCTTCCCTTCGGCTCATCCACGATCTCGCCGTAAAGGTACCCCTGGGCGTGAAGCTCTTTTCCGTCGGGGAATACCAGAGAGACAGCGCAGGTATAATGGGCATTTCTGTTATCCGTACCTTGCAGCTTTTCAATGAGAAGACGGTTGTTTGCCTCGTCATCCCCGTGTCTTCCGCAAAATCTTGCGGAATAAATTCCGGGAGCGCCTCCCAGAGCATCCACGCAGATCCCGCTATCGTCCGCAAGGGCGGCACAGCCGGAAAGCTCTGCGATCTCCCGCGCCTTCTTCTGCGCGTTTTCCAGGAAGGTGGAGCCGTCCTCCACGGTTTCGTGATCAATTCCCGCTTCCTTCATAGAAACGATCTCATCAAATTTTCCTCCCAGAATGGCGCGGATCTCACGAAGCTTGCCTGCGTTTCCGGAAGCAATGATCAATTTCATATCAGTCCTCGTAAATGGGGAATTTCTCGCAAAGCGCCATAACCTCTGCAGAAACTCTTTCTCGGTTACCCTCAAAATCGGTGGCGATATCGCGGATCCAAAGAGCGATCATTTCCATTTCCTCTGCACCGAAGCCACGGGTGGTCACTGCAGGCGTACCGAGACGGATACCGCTGGTAACGAAGGGGCTTTCGGGATCGTCGGGAATGGCATTCTTATTTACGGTAATATGCACTGCGTCAAGGCGATTCTGCATTTCCTTACCGGTAACGCTGAAGTTGCGCAGGTCGATGAGCATCAGGTGGTTGTCGGTGCCGCCGGAAACCACGCGGAAGCCTGCCTTTTCCATCGCCTTGGCAAGAACGGAGGCGTTTGCAACGATCTTCTTCTGGTATTCTACGAATTCAGGCTTCATTGCCTCGGCAAAGGCAACTGCCTTTGCGGCGATGATATGCTCCAGGGGACCGCCCTGCAAGCCGGGGAATACCGCCTTGTCAATGGTTTTTGCAAGTGCTTCCTTGCAAAGGATCAGACCGCCGCGAGGACCGCGGAGGGTCTTGTGGGTGGTAGTGGTAACAACGTCGGCGAAGGGAACGGGAGAAGGATGGAGTCCTGCGGCAACCAGACCGGCAATGTGCGCCATATCCACCATATAATAGGCGCCTACTTCCTTTGCGATCTGACCGATCTTCTCAAAATCGATGGTACGGGAGTATGCGGATGCGCCTGCGATAACCATTTTGGGCTTGCACTCCAGCGCCATTGCGCGGATGGCTTCATAATCCAGAACCTCACTCTTTTCGTCTACACCGTAGGAAACGATGTTGTAATACTTACCGGAAATATTGGCAGGAGAGCCGTGAGAGAGGTGACCGCCGTGTGCCAGAGAAAGACCCATGACTGTATCGCCCGGCTGAACCAGAGCAAAAAATCCGGCGAGGTTGGCAGACGCACCGCAATGGGGCTGAACATTGGCATGAT
>JAZPZL010000009.1:0-5330 GCA_045544655.1 Eubacteriales bacterium
TACTCAACTCCTTGGCTCACAGAACGACATGGCTACGATCCGACTTGCATTGGGATTGCCTTACTTCCGCGAAGAGAGATAACTTTTTCTGCGTCGTAAAAACGGCTACGCCTTTGTTCCGCATCGGAGAAAGACTCGATCATTTACCGGAGTAAACTCACTCGTCTTTCCCTTGCGCGCCTCGGCTCGCTCGTTTTTACTTAGCAGAAAGACGATGGAAAAAACGGCTACGCCTTTGTTCCGCATCGGAGAAAGACTCGATCATTTACCGATTTCAATTCCAACCGGAAGTTTCTTTGGTTCTTTCTTTTCAAAGAAAGAACAATCCAAATCAAATAAAAAAAGTCTTGATGAAATTTCATCAAGACTTTTTTTCTTATTGATCCCGCTTGCGTGGGGAGATGCCGTAGGGGGTGACGGATCGTTCGGTGATCTCGAAAAAGAGGTTGCCGTCTCGCAGGTAATATACGTCGCTGATCCTTTCGCAAATGTCCTGAGCCTCGGGGGTATCGTATCCTTCGGCGCAGGTGATCACGGTGATCTTTGGATCTGCGATGGAAAGGAGATAGGGGGAGCAGTTCTTTTCTCCGTGATGGGGGAGCTTGAGCACCTGGCAGCGGAATTCTTTTTCCCCGTAGTAGCGGATCATAGAGCCAAGCATTTCGTCGGAAGCCCGCTGGTCACCGGTAATGAGCGCCACGGAATCGCCCTTTGTGATCTTGACCCAAAGGGAATTGCCGTTGGCGGCGCCGTTGGAATAGCCGTGCTCGGGATCATCCTGATAGGTGGGAGAAACGTATTTTTTCAAAAAGCGAATGCCTTCCGATTCACTGGGGCGATCCTCCGACCAGTCGAACTGAGACGGATAAAGGGTCAGGGTGGTGGAGCTGTCGGGCAAGGGGAGAATATACTTTTCGCCGTAGGGGAGACGGGTGATCTCGCGGCAGGTATGAAGATATACGGGGAGCATTTGCTCGTAGAGGGCGAGTCTGTCCTCAAACGCGGTCAGCTTTTCCAAGGCGCCCGGCACGTCCAGGCTCAAATACGCACGCTGGGGTGCGAGTACGCTCACAATGCAAAATCTGAAATCGGGAATGATGCGTTTCAGTGCCGCAATGTGGTCGGCGTGGGGGTGGGAAACGATGAGATGGATCTCAAGTCTGGCGTTTTCATCCTCCAAAAGTGTGGCGTCTGTTTGGTTTGCCAACCATTTTTCGCGAAGCTCCAGCAGGAACAGATGCATTTCACGGTCATCGCCGCGACCTGCATCAATGACGTAGACCAGGTCGTTTTCAACGATGGCAAAGCCGTCGGATTTCTTGGTGCCAACCTTTTTGCAGTAAAGGGTCAGTTTCCCGTCGCGGGGCGCAAAATCGTTGACGCGGATATAAGATTCACTCATAGCTTTCCTCCAAAAATTTCTGAGAAAATTATAGCACGAATACGCTTTCTGCGCAAGAAGTATTTCACCTCAACGGAAAAAAAGGGATAAAGCGGTGTTACAAACTTGGGTAAAGTCTTCCTTGTTCGGCTTCATCTCACTCAAAGGCGTGGATAAAAATTCAGAAAAGACCCGTTCTTTTTCTTCGGTGAAATCGGGAACGGTATCGGGCGTGATTTTGGAAAGCTTTTCAAACAGCAATTTCATTTCGGGCAGATATACGTAGCGTGCCGCCTCGTAAGCAGAGCTTCTGCAGTAATTGTTGATCAGGTTGTTTTTCAAGGTCTCTTCAAAGCAGGGATTGACGCTTGCGACGGTTTTCAGCTTTTCGTGGGTATGATAAATGGAGAATTCTTCCAAGACGGCAAGGACTCTCGCAAACAATTCCATCCCGCAAAGGCAAGGCTTTTCCTTCTGAGAGAATTCCGCGGGATTTCCGTCTACCCAAGCCAAAAGCGCCGAGAGAACTTCCACGTCAAGTCTCCGCTCTGCAACGGTTCTCAAAAGGTCAAGGGCGTCTCGCGCGATAAATTCATTCGCCAGAAGGTCCTTCGGGAGGGAAGCGAGTTTCGACAGCACTTTTTCCATATCGGGGAACGCGGCTGTTCCTTCGGCCACCTTCTTCCGAGCCTTTGCGACGGCTTTCTCGTGTCCCGGGTCCTCACGATTCCAGAGCCGCTTTGCAATTCTGCTGTTTTCAAACAGGTGGAAGAAGCTGCTCATATCATAGTTCTGATCCTTGGTAAGCTCGTACAAGGGGAGAAAGGCAGTCCAAACCTCCTGCATCGCCTTGGCGTTCACTCCGTAACGCTTTTGGCAGAAGCGGGTAACCTTTTCTTCCAAGGAGAGGTAGTCGGGGCGCCAAGCATTGTCGGTAAAATACTCCAGCATCAAGGTGTCGCTGTGAGACAGCTCGGGCCAGTATGCCATTCCCTTGCAGAAGGGATCTCGGTCCGCTACCTTCAGCTTTTGATCCAGATAGGCATAGTCGCCGTGGATATGGCTTTGGGGCTGATAGCCGTGGAAAATACCGAAGATGTAGGGGAATTTCCCCACTACGTCCCAAGTCTCGAAATCGTTTTGGGTTTTCTTCAGATCTACGGTGTAGTCCAGAATGATATGAGTTTCGGGGTCGAAGGAGCGGATCATTCTCCGCACCTCTTCCGCTTGGTAGGTAAAGTAGAAATCCCAGGCGGCTACGAGGATGGGCGCCTTGGGGAAATTTGCGTGGATAAAATCGGTAACGGTATCGTAGGCACGCTTCTTGATGAGAAAGCCCTCTTCACGGTCACCGTTCATAGAGCGCTCCGCCAGTCCAATGGTGTGAAAAATTTCAGGCTTTCCGAATTCTTTGATGTGGGTTTTGGTCAGGTGCTGATAATTTTTCAGATTCTTTTCATCGTTAATATCCCACGCAAGTCCGGTTTGCTCTGAATAGCCCTTGCTTTCCTGCTGCATTAAGGTAGGCTTGACCTTTTCCAAAAATGCAAGGGGAGTACGGGAATACCAATGGGTCATAGTGCCGCAATCCTCGGGGTGCAACAGATCGCGCTGAAAGGCATAGTCCAGAATCTGCTTTCTCAATTGTCCGCGAAATTGGAGGGACCAGAAGGTGGTTCGGTCATCATACCCTTTCGTTCGCTCGGGGAGGGGTGCATCGTTTTTGGGATAGGGGACGATATCGGGAAAAGCGCGCTGGAACAGATCGTCGGTGCCGATGCGAAGCATAAAAAGATTCAGACGGCGCTTGAGCATCCAGTCCAATTCCCGTTTCCAATCCTCAATGCCCCAATGCTCCGCCTGAAAACGGTGCAAGCTACGGTGGGCAAAATAGCGGATGGCGCGGTATTCGAAGCGTGGCTTTTCGTACAGATCAAAGTTTTCTAAAGGAATGGAGGGCGCTTTGGGGATCACGTCGCCGTCCCAAAAATAGTGGCACCCTGCCGCTTTTTCCAAAAAGGCGTAAACTCCGTAAAAGGCGGCGCGGAGTCTGCCTGCGGTGATGACGAGAAGGGTGCGCCCGTTTTCCTTAAGAGAAACGATGGCAAATTCATCGCTGTTTTCTGTTACGCGGGGATCGGCAAGCTCGTGACCTGCAGGGCAAAGGCAGACGGTGTCGGCAGAAGGATGAAGGTCGGGGGTAATTTCGGCTTCCGTATCGGTGATCTTTTTACAAAAGCTTCCCAGTTCTTCTGCGGCAAGAGAAAAAATCTTGATCGCGGCAAAAATTTTCATAACGTTTCGCTCCTTTCCGTATATCAGTAGAATACATTTTTTCATTTTCTTCTGCAACTCATATTATAACGGAAAAGGTGGACTTTTTAACAAAAAAAGGAACCCGAATTTCGGGTTCCTTTTTGGTGGTCTTAGATTACTCGGCATCCGGGAAGGGAACTCTTGCAACGTATTCGGTGTGCAAAAGCTCGTGAGCCAGATGAGAGTTGGGCTCGCCAAGGAACTGCTCGTACAGAGCCTTGATCTGAGGATTGTTGTGAGACTGACGAACGGTCTGTCTTTCATCCTCGGAGTAGAGGGCTGCGGCACGCTTTGCCTTGTAGGTGTCCATAATATCCATATCCTCGTTGGGGAGGAAGCACTCTCTGACGTAGGGCTGACCGCCGCCGTTGATACAACCGCCGGGGCATCCCATGATCTCGATGAAGTGATACTTGCTCTTGCCGGCGCGGATGTCGTCCAGGAGAACTTTTGCATTCTTCATACCGTGAGCAACTGCGATATTGATGGTCTGACCGTTCAGGTCAAGGCTTGCTTCCTTGATGCCGTCGAAGCCACGTGCAGCTTCAAACTTCACGCCTTCGATCTCCTTGCCGGTGAGGACGAAGTGAGCAGTACGAACTGCTGCTTCCATAACACCGCCGGTAACACCGAAGATAACGCCTGCGCCGGTGTACTCGCCGATCAGGTCCATATCAAACTCTTCATCGGGGAGCTTTACAAAGTTGATACCGCTTCTCTTGATGAGTCTGCCCAGCTCTCTGGTGGTGAGAACTGCGTCAACGTCCTTGAGACCGCGGGTCTTGAGCTGTTCGCGCTCTGCCTCGTACTTCTTGGAGGAGCAGGGCATTACGGAAACAACGAACAGATCCTCTGCCTTGATGCCTGCCTTTTCAGCCCAGAAGTGCTTCAGAACGGAGCCCATCATTTCGTGGGGAGACTTGCAGGAGGACAGGTGTGCCAAGAGATCGTTGTAACGAAGCTCAGCGTAGTTGACCCATCCGGGAGAGCAGGAGGTGATCATGGGAAGCTTGCCGCCGTTCTTGATTCTGCCAAGGAGCTCGGTAGCCTCTTCCATAATGGTAAGGTCAGCTGCAAAGTTGGTATCGAATACCTTCTTGAAGCCAAGTCTTCTGAGAGCTGCAACCATCTTACCGGTAACGGGAGTACCGATCTTCATACCGAACTCTTCGCCGAGAGCGGCACGAACTGCGGGAGCAGTCTGAACGACTACGTACTTGCCGGCAGCCATTGCAGCGTCAACCTTTGCAATGTCGCTCTTCTCCATAAGAGCGCCGGTGGGACATACGTTGATACACTGACCGCACATGATACAGGGAGCCTTGTCAAAGGTTCTGTTCTGAGCAGGTCCGATGATGGTCTTGAAGCCTCTGTTCTGGAAGGTGAGAACGCCGTCGCCGTGAGCATTTGCACATCTTGCAACGCATCTTCCGCAAAGTACGCACTTGGAGGTATCACGAACGATGGAGGGGGTTACGTCATCGTAAGTGGTCTCGGTCTGAGTACCGAGGAACATATCCTCTCTGGCACCGGTGATCTTAGCAACGTGAAGAAGCTCGCACTTCTCGTTCTTGTCGCACTGCTGGCACTTCATAGAGTGGTTGGAAAGAAGGAGCTCTACGGAAGCGCGGCG
>JAZPZL010000010.1:0-8357 GCA_045544655.1 Eubacteriales bacterium
AAAAAAAGAGCCCGATCGGGCTCTTTTTTTGTTCCTCTTTTTGCCTTCTCCGGTGGGAGAAGGGGGACCGCTTGCGGTGGATGAGGTGCCTTTTAATTGCAACCGCAACCTTTGTCAAAGCTGGGATTAAATGCGTAGAAGTTCTTTT
The DNA here is from genome assembly GCA_045544655.1 of Eubacteriales bacterium. Lineage (GTDB taxonomy): Bacteria > Bacillota > Clostridia > Oscillospirales > SIG627 > RGIG5579. The sequence goes on from JAZPZL010000010.1 coordinate 149, forward strand.
CGTCCAGGCGGTCGGTGGCAATGCGCAGGGCATCACCGAATCTCTGATAGTGAACAAGCTCGCGCTCGCGCAGGTACTTGATGGGATCGCGTACGTCGGGATCGTCCACCAGACGGAGAATGTTGTCGTAGGTGACGCGTGCCTTCTGCTCGGCGGCAAGGTCCTCATTCAGATCGGCAAGAAGGTCACCCTTTACACCGATATACTTCATATCGCAGGGAACGCCTGCGGCGGAAGCGGGGTAGATGCCCGCCGTGTGATCCACAAAGTAAGCGTCCATTCCCGCGCGGCGGATCTCCTCAGGAGAAAGCCCCTTGGTCAGCTGATACAGGATCGCGCCGATCATTTCCAGGTGCGCCAGTTCTTCGGTGCCCACGTCCGTCAGGATACCGATGACCTCGTTGTAGGTGGCGGTATAACGCTGATTCAGGTAGCGCATGGCGGCGGCAAGCTCGCCGTCGGGACCGCCCAACTGGCTGATGATGATTTTGGCGTAGGCGGCGTTGGGATTCTTGATCTTAACCGGATATTGCAGTTTTTTCTCGTAAGTCCACATAAGTCAGTTTCCCTCCTTTTCCCAGGGCCAAGGTGCGTCCACCCAATGCCAGCAGGTGCCGGAAGCATTTCCGTAGATGGTCAAAGGTCCGTAGAGGGACTCGTACTCATCCCGAAGCGCCTTGGCGGCGTTCTTGTGCTGACAGTAGTAGTCAAGGGCGGTCTTGCAGGTGGGGTGTCCGTTCAGATAAAGAGCGGTTTCGTAAAGGGCAAAATCCTCTGCCTGGATCTCCTTGAGAAGTGCGCTTCTGGCATCCATCAGCAGCCCCTCCCATCTCCGTAAAAGGGCTTGTCCAGACCGGTGAAAATGGTGCCGTGACAAAGCCCTTGTCTGGGGTCGTACAGAGCGTCGAATCTCTGATAGGGAGAATAGACCATAGCGAGACTTTTACCGTCTAAAACGCCCGTGTTTGCCGCGCCGTGATTGCAGTCGTCGTCGCAGTCGGAGTCGCGGGAGGTGCCGCAGGAGCAAGTGTTTCTCGCTTCGCGGGCGGAGTCGCAGCCGCAGGAACCGATGCGAGTCGTGTTACCGCAGCTGCAGGTACCGGTTCTGGGAGTGGCGCAAGCGCAGCCCTCGCCTCTGTTTCTCCAGGTGGTGCTTGCCGTGCAGGGGCAAGAGGCACGTGCTTCGCCGCAAGAGCCGCAGGAGGAGCGGGTGCTCCAGGGACGTCTGCAGGAGTTGCAGGTCTCGCGGGTACCCCAAGGAGTTCTGCCGTAGGGACAGCTGCCGGAGCGGTTCTCATTTCCGCAGGTGCAGCCGTTTCGATTGGTTTGATGATTCAAGGTAGTGATCCCCTTTGTTGTTTTTTTCCCGAATTCGGGTTGGTGAGCCGTAGCTCATTGTCAGTATATGCTTCCGTTTCAATCGGTTTCGGTGGTAAGAGGTGGTAAAAAGGACCTTGTTTGCCTGCCGTTTGGGAAAAAATGGGTGACGGTGGACGAAAATGGGAGAAAACGCCCCTTAACCGAAAATTACGTCCATCGCCATCATCAGGGCAAAGCCTGCGCCGAGGGCGAGAAGTCCCGTCCTTTTTCCGGCACCTTGCGCAAGAGAGGGAATCAGCTCGTCAGCGGCAACGTAGAGCATCGCGCCTGCGGCAAAGGAAAGCACGAAGGGGAGAAGCCCCGTTACAAGCCGTGTCAGAAAAAGGGCAAGGACGGCGCCGATTGGCTCTACCACCCCGGAAAGCACACCCACGGCGAACGCCTTGCTTTTTCCGATCCCGCTTGCCGCCAAGGGCGTGGAAATAATGGAGCCCTCGGGGAGATTTTGCAAAGCGATTCCCACGGAAAGGAGCATGGCGCCTTCCATAGCAAGTCCGCCGTCCCCTAAGGCACCCGCCAAAGCAACGCCTACTGCCATCCCTTCGGGCAGATTGTGGAGGGTGACGGCAAAGATCATTTTTTTCGTTCCGCTCATCCCGTCCTTTTTGGCGGCACGGTCAAAAAAGCTTTCGCACAGAAGAAAAAAGAATATTCCCGCCAAAAAACCCGATATGACAGGGAAGGGGGAGGCGCCAAGCTCCAGGGCGGGGAGCAAAAGAGACCAGACCAGGGATGCCAGCATTACGCCTGCGGCAAAGCCGTAAAAGATCTTTCGCAAGATAAGCTTTGAGTCGAAGGGGACCAACCATACGGCACCTGCACCCAGTGCGGTCCCGAGAAAAGGGAGAAAAATCCCCAGAATACATAGAAAATCCTTTGAATGCATAGAGTATCTCCGTTTCATTTCATTGCCAATAGGCCTTATTTTAAGGGTATTCCGATATGTAAAGAAATGACACTTTGCCAAAAACAGTATAAAATTTGCACAAATTAAGAAAATTGTGTATTTTTAACAAAAAAACGAACAAAATGTGAAGAAGACTCTTGCATTTTGTGGTAAACCGTGATATTATGAACTTAGCAATTAATGCTTAAAACTACAATTTTTTGGAGGATGTAATATGAACAAGACTGAACTCATTGCTGCTGTTGCTGCTGAAGCAGGTATTTCTAAGAAGGACGCCGCTGCCGCTGTTGATGCTACCTTTGGTGCAATCACCGCTTCCCTGAAGAAGGGTGAGAAGGTTCAGCTCATCGGTTTCGGTAACTTTGAAGTTCGCGAGCGCGCAGCTCGTATGGGCAAGAATCCCAAGACCGGCGAAGCTATCAAGATCGCTGCTGCTAAGGCTCCCGCATTCAAGGCAGGCGCTGCTCTGAAGAACGCAGTAAAATAAGTTAAACGCAAAAAAAGAACCGTCGATTGACGGTTCTTTTTTTGTTATCAGTATACGGTTTTGGTTGAGACCTCATCCCAATAAGTGCTTTTCTCGACTTTGATCTTTTCGGCTTTTGCCTGATAATACTCCTGAAATTCCGCGTCGTATGCACCTGCGTGCCATTCGTTCATGGAATCGGTATAGCCGTAAAGGGTGGTTTCCCGATTCTCCTTCATACGAAGCTCCTTCATCTCCATACGGCGGATGATATAAAGCCCCGTTTCACCTACGACGGGCTTGGAGATCCCTCCCTTTTCCAAAGCGGCAGTTGCCTCGTATAAGGCATCTTCCGCCTGTCCCTTGGTGAAGTAGTAGCCGTCGGGATAATCCGGCATATTTTCGTCCTTGCCGTAGGCTTTTACCAGCTCCCAGAAATCCTCACCGTCCATAGCTTTTTGGTACAGACTGTTTGCCAGCTCCAACGTTTTCGGATGATTGTCCTTGGTTTCACCCTCCTCAAAGGGGAGAAAGATCTGCTGAGCGGCAAGGTAGTTCTCATCGTAGTAGCTGAAGAATTTTTCGTCGGACCATTCCATTTTTCCGCCGTCCTTGTAAAGCTTGTTGAACAGCTTTAGGTAAATCGCGGAATATTCCATCATATAAACGTACAATTCCTCGGTCATAAAGGATTCCTCCAGAAATGAGAGGAACGCTTCTTTCCCGTTGTAAAACTCCACGGTTTTTTCAATGTCCGCTTTTACCGCCTTGCGGTCGTCCTTATTCAAGCGGACTTTGTGCTCCTCCGCGAGAAAACGAATGGCGTAAAAATCCAGCATCGCGTCCATGATTTCCGCTTTCAGCTGTTCCTCGGCACCCTCCGCTTCAAAGTACGAGGCGTTTTCTTCCAGGTACATATTCTTGTAATTCAAATAATAGTAGCGGAATAAATCAAATTCCACCTTCGTACCGTCGAAGGTGAGAAAATCGGTGGGATAAAGATCACCGTCCTTCGTGTGCAAGCCTCCCACTGCGGGGCGGGGACCTTCTTTCGCTTTACAGGAGACGAGAGAAAGAAGCATTACAAGGGCGAGAATCAGCGTGACAATTCGTTTCATTTCCAGACCTTTCCGAGAATAATTTTTTTACAAAGGTATCATATCATTTCTTTGTGACGGTCGTATGAATAATCGGGGAAAATTCCCGCAGAAAGAGAAGTGAAAATCCCCCCACTTGATTTTTTTCGCCATTCGTGGTAAAATTACACGATTAAACGGGAAGAAAGGAGGAGGATCGACTTGAGAAAAAATCCTGCAGAGCCTGAGAAGAAACAGAATAAACCGAATAAGATCAAGGACGAGGGCGCAAAGAAAACGAAAAAAGCGCCGTCGGAGCGTTCCGCGCTCCTTGCTGTTGCCAGAATTCAAAAAAAGCGGGAGAAGATCTTTGCCGACTCCCCCGAGAAACCGGTTTTTCAGGAAAGAAAGAAACTGTTCCGCAGCCGAGGATTCCGCCGTCAGTTCCGCGCCTTCCGCAAAAGCGGCTTGGGCTTGTTCGACGCTCTGTTCAATGCGTTCTACATCGTTTTGACGGAGCGAAGCGTGGAGAAGCAGAAGGAGAAGCTGGAAAAGGAAGGAAAGACGGTTACGGACGAGGAGTCTCTGGAGTATCACGGCTTTTTGCTTCGCAGTATTTCCTTTCTCCCCCGCTTGTTCGGCGGGATCGTTGCCGGCTTCCGTTCTCTCGGTAAAAAAGGGAGAGGGAAGGATGGCGAGCCCCACAGCGTCAATCATTTGCGGAAATACGCCGTGTATTATAACGTTCTCGTGATTCTTCTTTTTGTGGCGGGTTTCGTCACGTTTCAGCTATCCCGCCCCGTGGTATTGCGGGCGGAGATCGACGGTCAGCTGATCGGTACCGTGGAAAACAAGCATCTGGTGGACAGTGCCGTCAACGAGCTGGAGGACAACGTGGAGATCATTCTGGGAACCAGCTTTCATTTTCCTCACGAAATCCGATATAGCTTTAAGCGTTCCTTCCGTAAGAGCCTGACGGAGAAAAGTCTGATCACCGAAAGGCTGTATTCCTATCTGACCGATTACATCTGTACCGCAGGCGGTCTTTACGTAGACGACGTACTGGTTGCCGTGTGTGAGAACGAGGAAAGCGTCCGCCAAGGACTGGAGGATTTTGTAAACGCCAATTCAGACGGCGAAGAGATGGGTATTTTCAACGATATTCGCGTGACGACCCAAGCGTATCCCACTGACAGCGTTCTGGATTATGCGGAGTTTCAACAGCTTTTGAAAGAAATGAGCGTGCCTCTCGAGGAGCGCAAGAAGGAGACCGTGGTGGAATCTGAGGTGCTGACGGAGGTTCTGAAGCCTGTGATCCCCTCAGAGCGAAACGAGACTGAGGTTCCGGTGATGGCTTTGGTGGCGGATTCCTCCTTCGTTCCCGAGGAAAAGACGGTTTCCCGATCCAACCGTCCCCAGCCGATCCATAATATCAAGCTGGAGCTGTACACGGCAAAGGTGGAAAACTACGATACCGTTTTGCCCTACGAGACCCGTTACGTGGAAAGCAAAGAGCATTATACCACCATGGCGGACGTTACCACTCGCGGGGTCAACGGAAAGGCAAAGATCGAGGCGAAGGTCTATTACGTGGACGGCAAAGAGGTGCGCCGTGAGATCCTGAGCGAAAAGATCTTGAAAAAGCCGGTGGACCGCGTGATCTCCATCGGTACCAGACTTTTACCTGAGGCGATCTCTCCCGTTACGGGAAAGAATAGCTTCATCGTGCCTCGCGTAGGCTACGTGTCCCACTATTACGGTCCCCGCGGTGAAAAAATACACAGCGGATGGGATATTCCCGGCGACGAGGGGGATAACATTTACGCCGCGGCCTCCGGCACGGTGGTGGTTGCCATCGGTCCGAAGGGTTCTTTCACCGAAAACAGTGCCCATCACTACAGCGGCTACGGATATTGCATCGTGATCCGTCACGAAAACGGATTTTCTACGATGTATGCACATTGCAACGATATTTACGTAACTATGGGGCAAGAGGTGAAGCAGGGTGAGATCATCGGTGCAGTGGGGAACACAGGTCGATCCGACGGAGATCACGTGCATTTCGAGGTGATCCTGAACGGACAAAAGGTGGATCCTGCTCCTTATATGTACAAGGGAAACAAAACAATCTACGATTAAAGAGAATGAGACTATGAAAAAAAGAAGAACTGTAAGAAAAGGCTTTCGCATATTCGTCTGCTTCGTGCTGACTCTGTGCTTTGTGATCGGGCTTGTGGCTTTGAAGCCCGGAAAAGGGGATGACCCGCAGTCGCCCGCGCTTACGGAGACTGAGGAAAAGCAAAGCACCTCTGAGGGAAAACAAAGCGCAACCGAGGAAACGAAAACGGAACCCTCCAAGCCCCACGCGGTTTCTACCGCATCCGTGGGTGTAACGGGAGATATTCTGATCCACTCCACCGTTTATAACGGCGCAAAGCAAGCCGACGGAAGCTATGATTTTTCACCTCATTACGAGTATATTACCCCTTATTTTCAGAAATACGATTGTATGGTAGCAAACCTGGAGGTTACCCTCGGTGGGGGGTCCCCTTCCTCTTATCCCTGCTTCAACTGTCCCGACAGCATCGTGGATGCGCTGAAGGGGGCTGGGGTAGATCTGCTTCTCACCGCCAACAACCACAGCTACGACACCCGTACCGCGGGACTGAAGCGCACCTTGGAGACGGTTCGCCAAAAGGGACTTGACACCCTGGGCACCCGCATCAATACCGAGGAAAGCTTTTATCAGGTCAAGGAAGTGGGCGACGTCAAGGTGGGTATGGCTTGCTTTACCTACTCCGAGATGACGGATCGCGGCGTAAAATCGCTGAACGGGATCGGCTTGAATGCGGATGCCTTCGAGCTGGTCAGCGGCTTTGATCCCAATCGCTTGGAGGAGTTCTACGCCGAGGCGGAGCGTGCCGTGACCGAATTGAAAAACGGCGGTGCGGACGTGCTGATGTTCTACCTGCATTGGGGCTACGAATATCGCTACAATCCCGCCGACCATCAGAAGAAGATGGCGCAAAAGCTTTGCGAATTGGGCGTGGACGTGATCGTGGGAGGACATCCCCACGTGGTCCAGCCCTTTGAGACCATTACCGCCGCCAACGGCAATCAGTCCCTTTGTATCTATTCTACGGGCAACGCCATCTCCAATCAGCGCAAGGAGCTGATGGACAGTGATAACCATAGCGGTCACACCGAGGACGGAATGATCTTCGGTGTTACCTGGGAAAAATGGAGCGACGGCTCCGTGCGCCTGAAAGAGGTAGAGATCCTGCCTACCTGGGTAATCCGTACCGGTATCGGAGGAGGAAAATACACCTATCGGATCATTCCTCTGGATACGGCGATCGCAGACTGGAAGAGCTTTGGCCTCAGCGATGCGTCTTTGAAGGAGGCAAAGGCATCCTACGACCGTACCATGGAATTGGTGGGAACGGGAATCAACGCCGCCCGCGTCAAATTATCCCTGTCTGAAATGCCGCTGAGCGTAAACTGAAATTGAAAAGGAGGAAAAAAGATGGATCGTGCGCCACGCTTTTCCTCCTTGTTTTTTCGGCAAAGATTGAATGCCGCCGTGCTTCCTCTGCTCGGTGGCATTGCTCTTTTTTTATCCCTTCCGTTCCTGTGGGCGACAGGGCTTGTTTTGCTGTTCAGCGCGGGAGGTCTGTTTTTAGTTTTTCGAAGAGAAGGGGAGGAGAAAAAGACGCTTCTCTGTGTTCTTGCGGGGCTTTCCGTTGCTTTGGTGGTGATGGGTGTACAGGAAATTCAACGGGGCAAGCTGGAGAAGCTTTGCGGAGAGGCACGTGAGGCGGAAGGGTACGTGGTTGCAGAGAGCGAGGGGATTTGCGATCTCGCCCTTTGCCGTCTGGACGGAACCGCCTTTTATAAAAGGGTGCGGGTTTTGGAGAAGCAGGAGTGGTCCCCGGGGGAACGCCGTCGGATCAGTCTGATTTTGGAGGAGGCGGATCCCAAGGGTGCAAGAGGAGAGGGTGTGGATGCTTTGGCCACTTGTACCGATGGGGGCGAGGTGATCGGGAAAAGCGTTTTGTATACCGGAGTTGGGCGGATTCGCCAAAGTCTTCTGGATCGGTTTTCAAAACAGAAAAACGGAGGCTTTCTCGCCGCAGTCCTGCTGGGGGATCGCAGCGGTCTGACCGAAGAACAAAGCAAAGCCTTCCGCAACACTGCCTCTTCCCATATCCTTGCCATTTCCGGCTTGCATATTTCCCAAACCGTGATTTTTATGATGGCAGTGATGCGCCTGTTTCCCATTTCGAAAAAGCTGTGTCGCATTCTGCTGTTTCCCCTTGTATTCGTGTTGTATTTGCTGGCAGGCGCAGGTGTTTCTGTGTTTCGGGCGAGCGTTATGAC
>JAZPZL010000011.1:0-19544 GCA_045544655.1 Eubacteriales bacterium
GTTTTATTCGTAAAAAGTGACATTTTTTACTCTCCTTCTTGTGTACTTTAAAAAAACCAAGCAAATTATACAACGATCTGTTTTTCAAACAGAGACAAATCAAAAAATAAGTAACAATACCTACAAGAATCTGAACCAATAACTTAAGAAATAACGAGGTATTAAAAAGCTCTCCAAGTGCAACAACCGCGGTCATCATAATAACAGAGGGAATCAAGTTTTCTAATACATCCCAAATTTGCCGCAAAACCGAATAACCAAGAACCTTTCTTGTAAAGAACGCGTACAAAAGAAGACCAACAACATGGTATGAAACAAAACTTACTGCGATTGCAAAAACACCGTAGGGATGCGATAGAATCAAAAGGCCAATACCCACGACCTTTTCAACGAAATTCAATATAAAATAGGTTTGATTTTGGTTCAATGCTTTGTAAGTCTGTTTATGTACAGATTGAATCGGTGCAAAAATGTAAGCGATGCACAAAATCTTTAAATAAGGAACACAGGGGAGCCATTTCTCGGTCAACAAAAGCTCGATCAAAGAATCGCCAACCGAAAAAAGTCCAAGCAGCATCGGGAAAAGAACAAACGTAAGAAATGATATTGATTTGCGAGTTAACTCCCTTACCTCTTCCTTTTGATCCTGCAGCATAGACATAGAAGGAAACAGCACCGCCCCTACCGTCTGATTTATGGTATCAGATATCAGCTTTGGAAATTGCACTCCCTTATTGTAGTAAGAAAGATCCAATGAGGAATACTTTTTTGCAATGATCAAACTCCGACACTCTGCATAAATGCAATCCACAATTCCCACCAAAAGCAATTTCCACGAATAGCGGATTTGGTCGTTCAACCTTTTAAAAGAAAACTGAAAGCAGGGTTTCCATTTTAACAGTATAAAAAGCAAAATGGTTAAAAAAACCTGCAAAGACAGAGACTGTACAACAAGTGCCCATACGCCAAAGCCGGAAAACGCACAAATACAGCCAATTATTCCAGATAAAAACGTAGAAACGACGGTTGCTAACATCAAAAGCCGATAGCGAAACGTTCGCGATATTACAGCAACTTGAACAGATTGAATTGAAAGCAAAAACAGTTGAACACCCATTACGCGTAGCAGAGCAACCAGCTTTGGTGTTTCAAAACAAGCAGCAATCAGTGGAGCTGTAAAAAACAAAAGCCCATAGAAGAAAAATGAAATTCCCAAAGAAGCCCAAAAACAGGTGGAAAAATCAATTTCTTCCGCATTCTTTTTGTGCACAACCGCACTTGAAAGCCCGTTGTTAATAAAAACGTCCAAAAACGCAATCACAACCATAACCAGAGCAATCTCGCCGTAATCGTCCGGCGAAAGAAGCCGTGCAAGTAAAATTGAAATCACCAAAGAAACCAATTGAGTGCCAATTTTTTCAATGGTTTTATATACGATTCCTTTAGCTGTTTTTTTTGTAATAGTCTCACTCATTATATTTTACCAAAAGATCGAAGCATCTTATCAACTTTCGTTTGCCTGATTTTCAAATAAACGTATACCGGAAAAGCAACCGGCATTTTTAACAAAGTGAGAAAAAATCGAATCCCAACCGTCAAGATGGAACGATCGGCACCAGAAAAATGTTCCTTAAGGAAAGGAAACAGTAGCTTTTTAAAACGCCGAAACTTCAAGGCGAAATCCCTGTAATTTTCAGCATTTTTATATCGATCCACTAAAGCGGAACGAACGTAATCCAGAATGATTTTATAAATTTGATTTTTTATTTTCGGATCAAGACCAAGAAGCTTCCATTCATCGAGCATTTTCTCAGCAATGAATAAAAATCCGCTGAGAAGATCCTTGTCTTTTCTGCGCACTCTGGAGGTTTGCAAAATCTGGTATTGATACAGTGGCTCTTTCACAACGGTATACCTCGGTTGATGCAAAGCCAAAAGATGATTGAATACCAAATCAGTTCCATTGTATTGCTTCTGCAAAGAAAAACGAACTTTGGAATTTCTCAAAAACTCCAAGGAATACATTTTATTCCATGAATCCGACAAAATATAGCGAATAGAAATATCATAAAAATCAGAACTTAATTTTTCAGCGCTTATGTCCTCATATTCGCCGTCACAATTCGCCTCTATAACGCGTTCGTAAGATTCTTTATACTGGCAATACCAGCAAACAGCAATATCCGCTTTATTGGTTTCGATCGCTCTGTAAAGCTTCTCAACATATTCGGGCGAAAGATGATCGTCCGCATCAACCAAGCAAATGTATTTTCCCTTCGCTTGATCAATTGCCGTTTGTCTTGCAGTGCTAAGACCACCGTTTTCCTTATTGATCACTCGAATTCTCGGATCATCAAACGATTCACAAATATGCTGCGAGTCATCGGTTGAACCGTCATTTACCAATAAAACCTCCAAATTGGTATATGTTTGGTTCAGAATACTCCGAATCATCGTAGATATATATTTTTCAGCATTATAGACCGCAACGGAAATAGTAATTAAATCATTCATATAAAAAACCTCTATATCGTTTTTACCTTTGGAAAATAGGAAGAATACATTGCAACAATAAAATACAAAGACATAAAAGAGGAGTATGAAAAAACATTTCCTTTTACGTTGGCAATAAAGAAAATCAACACAAAAGAAACGGGTAAAACACGCTGCCATGTTTTTGAATAATGCTCAGACGTAAAAATGCGATTGGCAAGATAAAACGCTATTACAACCGTAAAAATGAAGAAGACAATTCCACCAACCCAAATATCGTTTACCATTCCCATATCAACATCTCTGCCGTAATAGGATACTCCGGCGCCTGTACCAAAAAGGAATTGAGGTCCTTCAGGCAACGTCCACTTATCATAATCGCCATAATATCCTTCGTAATACTCTTCAATTCGAGCTGCATCCAATAAAATTGACATCCAGTCCAAAAGTTTTGTTTGGGTCTTTTCCAAATAAAGGAGAACAAAGTTAAGTATAGCGCCTCCAAAAACAAAAGAAAGCAATGTGAAAAAGGATTTTTTTAAAGAATCCTTTTTAGCGAACAAAATTCCGACTATAATCACTACCAAAAATGCAACTGCAGAAATCTTCGCATTAATAATCCCACTAATTAAAATCAAAAAACCTGCGAAAAAATAACGGACTCGAAATTTTTCAATGCCATAGATGACGGATATGCCGGCAATAATCCCCTGCGAAAGTGGGATCGAGTACATTAAACTGGTGCCGTACCCATAAATACGATATCCCCAAAGCTCAATATGCTTCTCGGAATACAAACCGTTTTCAATCATCAAATCAAACAAATCTTCATGAAAATCCGAACTAAACAGCGCAACCAAAGCGATTGAAGTCTGAATTAAAGATGCAACCAACAATACGTGAAACAAATAATCAAAACTGCGTTTCTCTTTCGAGAGAAAACAACTAAAAGAATACGTTGATGGTAGAATACAGACCAACAACCAAAAATAATTTGAAATCTCGGAAATCGGTTTAACATTAAGTAGGTTTACAATAACAAGGTATACAAAAGCAAGCCCTAACATAAAAAACGGATACATTAAATCAATCGAAATTTTTCCGGTAGAGAAGATATGAATAAACAAATACAGAACCGCTATACCGGTTAATCCATAAATGGTCAAGCCACGAAACGGGGGTTGATAAATAAGAAGAAATGCCCACAAAACCGCAACCAAAAAATGAGCTGCGCTCCTCCCAAATTTTGTCTCGCTTTTTTCCGCGACTCTCACATCTTTATTCATAAAAAACCTTTCCGAATCCCCTTTGTCGATTTTCGGGAGACTTTATTTTATTCTGCACAAAAACGATTCCATATCCTTCAAATAGTTGCTATATTCAAATCCGGTATTTGCCATTTGCAAAGCACTCTCCCGCATCAGTTGGCGTTTCTCAGGAGATGCAGCAATTGCACGCCGAAACGCTTCGGAACAAGCTTCTGGCGTTTCGTCCTTACAAACAAAGCCAGTGGACCCATCCAAAACGTAACGGTCCAAATTACTGGTGTGATTTGCAATTACGGGAGTTCCGCATGCCATACTCTCCCCTACTTTTGTAGGAAATCCAGCATTGGCGTAACGCTTATCGGGACGAAGCAGGACGGTAAAATCAGCATCAGAAATTTTTGTCTTTACTTCGGCATAAGGAATTCTGCCGTGACAAACTACGCATTCCCGATTTTGTTCCAAAAACGCCCTCTCGATTCCAAGTGCAACAATTTGATCTTCGGATGCACCGTATAAATGCAAGGAAATTTTTTTTCGCTCTTCTTCCGAAAGCAATCCCATCGCCCGAACAGCGTTGGCAATATAGTCTTTTTTCACGGGTGACCCCGCATAAGCAACCTTCAAAGGTCCTCCGCTTTCATGATGAATAGCCTCTTTGTACTCCTCCATATCCACCAACGTCGGAATATAGACAGTATTACATCCGCGAGAAGCATAGTAATCGCAAAGAAGTGTGCTGATTCCGATAATATTTTTCTGTTTCGGAGCTTGAATGTGCATAAAATACCGATCATTCAAGAATTTCAAGAAGCCCTTGATCCCGGGAAAATTGTTTTTGTCGTACCATTCAACAACATCTTCAATTATCGGAATACGATTTCTTTTGCACCAACTCATTAAAAACCGCTTCGCTTTGCAATTACGACAACCGGACACGACCAAATCAGGAACTTCATTTTCATCAAGAAACTTTTGAACGAAGCGCAGTCGCTTTTCTTCTCTTTTTTGCATTGCAAAAAAGCCGGTGCTAAGCACAGGATCCATGACAAAGCAATGCATCCCCTTATAGTCGTACTGCCGTTCACCGTTTTCATCATATCCAACCATATAGACATCATAGCCCAACTTATTGAATATCAGAGATAAATTTGAAAAGCGTATACTTCCTGCAACTCCGGGAGGGGTAGGACCATTATAAAAAATATATACTTTCTTCATGTAGCGTCACCTTTTAAAACTCAACAGAAAGAATGAAAATATTCTTCCCACTGAGCAAAAATGCAATCAGGGTGAAATTCACTTGCGCGTTCAGACCCATTTCTGACAAGCAATGCAAGATAAGACGAATCGGACAGCACCTTCTCCATTGCCGAGCGCAGCGCCTTGTGATCATTGACCGGTACAAGAAGCCCGGATTCACGGTCAGCAAACAACGCACGAGGACCTCCACAGGGACAATCGGTTGAGATTGCAGGGATTCCCACTGCCATTGCTTCCATCAAAGCATTGGGCATTCCTTCATAATCAGAAGACAAAACGTAAAGTGCGGAAGTCTCCAACACTTTTTCAACACGGGAACAATTCCCGTGAAACAACACTCTGTTTTCAAGCCCTTGCGATCGAACATACGTTTCCAACTCGGAACGCAAGGAACCGTCACCGTAAAAATCGAGGGTGTACTCAGAGAACGCATCGGACAAGCCCTGAAATGCCGTAATGGCATTCATCGGATTCTTTTGTGGTTCCAACCGACCGACAAGCACAATACTTTTATTGGTCGCATTCCACTTGCAAGCGTAAAACTTCGGATCAACGGGATTATAGATAATGCGCGAGCGGTTGCGGATGGAGCGGTTGAAATAAGTTGCGGCATCCTGCGTTTGAAAAACAACACCGTCTGCAGCAAGAAATAATAGATTGATCAAAAACTTTTTTATGCCGCTACCGTATTCACGGTAAGGATCATTGCGAACAGAAACGATTTTGACGGTGTGCAAAAAAGCGGCAGCCAACAGAAGCCGCACGTTCGGGGGGCCCATAAAAGACAGCACTACATCCGGCTTTTCCTTTTTTATCAACACTCTCAAAGCTTTGATACGAAGAAAGTTCTTTCGAAGCCTTCCGATACGTTCAGTTTCGTTTAAGAGAAACACTCGCTCCGTTTTCAACGGGATGTCATACTCCAAATCATCAGTTTTCAGTGGTGCATCGTTTACCAAAACGGTTTCATAACCTTTTTCAGAAAAAAATTGCGTTAAATTTGCCATAACGCGATTCGCTCCACCACGCTGCATTGAGTCGATATAAAACAATATTTTTCTCAAGCAAATCCTCCCCTTTCAGAGCTAAGAAGAATAAATCTCAATGATCCGTTTCATCACACGATCAACAGTGTAATGGCTTTTCACTTTTTCGATACATGCATGGGACATCGCGCGTCTTTGATCCGGAGACTGCATTTTTTCAGCGGCCGCCTTTAAAGCAGACACGTCTTTTGCGGGAATAATAATTCCGCATCCACCGTCCAGCATATCGCTGTTGGCACCAACGTCGCTTGCAATGCAAGGCAATCCGCGGGCCATGCTTTCTAACAGAGCAACGGAGAAGCCTTCGGAGTAAGACGGAAAAACAAATGCGTCCGCGCGGTCCATATAATCCAAAACCTTCTCATGCGGAACCGCACCGAGCAAAACCACGTTTTCGGGCTTTGCGATCTGCTTCACTTCCTCACTGACTGCACCAGCCAATTCAAAACGAATATCAGGAAAATCCTTTGCAACAGAGAAAAGCTCAACCGCGCCCTTTGCTTTTTCCACACGGCCCACGTAAAAAAAGGTTTTCAGCTGATCGGAAATATTTTTAGACTCGGTTGCGACCGTTTCCTCCGCAATAAAATTCGGTATGAGGGTAGTTTCGACTCCGCAAAGACTTTTCAAATATTCCTGACTGTTACGACACAAAACCAAATTCTCGTTGGAAACGGTGATAAGCTTTTTCAAGAAATAACGGCTGACAGGGTTTCCGATTTGATAAGGAATATCGCAGTGGAAATGCGTTACGATACGGAGACGAGGAAGCCTTGACCGAATGATTCTTGCAGAAAAAAAATCGCGGATGATGCCGAAGGAACCACAGGAGGAATTCAAATGCACCACATCGAAGGAATCGTTCTTCAACGCTTTTTTTACGTGATGAAAAATATCCCGAGAGCGTTTAAATTCATCCAAATAATTTCTTTTTACATTGCCGTCTTCTGCACGAACGCCGATCGCCGAAGTATTCACGACGTGAAAATCAACACCGTTTTTTTCACACCAAGCCAGATATTCATTCGTCCAAACTGCGATGCCGCCGTTTGGCTTCTCCATTTTTGGAGAGATCAACAGTATTTTCATTGATTGACCTAAATTCCTCTATGTTACAAACAGACCCGTTTACGAAATCGCGAAATTCACCAAGATAAATTTCATACAAAAACATTTTATCACAGTAAAATATGAAAGTCAACAAAAAACATAAAACACATATAATAATATTTATAATAACGAATTTTACAAGTTTTGCGCAAAAAAAGAACCGCGATCGCGGTTCTTTTTGGCTTTTTATGCAAGATAGAAGGATTTATACCATTCAGCAAAGCGGCGCAAGCCTTCACGAAGAGAGGTAGAGGGCTTAAAGCCGAAATCACGCTGGAGATCACTTACGTCAGCATAGGTGATCGGCACGTCACCGGGCTGCATAGGAACCAGTTTTTTGTGTGCCTCAAAGTCATAATCCTCAGGCAAAACGCCTGCGCGTACCAGCTCCTGCTGAAGAATATCCACGAAATCCAAAAGGTTTTCGGGACTGTTGTTGCCGATGTTATAAACACGGTAAGGAGGCAACGGAAGTCCGTCTTCCCCATTCTTCTTTTCGGGAGCGGCACCCATCACGAGACGAACGCCTTCCACGATGTCATCCACGTAAGTAAAGTCGCGTTTGCAGTTGCCGAAATTAAAGATCTCAATGGTTTCACCCTTGATAAGCTTATTGGTAAATCCAAAGTAAGCCATATCGGGTCTTCCCGCAGGTCCGTAAACGGTGAAGAAGCGAAGACCAGTGGAAGGAATGTTGTAAAGCTTGGAGTAAGCGTGTGCCATCAGCTCGTTGCTTTTCTTGGTAGCGGCGTAAAGGCTGACGGGATTGTCCACCTTATCCTCGGTGCTGTAAGGGATCTTCTTATTGGAGCCGTAGACGGAGGAGCTGGATGCATAGACCAGATGCTCCACGGGGAAATTGCGGCAAGCCTCAAGGATATTGAAAAAGCCGGTCATATTGGATTCCATATAGGCGGCAGGATTGGTAATGGAATAACGAACGCCAGCCTGAGCGGCAAGGTTTACGCAAACCGCGGGACGGTACTCCTCGAAGGTTTTATCGATCAAGGGCTTATCGGCAAGATTACCCTTGATAAAGATCCATTCTTTGCCGGTTTCGGCGGCACATTTTTCGATTTCGGAAAGACGGTACTCCTTGATGGATACGTCGTAGTAATCGTTTACGTTGTCAAAACCTACGATTCGGATCCCATCCACACGCTTCATCAGCTCCGTTACAAGATTGGAACCGATAAAGCCTGCGGCTCCGGTCACAAGGACGGTTTTGTTTCTCAGATCAACGTTCGGTGTCAGCATATTCCTTTGTACTCCTTTTGTACTTTTTCGTAACTTTCGAGATTGCCAATATCATATCTTCTTCCGGGCATTTCCATGGCGTGAACGGCAGTCTGCTTGCAAAGCCATGCGATATAACTGCCGGGGGCGTCTACACCGCATCCGCTCTCGATCCCCTTTTTGACGAAGGCGGCATCTTCCCTGGTATAGTAATAAAAGGGAGGGCAACACCAGTTGCTCTTAGGCTCGGCGGGCTTTTCCTCCATATCGACGATCAGGTCGTTCTCATCGATCTGAAGCACGCCGCACTTCTGCAGCTTCGCCTTATCACCCTCAAAGAAGCGCATTACGCAGCTGGTACCCTTTTCCTTTGCGTACTGCATAAACTTCGTCAAGCTGAAGGAGAGAAGATTGTCTCCTGCAATGACGAGCATATCGGAATCCAGCTTCAATTCGTCAATGGCAAACTGGATATCGCGAACTGCGCCGAGTCTGGTTTCATTGGATTCAGTACCGTCGTCAACTACGGTGATCTTTTGCATTTTTTCGTCAGCCCACTTCTTAAAATGATGGGCAAATTTGTGGTTAGAGATCACCACGTATTCGTCGATCATACCAAGGGTATCCATATCGTCGATCAAATGATCCAGAATGGTTTTTCCTTGAACCTCAAGAAGAGGCTTGGGAAAATTCTCGGTCAAAGGATAAAGTCGGGTGGCGTAGCCTGCAGCCAAGATCAAACACTTCATAATAACACTCCATCCGCGCTAACGCAAAGGTTGGCGCAATATTTATTTTCCAGATCAGGGAAGGCCTTCAAATACTCGGTTTGCACCTTGTAACGAATCTCTTCCCATTTTTCAGGCTCGATCAATGCCATACAGCATCCCTTAAAACCGGCACCGGAGAATCTGCCTCCGTAAATGCCGTCCGTACGGCGCATAATGTCGTAAATGGTCTTCAGCTCGGGAGAACCGGTCTCCCACTTGGTGATGGAGGATTCACCGCTTTCAAAGGAGAGGGCACCGTATGCCTCAATATCCCCTTTTCTCCACGCTTCAACTCCCTTTTCAACTCTCTCAAATTCGCCGTACCAGTGATCCGCTCTTCTCCGAAAGGTTTCGGGAAGACGGTCGCGGTATTGCAAATATACTTCGTACGGAACGTCGCGAAGATTGGTTTCATAAAATTTGCCATATTCAATACCAGCAAACGCTTTGAGTGCGTACGCGGCACTCCGCAGTTCATCCACGCGCATATTATATTTGGAGCTGATGAGATTTCTCTCCACACCTGAGAAAAACACGGCGATCCCAAAGGGCTTCATCAAAGGGGATTTGGGGATCAATTCATAAGAGTCATCCTTGGTATCCAGATAAAGAAGGTGATCCTTTTTACTGAACACCTCGCAGGACTGATCCAATTTTCCGCAAGCCACACCGACGTAATCCCGTTCCGCTTCCAGGGCAAGATCCACGATCTGACGCTGAGTCAGATGAATTCCGTTCACGCGGCAAAGCGCGGACAAAAAAGAGATAATGACCGCGGCGGAGGATGAAAGCCCGCCGATGGGCAAAGACCCCAGGATCATTGCAGATAAACCGACGCTGACCGGAAATTTTTGCTTCAGCACGAACGTTGCGCCACGCAAATAATCCGCCCAATCCCCGGCCTTGTGCTTCGGAGGCTCCAAAGCAGACCAGCTCTGAACCGAATCAAACTGAGCAGAAGCAACCCGAACCGTACCGTTCTCATCTTTCTTATAAGCCACGCTGATCCCCTTATCAATGGCAAAACCCGTGATTTTACCCAAATTATGATCAACGTGAGCACCCAGAGGACAAACGCGATAAGGACAAAAAGCAATATCGTCCGGAGAAGAAGAATAAACCCGCTCAAAAGCTTTTGCGATATTCATAAATATACCTCAAAGATGGAATTACAAATGTTTTTAGCGATTATATCACAATTTATTATCATTTGCAACCTATAAATCTATTATATCTGGTTGATATTTGTAGTCAATTGCAAAACAAATCAAAAATCATTGCAAAAAATAACATCTATAATCGCTATATCTTATTTTATTATTTATATTGACTTGCCTTTTCTCCTTGTGGTAAAATAAGACTTGAGGTGATTTTATGCGTTTTTACGAAGATCCGCAAAAAACAGCGGAAAACAGACTCCCCCCTCGTTCCTACTACGTTCCCGAAGGAAAAAGTGAATACACGCTCTTGAACGGAACCTGGAACTTTGCCTATTTTGAAAGAGACATTGACGTACCCGATACGATTGAAAAATGGGACACCATCCCCGTTCCGTCCTGCTGGCAGCTCCACGGCTACGGCAATCCCAACTATACCAACAGAAACTATCCCTATCCCTGCGATCCTCCCTACGTTCCCGACGATAACCCTTGCGGAATTTACGAAAGAAGCTTCCTTTTGGAAGAAAAGTGGGGAAAGATTTACATCGCTTTTGAGGGCGTTGCTACCTGTGCAGTCCTGCATATCAACGGTCAATACGTTGGTTTCACCCAAGGAAGCAGATTGCGTGCCGAGTTTGATGTTACCTCTTTCGTAGAAAAAGGAGAAAACACCATTCGGGTGACCGTTTATCAGTGGTGCTGCGGATCCTACCTGGAGGATCAGGACTGCTTCCGTCACAACGGTATTTTCCGTGACGTGGTTCTGTCCCAGAGACCCGTAGGTCACATTGAAGACGTTGAGATCATTCCCAACGAAAAGGAGATCCGCGTCAAGATCGATGGAAAAGCAACGGTCACCATTCTGGATCAGGAGAAAGAGCTGTATCGCGGTGAAATGGAAAACGAGTTTGCCTTCACCCCCGAGAACCCCGTTCTTTGGAACGCGGAAAAGCCTTATCTTTACACGGTCAAGCTGGAGCGCGGCGGTGAGATCATCACCATGAAGACCGGTATGCGCGTCATCAGCTTCGGTGAAAATTATGAATTTCTCATCAACGGAGTTCCCGTAAAGCTT
Source organism: Eubacteriales bacterium (assembly GCA_045544655.1). Lineage (GTDB taxonomy): Bacteria > Bacillota > Clostridia > Oscillospirales > SIG627 > RGIG5579. Next base: position 11,419 of record JAZPZL010000011.1, read on the forward strand.
CACGGTGTCAATCACCACGACACCTCTAAATTCGCAGGCTACTGCCAGACCGAAAAGCAGCTGCGCTGGGATCTGGAATTGATGAAGGAGCTGAACATCAACTGCGTTCGAACCTCCCATTATCCCCCTCATCCGAAATTCATCCAAATGTGTGACGAGATGGGTTTTTACGTAGTTTGCGAAAACGACCTTGAGACCCACGGCTTCGCAAGCCGCTTCCCCAACGTTGCTTATCACTACGACGTTGAATGCAACGAATGGCCCTGTCAGGACAAGGCTTGGAAAAATGAATTACTCAGCCGTATGGAACGCACTCTTGAGACCTTTAAATGTGCGCCTTCCGTGATTATGTGGTCTCTGGGCAACGAGAGTGGCTTCGGTGCCAATCACGTTGCTATGACCGATTACGTGCATAAGAGAGACAATACCCGCCCCGTTCACTCCGAGGAAGCGGGCAGAAAAGGCGAGATCCGCGGAACAGACGTGTATTCCAGAATGTACACTGCCCCCGAAAAGCTGGCAGAGATGGCTGAGAGAAACGACATTGACCGCCCCGTATTTTTGTGCGAATACGCTCACGCTATGGGTAACAGTCCCGGAGACGTTTGGGAATACAACGAAATATTCGACAAATATCCCAAGCTGTGCGGCGGTTGTATCTGGGAATGGGCAGACCACGTTGTCACGGTAGACGGTGTTGAAAAATACGGCGGAGATTTTGAGGGCGAACGCACGCACGACGGAAATTTCTGCTGTGACGGTATGGTATTTGCGGACCGCAGTCTGAAGGCCGGTTCTCTTGAGATCCGCGCTGCTTATCAGCCCATCCGTACAAGCCTTGAAAACGGCGTTCTTACGATTTACAACAGACTTGACTTCACCAATCTTTCCGAATACACCTTCCACTATCACACCGAGATCGACGGCAAGATCCAAAAGGCGGAAAATATTACCCTTGATCTGGAGCCGCACTGTTCCACTACTCTTGCAATTCATTGGGATGCGCCCGTTTGCAAGCTTGGCGCGCATTTGAATATCGTTGTGGAAAAGGCGGGTGTGATCCACGCTATTTGTCAGCATCCTCTGCCCTGCACCGTACAGGAAGAGGAGCAAAGCGAGACCTTAAACGGAACGGAATCCCAATACGAGATCCGCTTTGAGGGAGACGGCTTTCTCTACACCTTCTCCAAGCATTACGGCGTATTTACTTCTATGATCGTCAATGGCAAGGAGCAGCTTTCCGGTGTTCCCGTGCTTTCCGTATTCCGCCCCACCATTGACAACGAGCGGAAGATCTGGGACTATTGGATCAATATGACCACCTGGAAGGGCGAAAACATCGATCAAACCTTCAGCAAGGTTTACGATACCTCCTTTGAAAACGGTAGGATCACGGTAAACGGTTCCCTTGCAGGTATTTCCAGAAAGCCGCTTTTAAAGCATACCCTGACCTACACGGTTCACAAAAACGGAACGGTAAAGGTGGAGCTGAAGGGTAACATCCGCTCGGATGCTTACTGGCTCCAGAGATTGGGCTTTGAATTGACCCTCCCCGAGGAACACAATGCCTTTTCTTACTACGGACGCGGACCTGTGGAATGCTACTGCGATATGCACCACGCTATGCCCGTAGGTGCTTACCAAAGCTGTGCCGCTGACGAATACGTGCCTTATCCTATGCCTCAGGAGCACGGAAACCACTTTGACACCAAGGAGCTTATCATCGGTGATCTGGTCTTCCGCGCGGAAAAGACTATGGAGATCAACGTTTCCCGCTATAGCACGAAAGCAATTCAAAAGGCAAAGCACACGGATGAATTGGTAGCCGACGGAAAGACTCACCTGCGAATTGATTACAGAAATTCCGGTGTAGGCTCCGCCGCTTGCGGTCCCGAATTGGCAAAGCAATATCAGCTTTGTGAAAAAGAAGTGGAATTCGCCTTTACCATTTCACCGAAAAAGTAAATATACAAGCAAAAAAACGGATGCCAATGTCATCCGTTTTTTATTTTGCGTTCGGGTATTCGTTACATAGAAGGCGGTAAGGCTCTTCATCCTCTTCAATGGTTGGAAAACGGCCCATAGGCGGCTCAAAGCGATTGTCGTTTTCATCATCGTTGCACTGACTGACCTCGCCCAACAACACCGCTCCCGTTCCCGCTTCCACGGAAAAATCGTGGTACATCCCCTGAGGGACAAAGATGCTTTCTCCGGGCTTCAGACGAATTTGCGTCCCCGCGGGGACGGTAAAGCATTTTCCATCCACGTGGACCGTCACATCGGTGATTCGATCGATCTCTTCATTGGGCAGGCTGTTATACACGCGAATCAAAACGTTTCCGCCGCCGCGGTTAATAATGTCCTCGGTCTTAAACCAATGAAAATGGTTTGGCGCGTACTGCCCTTCCTTCAGATAAAGCAATTTTTCTGCATATACCTTGGGATACTTTTCGGGGATTGTCCGATTTCCGTTTCGGATGGTAATCAAAGAAAAGCCCAGCTTATCAAAATTTCCCAAGCCGTAGTCGGTAATATCCCACCCCAGCTTACATTCCCGAACCTCGTCGTATTCGTGACCGGCTTTGTTCCAATCCTCCGGGGTAAAGTGGCAAAAGGCGGGAAGATAAAAGCAATGCTTTTTGCACATTGCCTCCAGCTCTTTCAAAGCCTTATTGATTTCAGAGCGTTTCATAATCAATTCCTTTCCGTTATCGGTTCTTACTCGCACAAGTTCAATTCTTTTGCGTGACGTTTTTGCAATCCTTAAAGGAAAATGATCCCTCCCACTCCTCCTTGACCGAATCGCTGATAAAGGTTTGCACGTTTTCCAGTAAAAGCCCGTCTACACCTTGGGCAGAAAATGCGTAAAACCCACGTTCAGCAGGCGCTCTTTCATCCAGCACGAACGGCGCAGGAAGGATCTCCATGGAGAAATCGGAGATCACGACGTTTCTGATCTTTCCCACAAGCTCACTTTCAAAAGCGGCACTGCAATAACTCTCAGCCTTGTAATCCGAGATCTGAACGCCGACAATTTCGCTTTCATTCCACTGCAAAAAGCGAAAAGGATAGGAAACGTTCGTTGCCCGAAGACGCCTGAAAACAAGGTCATACAGATTGGCATCGCCGTTCTTGCGGTATGCGGTCATCAGCTCAATAGCAGAACCTGCCCGAGTGATCAAAAGATCCTCGCAGATAACGTTTTGGATCTTTCCTCTGCCCACACCCACGCGGAGAGCGCAGGCAGAGCTTGCAAGCTTGCAGTTTTTCACGCTTATCTGTTCACAGACCGTTCTGCCGCTTTTCAGTTTCTTTCCGTTGCAACGAATGGCAATGGCATCATCACCCGTATCAATGTCACAATCGAAAACGGAAACGTCCAGACAGGTATCAATATCAATTCCGTCCGTATTTGCGTGGTTCAAGGGATTGCGGATCTTAAGTCCACGAATCCGACCGTTCTCACAACCGTGGAGTAAAAGACTCCAACAAGGGGAATCCTCCAAGGAAAAATCGGAAAAACGAATGTTTTTACATTCTACGAAAGCAATCATTTGCCCCGGTCTTTGACCGTCAACCGCCTTTGCAATGCCACGACTCCAAAAATAATTGAAGGATTTACAACGATGCGGCGCATCAAAAAACGCTTCTCCGTTTCCGCACACGGTTCCGCTTCCCGTAATGGAAACATCTTCCCTTTCAACTGCAAGAATCAGATGCTTTCCGCTCCACCCCTCGCGCTCACTTTGGAAATTCTGGGGATACTCTTCAAATTCATTGTAATCGTTGAGATTGGGGCTTCCCTTCAAAACGGCACCCTCTTCCAGATGCAGCTCAATATGATCACGCAAACGAAGGGTTCCGGTAAGAAAAACGCCTTTGGGAACGCACACTCTTCCGCCACCGTCCGCCGAAACGGAATCAATCGCCTTTTGGATGGCGTTCGTGTTCAAGGTTTTACCGTCCGAAATCGCACCGAACTCTATAATAGAACGTTCCATAGTCCCTCCTAAATATTACACAAGCTCATCCTGTAAAACGAGAACGTTGATCTTTCCCGAAACAGCGGTACAAGCATCAAGGGCAATCAAGCCGTTGCCGTGAAAAACACCGTAATCACTCGGAGCGCGATTCAGATCAAATCTTGAAGCATACGATGTGGGAATATGACCGCAGATCAAGGTTTTATCAGGAAGAGGCGCTTTGTTTTCATAATGCTGATGCCACCCTTCCCACCGAGCTTTTTTCCACAACTCCTTGGAAACATCTTTTCTCCCCTCGAGCGTATCTCCGATCAAAGGGAACCAGCCGTGAACGAAAACGTAGTTTCCCGTTTCAAAATAATCCACGGTTTCTTCGATGAATTCGCACAGTCGGTCCACGATGCGAGTCTTGCCCGAAAAGTCAATGGTACCGTCCGGCTTTGCCGCATACTTACCGAAAAAATTTTCTACGGTATTCATCGTACCGTTCAAAAAGTGATGGTGCAAAAGCTTTCCGCTATACAGAAGATCCAGCAAAAGATCCTCGTGATTGCCGCGAAGCAGTACCTTGTTCTCAATGCCCTCCAGAAAACGGAGAACTTGATCGTTCTCATTCCCGCGGTCAAAATAGTCACCGCAACAAACGAGTAAATGCTCCTCGTTTTCAGGATCAAATCCCGCGTCGTCAAGTGCTTCCTTCAAAAGGGTGCAATGTCCGTGGATATCAGAGGTTACAAACAGTTTTTTTGCCTTACTCATTTTTTCTCCTTTGACACAGGTTTTGGCAAAGCGATCCTTCCACCAAGCTCGGAAAGAAGCACCGCCAGATTAAAGAAACGGCATAAAGCGGAAAAATACTTTTCCTTATTTTCAGTCAATGACACGCTTTCCCCGTCAAATTCCGCTCCGAAGCGATCCGTAAATTTGCGGATAAACGCAGTATAAGGAGAAAGATTCCCGTGATCCCAGTAAAACGCCTCGAAGATCTCCCCTTCCTCCTGACCTAAGCGCCCGTCTCGAATGCGAAGCAGTCCATCATCTACCGTCTCCAGTGCAAAAGCAGGATGGGTGGAAAACAGAGAAAACAAGGTGTCAATACCGATTCGAAGACCTTGATTTTCATCGTAGGAAACCAAAATTCCCTTTTTCAGCGTTTCTGAAAGAAGCTCCCGATTCATAGGATCGGCATACCCAAAGGGTACGTAGACCTCATCGTAATCCTTGGTATACAAAGCTTTTTCAGCCTTTGTATAATACAGATCGGCATGAGCAATAAAAACAAGCCTTTGGAGGTAATAGAAGAATCGAAGCGCATTAGAAAAATTGCCGACGACCCTTCCCTTTTGGATCAATGCCGCGTGACATACTTTTTTCAGAGCTCGCTTCAGCTTTTCATCATCATTCAGACGATTGGACAAGTGACGGATGGCACAGCCATTATCGTGCAGGTACCAAACGTCGCCTACTTGATGGACCGTCAGCTTCAGCGATGCTTTCCCGAAAAAGCCCGGAATTTTCAGATCCAAACAATTCCCTCTCTCACACGTTTGCACGCGGGAGAAAAGCATTTCGGGAAGCTCTTCCGGCTCTGCCAGCTTTCCCGCCGGCTTCCAATCCCGCATTTTTTTTGCTGTATTTGCTTTTTCATCCAAAGCAAGACGTACCTTCTCAATGCCTTCCAGTACGTAATCGTAAACTCCTCGATCCGTTTCCGAAAGTCTTGCGAGAATATCTTCTTCGCTTTTTACGCCAAAAACGACTTTTTCTGCCTTCTCGGGAAGCTGTATCAAGGTACAAAGGAACATTGTATCCGCTGAGATCACGGGCTTGTTTCTCACGACTGTGATCTTTTCACACATTGAAAAATCAAAGGGTGATTCCGATCTTGCAAACTCCGTTCGGTATAAAAGATTTTTCAAGTAGCCCTTTAGCCTTATTACCTTTGAATAGACCAATCTAAGGCGCTCTTCCTCAAAGAGGACGGGTTGGAATCTTCCGTCGGAAATGCAGATACCCGTATATTCCCGACTGCAATAATCAACGACCGCCGCGGCAACGTGAGAAGCGTTCAGCACTTCCCCACCGCAAGACGCGCGTATAAGCTCTGCTTTTTCCAAAAGCTGATCAACCAGTGGAGATCGAACCATATTCCATTCTCCTTTCAAATTTTCCCAATAAGGATCTCAATCGCTTCTTTTTTCGCCTTTTCGTTCAAACCATCCGAATAGCCATCGGTTTTGACAAAATGACCGCGAATGACCAAGGAATCCAGAAAACGATCGTCCAATACAACAAATTCGGTTACTTCCGAATTTCGCCTCAACCAAATTTCGATATCAGTTTCCCGATCGATCTTGGAAAAAGGAGTTTTATCAAAGATTAACAAATTATACTCTTTGAAAGCCTCGTTGATCTTAAGACCGATTCCGTCACACTTAGACACGTCCTTTTCCCAATGCTCCCGCCAGGAGGTCGACAGAACGATCTTCGCATCGGTAGCGGCTACGATCTCCTGCAGACGCAACATACAGACAGGATCCAGCGCCACTCCTTCACAGCCGTTGCTTCTGAAGTATCGCTGAGAATTCAAAACACCGTCAAAATCAAGAAAGATTACTTTCAAGGCAAAACCTCTTTCGTTTTATTCAAGCCAAACCTATAGCAACCTTCAAAGGCGCACCGGAAGAAAAATAACCCTATAACTTTTGCGGTCATAGGGTTTTTCCGAAAGCTCATATAAAGCTTCTTTATTGGGGCTGATCAGGCATAACGAGCGCAGCAACAATGTAAGCCAAAAGACCGCAAGCCGCAAATAAAACAGCCAATACACAAATCAAACGAACAATGGTAGAATCAATATCGAAGTATTCGGCAATACCGCCGCATACGCCGCATACTTTTTTGTCCGTCCTGGATTTATAAAGCTTCTTTTGCATTATTCTATCCTCCGTTTTGAAATTGATCAAATGATCAAAAATTGTCATTCATATTCTATCACAAAAAGAATTTAGGTGTCAATAAAAATCGCAACGATTCTTTCCATATTAAGAAACGAATGAAAGCTGAATTTTTTCGCAAAAAAGCAAATTCAAATAGTGAGTTATACTATCAAGTACAACACTTTGAAAAAAAGAAGTTCATACAAATCCGTGTTAGAATAAAGCTACAACGCCATAAACCAACGGAGGGATTTGTATAAACTACCATCATCTTACCACAGAAAAGCGAGTTTGTCTACGGGGATATTGCGCAAAAGGATACAGTGATCGAAAAATAGCAGAGTTAATGGGAAGAAACGTAAGTACGGCATCGCGAGAATTGAACCGAAACTTCACCCATATGTATGATATAACAAGTCGTGTTTCTCCAACAACTCTTGATATTCTTTATCACTAATGTCGCTACTTTGACTATATTTGGAGAGAGACCTCATTTCATCGGGGCGGTCTCTGAATTGCTTTTTCAGATTGTTAAACATTATCTCTGCAACCAATCGCTCTTCCCAATGTATCTCTTTACCCTCATAATCAAGGGAGGGACTTGTATCAAGATAACGGCGATAATAACTTCTCAAAAAGATTATTCTATAATCAAAATCCTCGTGGTACTCTTCAAAATCTTTCTCTTCAAAGTCCTTAAACTCGGTTTTGATAATATCAAATCCGTTTCCGTTTTTTTCTTTTTCTCGGTAGTAGTCAATCGTATTTTTAATCGCAGTATAAAAAATCCTGTTATCCATAGTTCTGCTCCTTTCCGAACACATTTTAAACATTATACACCAAAACATGAAAAATATCAATTTCTATCAGAAAAACACATAAATAGTCCCTCTTTTTTCATTTCCGCTCGGAAACGGTCATATTTAGAGTATGGTTATGTAGATTGTAGTGACTATGACGATAACCCGATAAGTTATACACTGTCATAAAAGCATCTTCCCTTATTGCGTTGCTGCTATCGTGGAGGTTATCAAGCTGCTACAAAGTGACAAAATATAAGTTCATAAAGATTTATGATTTTACTATTTTTTCAAAAACCTCTAACGATCTCACAAGAGAATTATAATAATCAATATATGGCTCTAACACATAATTCTTAATTAAAGGCTTTTCTTTGCCTGTAAAGGGATCATATCTCTTTATA
>JAZPZL010000012.1:0-2429 GCA_045544655.1 Eubacteriales bacterium
AATTTTATTCAAAATACTGATTACGTTGATCGTATCGTTTTCTTTGTTCTCTTTTCTGATCCCCTGTACCTCCTTCTTCACTTTTGTATAAACCTGCTCAATCGGTGAAAGCTCACTATCCTCACGCATCTTCATAATCACCAATGCTTCCTCTGCTCGATCAGTGAACTTTCTCTTTACAACAAAAGAAAAAGAAATATCGTTGCGTTGATACAAGCGGTGTCCCTGAAGAAAGCGATTCATTGCGGGACGCAGATAAATCGTCTTGGCAAGCGCAGCAAGCACAACGTGGAAAATTGTATATTTGAAATCAGGAGAATCGGCATTTTTCTTGTTCAAATACTCGGTGACCGCACTCAGATCAATCTCATCGTTCAAAAGAGCCTCGTTATCGGTTCTGCCAAGCAAAAGATACGGCATAAAAGCATGCAAGGGATCTGCATCGCGAATCAAAGTTGCATCTCTTCGATCGCCAAAGGATCTCTTTGTTTTTTTACTCATAAAAACCTCTCGAAAATTCTTAAAATCTCAAATTATTTTATCATATTTGGCATCAAAAGTCAACATTAGACAAAGGAAAAGAGCCCCGAAATCAGGGCTCTTTCATCGTATCTTCAACGTTATTCTCTACGAGCTTTAGAGCAAACCAAAAAACGCTTCCTTCTCCAACATCGCTTTGAACACCAAATCTGGCATCGTGCAAAAGAAGTAATTTCTTCACAATGGAAAGACCGAGACCCGTCCCAACAGGTGCAGTGCGGTGATTCTCATCAGCGCGGTAATAGCGATCCCAGATATGCTCCAGCTTTTCCTGGGGAATGCCTTTTCCGTGGTCAATCACCTGAAACATTGCATAACCGTCACAAACGGAGATCTTCACGGTCACTGTTTGATCATCGCCGCAATAATTGATGGCATTATTGACAAGGTTATATATGATCTGATTCAGCTTAACCACGTCTGCATAAACAAAAACGTTCTCTAGGATCGTTTCCAGCGTAACCGTATATCCCTGAAAGCCGGTAAGCTTTTCATATCGGGTCAATATTTGACGAACGAAGGAGATCAGCTCAACGCGTTCCAGATTCAACTGCTCCATACCCGCCTCAAGCTTGGATAGATCCATCAGATCCGTTACGAGCTCTGAAAGACGATGAGCCTCGTCGATTACGACCTGAAGATTTTCCGGCGTATTTTCACCGGGAATATCGCGCATCACTTCGCTATAGGCAGAGATCAGTGTCAAAGGAGTTCTGAGATCGTGAGAAACGTTTGCGATTAATTCCCTTCGCAGACGGTCAACCTGCTGAAGCTCCAACGCAGAACGCTGAAGCGTTTCTGCCAATTCCTCAACCTCGCGGTAGCCTTTGATATCCTGACCGTCGAATTGACCGTCCAAAAGACTTTTGGATGCCTTGTTCAATTTAGAAATCGGAGCGGAAATCGTCTTCGAAAGAATGACGGACATCAGAACAGAAAGTACAACCAGAATTCCAATCAAAAGATTCAGCACAAACCTGATCGTCTGTACCGTTGATTCAATAGGAAGAAGAATCGAGGAAAGGAGAGCATACCGAACCTCCCCCTCGGCATTCTTGAAAAGCTGACTGACGAGGATACAATCGTATGCATCCGACGAGGCGTTCAAAACGGGTTCACGATCAAAGAAATAACTATGCGGAAACTGAAAAGAATCAAGCGAATACTCGTGCCTTCTCAGGATGCTCGTGATCTCTTGGGCTGAAAGGTGGCTTTCAAACCGTTGACCTTCAAATTCAGTAGTTGCTTTATAAAATATTGCAAGAGTTTTGGATGAAAGGTTGTGTACCACGCACTGACCGCTGGTATGTTCCTCAGCCAAAACGTTCAATTTATCATCATAAATACTGAGGCACAAACCGACGGAGGATGAGGCTTCGTAAGTTAAGTCGATCAATTGCTCGTCACTCAAATTACACATAACATCTGCTGTTTTTCTGATGGAGCTGATTTTGATCCCTCTGTAGATCTCGTCAAGAAATACAACTTCAAGAAGCCACAGTAATACGATTACGAATACACTAAAAGCGATGAAAGAGATCAAAAGCTTTGCTTTTACACCAAAGTTATGCTTCAAAACGATAACCTACCCCTCTGAGCGTAACGATCTGTTTTGCATACACACCCAGGCGCTTTCTCAAAAGCTTGATATGGGTATCAAGTGTACGATCGTCTCCGTAAAAATCATAGCCCCAAACGTCGCAAATCAATTTTTCACGGCTTAAGGCAATATTTCTATTTTTAATCAGATAAAACAGAAGCTCGTATTCCTTTGGAGAAAGATTGATGCGTTCGCCGTCAATGGTAACGATTCTGGCTGAGAAATTCACGCATAATCCTTCCAAAACAAAAACGTCTGCAGGACTTTGGAAATCAACTCTCTGGACACG
>JAZPZL010000013.1:0-15423 GCA_045544655.1 Eubacteriales bacterium
AGTAGGTACGCGATCCCTGTTAGAAGAAAAAGAAGAAGCTCCAAAAATATAACCAAAATGTGTGTTGGATGCTCCGTCTTTTGTTGCACCGACAAACGGAAGGGTGATGGAAGTAAGACTGCTGCAACCGTAAAAGGCACCGTTTCCGATGGAGGTCACGCTGTCCGGGATGATAACGGAGTGAAGGCTGTCGCAATAGGAAAAGGCAGAATCGCCGATGGAGGTGACGCTATTTCCAATGGTGACGGAGGTAAGGCTACTGCAATTGTAAAAGGCATCTTCACCGATGGAGGTGACGCTGTTTCCAATGGTGACGGAGGTAAGCTTTGAGCAACCGGAAAAGGCATACTCGCCGATGGAGGTGACGCTGTCGGGGATGGTGATGGAGGTAAGACTGCTGCAATAGAAAAAGGCATAGTCGGCGATGATTTTTGTGTTTTTTTGAATCGCGATGGCTTCAATCGAACTCGAAGTGGTATCCATCAATGCCAGATATGGATTCGTAGCATTTCCAAGGTATTTTCCTTCATCGTACGTATTATATTTCAACTTACTGCAACCGTAAAAGGCACCGTTTCCGATGGAGGTCACGCTGTCCGGGATGGTAATAGAAGTAAGGCTTCTGCAACCGTCAAAGGCACCGTCGCCGATGGAGGTGACGCTGTTTCCAATGGTGACGGAGGTAAGGCTGCTGCAATGGTAAAAGGCACCGTTTCCGATGGAGGTCACGCTGCCCGGGATGGTAACGGAGGTCAAGCTGCTGCAACCGTAAAAGGCATAGTCACCGATGAAGGTGACGCTGTCCGAGATGGTAACGGAGGTAAGGCTGATGCAATTGGAAAAGGCGGAGCTTCCGATGGAAGTACTGTCAGTGATTACCACTGTCTTCAAAGAAGTAGGTACGCGATCCCTGTTAGAAGAAAAAGAAGAAGCTCCAAAAATATAACCAAAATGTGTGTTGGATGCTCCGTCTTTTGTTGCACCGACAAACGGAAGGGTGATGGAAGTAAGACAGCTGCAACCGTAAAAGGCGGAGCCTCCGATGGAGGTGACGCTGTCAGGGATGGTAACGGAGGTAAGGCTGCTGCAATAGGAAAAGGCGGAGCTTCCGATGGAGGTGACAGGATAACCGCCCAAGGCGGATGGAATCGTAATATCACCGCTGATGGTGGTGTTTACATCCGTAATCGTTGCTTCACCGAATGATACTGAGTAAGTATAATCGCCGCTGCTTTCCGCAAAAACGGGAGTTTCTATCGTTGTGGGGATAAATAAAAGAGCAAGTACCAGGGTAAAGATTACGCTAAGGAAGACAGGAAGCTTCTTTTTCATCGTTTTTCTCCTTTGTTTGACCTTTTTTGACTCTTTTGCTTCAAACGTGACAGCAAAGAAGAGAGGCAATTGTCAAATAGTAAACCTTTAGACAGCGAAAATATTCTATCATTTTATCCCAAAAAATGCAATGCTTTTCAAGGGTTTTCTCTTTTTTATATACATGTTTACCGACACTCAAACTGATTTTTCTTTGATAGGGGCTATTGTCAAAAGTTTTACCTTTTGGTAGTATTTATTGCCTTGTCCTTTAAATCGACCCTACGGAAAAGCTCAAAAAACGAAAAAAATGCTATAGTTACACTTACTTGTGCTTCTATAGCATTTCTTCTTTTATAAAGCCTTTATTTTACTGTTTTTTTGAATTGGACTTTTTTTACAGCCTTTTTTGCCGATCAAATGGCAAAATCTTCTTTTCTCAAGATCTCCTGCAAAGCGGGAACGGAGATCTGAGCAGTATTGATCCCGCCCTTTTTCGCCATATAGACCGCATTGCCCGCCGCCTGACCCAGCTGCGCGCAGTAAGGCATAATACGCAGGGAAGCCTGCGCCTCGTGAGAAGCGGAAATGCATCTGCCCGCAACGAGAAGATTCTTCATTCCCTTGGGGATGAGACAGCGGTAAGGGATCTGGAACCATTCCCCCTCGGCAAAATAATGGTGGCTGGTGCCGCTTCCCTCGGGATTGTGAATATCAATGTCGTAATTGCTCACGGCGATCGCGTCCTCAAAGCGCGCCAGGGAAAGGCAATCCTCATTGGTTAGAACGTATTCGCCCACGATCTTGCGGCTCTCACGGATGCCGATCTGAATGGCGGTGGAAAGGACTCTTGCATTTTCAAACGCCTTAAAATTGGACTTGAGGAAGTGGAGCATTTCAAATACCTGCTCTCTCGCCTCGATCTCCGCCTGGGTTACCTCAAAGCCGTCAATGGGGCTTTTCTTCACGATGCGGGTGGTATTGAAATGGAGAACGCCCTGATTGTAATTCAGGAAGATCAAAACGTTTTCACGGGGATTTTTGATCTTGCCCGCCTTTTTCCACTCGTCGTAAAGGGGATTGATCCCGGGCTTTTCTTCTACGTATTTTTCCAGATCCACTCCGCCCAAGCGGAAGGAAAGGGTCATAGGCTGACAAAGGCTGTCCCCTTCTCTGCCAAGCTGAAAATCACAGCCCGCCAAAGCGGAAAGCTCCCCGTCTCCGGTAGCGTCAATAAAGTAGTCAGCGGCAAAGCTGAGCGTACCGCCCTTGGTATATACCTTCACGGCGGAGATCTCGCCGCCCTCGGTGATCGCCTCGGTCACCACGGAATTGTAAAGCAAGGTCACGCCCGCAGATACCGCCATACGGTTCAAAACCAGCTTCATTACCTCTTCGTCAAAGCGGGTATCGTTCTGCTCCCCGGTAATCTTCTGCATTTCACGGATCACCTCCAGAAATACGGAGCCGCAAAAGTATCCCTTGGCAGAATCGGGGGTCTTGTCCTTTTGACGCTTATCCCAATAACGCATAAAGGGCATTACCAAGGCGTGTACCGCCGCACCGCCCAGCGCGTTATAACGCTCCACAAGAAGCACGGAAAGCCCCTTGCGGGCAGCCGTAATGGCGGCACAAGCACCGGCAAAGCCGCCCCCTGCCACGATCAGATCAAAACGTTTCATCCTTTTTTCTCCTTCGATTTTATTCCTTAATTCTGTTATAAAAGATTTGCGCTCTTGATTCTACAACTTTTGAAAGAAAACCTTGCACAAAGGAAAGAATTGTGTTAAGATAAAAAAAACACCTTCAAAGGACGCTTTATGATCTACACGCCCCTCACTCAGCTCATTACCGCTTTGGAAGCGGGTACGAATCTGCACGTGTGCGTCGCCTTTTTCGGAGCGATGCGAAATCTTCTCCCCCGACTTCCCTCCTCTCAAATGATCCACGCCTCCCCCTATTGTATGGAAAGGAAGAAAAACGCCGAGCAGATGGGGATCTGCTACGGCATCCGCGAGAAAAAATTCAAGCAGGCAAGGGAGGAGAAAAAGCCTTTTCTGCATCGCTGCTCCTGCGGAATTACCGAGTATCTGCACCCCGTGGTGTTGCGGGGCTCCGTGATCTGCCTTTTGATGATCTCGGGGAAAACACCTGAGGATGGCGCAGACCCGAATTTTTTGCAAAATGCCACCGCAAAGGCAAACATACTGGAAAATCACGTCCGCCTTTTGATGGAGACCTCCCCCGCAACCACTGAGGAGCAGGATCCCTTTGCCGGACAGGTAGAGGAGCTTTTGGGGGAAGGCTTGGCGGAAAAGATCAGCGTTCGGGAACTGGCATCCTCCCTGGGCTATCACGAAAAATACCTGGGCGCAAAATTTAAGAAAAAGACGGGAAAAAGCCCCTGCGCTTACCGCAACGAACGTCGCCTTGCCAAGGCGGAGGGGTATCTTCGCAATACCCGGCTTCCCATCATCGAGATCGCCGCTCTCGTCGGCTACGACAACGTCAGCTACTTCAACCGCCTCTTCCGCGCCCGCAACGGCGTCACCCCTACCGAATACAGAAAAAGAAACCGCAAATAACGCGGTTTCTTTTTTTCATCAATATTTGGAAATGAATTGGGCGCGCTGCATCGCGTAGACCACGGGCGGGATCAAAAGCAGCTGAATGGCAATGCCGATGAGAGATCCGGAAACGGTGGCAGTCATCACCATTTCAATAAAGAAGGGATTATTTTGATCAAAAAGGCTGAGGGTATACGCCATCAAGCCCCAGGCGAGTCTGCCGAAAAATTGAGCGGACAAAAGGGAAACGTAAATGCCGAAGGGCTTTTTCGGCAAATAGCGGTAAAAAAGACCTGCAGAAAGCCCGTATACACCCAGCTCCACCATCATACGGATGGCATCGGGATAGAGATAGGGCGTACCGAAAAGCAAATGGCGGGCAAGAGGGGCGATGGCTCCCACCACACAGCCCCAAACGGGACCGGAGATAAAACCGCAGAGCAAAACGGGAAAATGCATGGGTGCAAACTGTCTTCCGATCTCGGGAATGCTCCCCGTCAGAAAAGGCAATACCATACAAAGGGCAAGACACACGGCGGCGTAAACGATGCTACGCACCTCAAAGGATTTTTTACCGGCCATAACAAACCTCGATCTGTAAATTTCTTCTATCATTTTAACATCAAACAGCGTCTTTGTCAATCAAAATGCGTACCCTTTTCCATCCTTGTGCATACAATAAAGGGAAAGAAAACGTCTTTTGAAAGGAGTGCTTTATGCCACAAGGAAGCCTTTATTTTACCGTTCGCACCGCAGACAGCGCATTTCCCGTTACAAACGCCACCGTCACCCTCTATTCTCCCGACGGAGCCGTTTTGGGAGAGGATCGGATCACGGAGGAAAGCGGCATTTCCCGGGAGTTTTTCATAGACGCCCCCGAGCGTTCCCTATCTCTTCGTCCCGAAGAAAATCAGCCCTATTCCACCGTTGACGCCCGCATTGAAGCGGACGGCTTTTACACCTTTCTCATTCGGGGAATTCAGATCTTCGCGGGAGAACAAAGCGTCCTGCCCTCGGAAATGATTCCCCGTGGTCAAAGCGAGGACGAGGTTTTGGAATATGAGATCGGACCTCACGCCTTGCGAACCACCCCCGAAAACCGCATTCAAGGTCCCACGGGAGAGGAACGGGTTTTGGGTGAGGTATTCATTCCCGAGCGGGTCACCGTGCATCTGGGTACACCCACCTCCTCTGCCTCCAACGTCACCGTTCCCTTCGTGGATTACGTCAAGAACGTAGCCTCCAGTGAGATCTACCCCACTTGGCCGGAGGAAAGCCTGCGGGCAAATATCCATTGTCAGGTATCCTTTATCCTGAACCGCGTGTTTACCGAATGGTATCCCTCCCGCGGCTATAATTTCAATATCACCAATTCCACCGCCTACGATCAATACTACGTCTACGGCAGAAATATTTTCAAAAGCATTTCCGATATCGTAGACGAGATCTTTAACGAGTACATCCGCCGCCCCGGCAGGATCGACCCCTATTTTGCGGAATACTGCAACGGAACCACCGTCACCTGCGCAGGTCTTTCTCAATGGGGTACCGTCACCCTGGCGCAAAACGGAAGAAGCGCCCTGGAGATCCTCCAATTCTACTACGGCGACGTAGAGCTGGCAAGAACCAACAACATCCGCGCCATTGAATCCTCCTACCCGGGCTCTCCTCTGCGCCGCGGTTCCTCGGGCAGAGACGTGCGTACCATTCAGCAGCAGCTGAATCGCATTCGCGTCAACTATCCCGCCATTCCCGCCATCAATACCGTGGACGGCGTATTCGGTACGGAAACGGAAAACGCGGTAAAGGCCTTTCAACGCATTTTCAATCTCACTCCCGACGGTGTGGTAGGCAAAAGCACCTGGTACCGCATTTCCTATATTTACGTAGCGGTAAAGCGTTTGGGAGAACTGAACAGCGAAGGAGAGCGCCCTCAGTACGACGACAATTCCTACCCCGGTCTCCTGCGCTTCGGTGATACGGGAAGCGCAGTACAAAATCTGCAGTTTTATTTGAAGACCATTGCCGCCTTCAACCCCTTTATTCCCGATCTTTCCATCGACGGCTTTTTCGGAAACGATACGGAAAACGCCGTTCGTGCCTTTCAGCGCACCTACGGTCTTGATGTTGACGGTATCGTGGGAGAGACCACCTGGAATCGCATCGTTTCCGTTTATATGGACGTGACGGAGGGAGGCACGCTGACCATCCGCCCCTATCCGGGAAGACTCCTGCGCAACGGATCCTCCGGAGACGAGGTTTTATACGAGCAAATGCTCCTGAACCGAATTCGTCCCGTTTTCGTAACCGTAGGAAAATTGGAGGAGGACGGAATCTTCGGACCGAGAATGAGAAACTCCGTACGGGAATTCCAAAGGCTTTTCGGCTACCGTGACGACGGGATCATCGGCAGAGAAACCTGGGAGGCTCTGAATCGGGTCTTCGGCTCCACGGTATCGGGATGCTTTGACAATATCGCTCCCGTAAGCGGTCGCACTCTGCAGTACGGTTCCCGGGGAAGCGACGTTGCCACCTTGCAAAGCAACCTGAACCGAATCGGCTCTGCTTTGGCACCCATTCCGTCTCTTCAGGCAGACGGAGCCTTCGGCAGACGAACGGAGGAAGCGGTGAAGGTTTTCCAGCGGATCTTCGGATTGACTGCCGACGGCATTGTAGGAAGCACGACCCGCACGAGGATCGCCTCCATCCTCCGCGCGGTAAACGCAGGGTGCTTCCCCTCTTCTGCCCGCTCCGCCGATCCGCCCGCTCCCCCCTTGCAGGAGTTGGAGGAACCTCTTTGGAAGCGGGAATTTCTCGGTCTTCCACGCTCCCAGCCACGGGAGATCCCACCTTCCGCCCCCTTATCCATCGGCTCGGAAGGAGAAGAGGTTCTGCAAATGAAGGAAAAGCTGGATCGCGCAGGCTTTTTGAATGAACGCGCCAAGGAGGAATTCGACTTCTTCGGACCCTCCACCGCACGCGCCGTCCTTGCTTTTCAGGAAGCAAAAGGGCTGCTCCCCACCGCCGTAGCGGATGAAGCAACCCTGAAAATTCTGTTTGCGATTTAATTCTCCGGCGAGGTTTCCCCTGTAACGAAAAAAATGGGATCGGAACAATCTTCCGATCCCATTTTGAATTCAAAAACGAATTACTTCAGTTCACCAAGGTCAACGTTGATGCAAACACGAGCACCGGTAGCATTACCGCTCATTGCGAGACCCTCGTTGAAGGCACCCTTCTTGTCGATACCTGCTGCCCACTGAGCATTGTTCTCAACGTTACCAACGTTTCTCACGTAGTACTGAGCGATCTGCTCCTTGCCGTAAGCAGTAACGCCTTCCTGCTTTGCACTTGCGGTGGGAGAAGCAACGATGTACTTAGCAAGATCGCCGGTGAGGTACTTATCCAGCTCTTCCTTAGCGGGAGCGTATGCATGAACTGCAACTTCTTCGCCGGAATCAACGCCGGTAGAAGAATCTGCGGTAGCAACCTTGATCTTCAGGATCTTCTTACCCAGTTCAATGTCAGCACCGATGAAGGAAAGATAGAAGTCATTCTCACACCAGTCGTGAAGGTTGGATGCAGAGTAGAAGGTGTTTCCGTCGGTCTTGTTCCATCCGCCGGGTGCGCCGAGAATATCCTTGGAGAGAAGGAGAGCGCGAGCTCTGCCGTTTTCCTTGGTTACTTCCAGAACGATCCATTCAACGTCTTCATAACCGTTTGCAGCGTTGTTATCGCATTCATACTTACCGAATTTTACGATCTGACCCTCTTTGCAAAGTGCAAGAGCGGGGCTGGAAGCGTAAATTTCGTTCTTCTTTTCTTCGGTCATGTTGCTCTTCTCAAGAAGCTCAGCTGCAGTGAAGAATTTCTCCTGCTTAACCAGAACTTCCTTGATGTAAGCTTCTTTGATTACGTTCTTGTCGCCTGCGGACATAAAGAGGGCGAGCTTGGAATTGTTGTAAGCGCCTTCATAGTCCTTTGCACCGTATGCATTGATTGCAGAAGAACCCATAACAAATGCAACGACAACTAAAGCTACAACCAGAACTGCAACGACTGCAGCTGCGATGATTGCGGGAAGAGCCTTATTTGCCTTCTTTGCCTTGGGAGCTTCTTTCTTTTCCTCTGCAGGAGCTTCGGTCTTAACTTCTTCAGTCTTAACTTCTTCAGCCTTGACTTCCTCAGTCTTAACTTCTTCAGTCTTAACTTCTTCTGCCTTGACTTCTTCTGCTTCGGGAGTGATCTTTTCGTTTTCAGCCATAATATCCTCCTAAAAAATTAGCATTTCGCCATGTATATATAGCACCATCATTATATCTAAAAAAGTGAATTTTTGCAACTCTATTCTTTTACCAAATTTTTTCGTTTTTTTTGTACTGTTTAACCAAAAAATCTTATTTTTCCACCAATCCCTGTTCCTCTTCCTCCGCATCTTGAATCAAAGCTGTGGCAACTCCACGCATACGCTTTGCGTAAACGGACATCAAAACAGTACACAGAATATCGAAAATTCCGTTGACCGCAAGAAGGACTCCTGCAAAGACGGTCATAGCGTTTTGCAGATTGAAGGGCTGGATCATCAGCACCGCCGCCATCAGCAAGGAGGCCAAGGAGATCAGAAGATTGATCCACCAATTTTTCACCTCTGCCGCCTTCAGTTCAAAGGCGTACTGCAATTTATAAATACCGTCGGTAAGAATGGAAATACCCAAGAGGATCCACAGCAGGCTCACGAAGGTATCGAAGCGGAACAAAAATACCAGACCCACCGCCAGGGATAGAACTCCGGGAATGATTCTGCCCGCGGAAAGAAGCCCGTTGGGCTTTACGAATACGAATACGATCTCCAGCGCGCCGAACAGAGTAAGTCCGCCGCCGAAAACAAAGCGCAGCGTGGTCTCCACGATCTCGGGCAAACAGATCATAACCAATCCAAGTATGATGGAAATCACTCCGGAAAGGAGCATTCCCGCTTTCAGGTTTTTAAAAAATTGTTTCATTCTCGTTTCCTCTTTTCTCTTCTATACAGTAAAGCGATTGAACCGCCCCAGAAGCAAATCAGCAAGCCCGCTCCGTTCCTCTCCGTCCGGGAACAAGGCCTTTGAAGCTTCACGCTTCGCGGGAGTTTGACCTTTTTTGGAAAGGATCACGGCGTACCGATCCTCTTCGGAAAGCCTCTGTCCGTTCCATTCTACCCGATCCACGTAAAATTCCAACTTTCTGCCTTTTTTGTATTTTACAAGCTCACCGCGAAATACCACGGTATCCTCTCCCAGGACCCATCTGAGTCCCAGATCCTTTTTCACCTTGCCCCAGGAGAAAATGACCTCTCCCGCTTCCTGCCCCGCCTCGGGCGTCAAGGCGCCAACCGTATCGGTATAGGAATAACTCCATTTGCGGATCAATGCACTTTTTGAATTCTCCTCGATCGCAGAGCCCAGGGACAGGGAAAACAGCTCTGCTTCTCCCGATCTTGCACGGAGGTCTGCGGACCAGGTTCCGTCCTTTTTCAGCTTTTCGGAAAAATTCCCGTTGATCTCCAGAAGGAAATCACCGCCGCCCAAAAGGAATTTTGCCGCCACGACTCTTCCCTTGTATGTCGTCACGGACAGACAAAGTCGGCTGTTTTTCGACAAAAGATTTTTTTCAAAAGCGGCAAATTCCTCGCTTTCTCCGCAAAGGAAGGAAACGAAGCGCTGTGCCGCGTCAGCCGTTTCGGTTTTGGAAAGAGCGGCGGATAAAAAGCCGCGAAGCACCCCGTACGCCTCCGCGGTTCCCTCCTCCTTTCCCGCGCGCTTCAGCGCGGTAAGGACTTTTTCCAGCCCTTCCTCGCCAAGCTCGTAGGTGAAGGTGGTCACGCGGCGATCCTTCTCACCGAGCCTGATCTCTTCGCCCACTGCGGAAAATTTCGGATCCCCTGCTGACAGGCAGGAGGTGAAGGTACGCTTCAAGGCTTCAAGAGATCGGGCAAAGCCGCTATCCCCCAAGCTGAGTGCGGTACGAAAAAGCCGCATTTGCGGCGCAGGCATTCCCGCATCGGAAAAAGCACTGTCACAAAGCTGAAGGGCGGCACCGCGCCTGGGAGCCGAATACGCTTCTTCCCCCAGACCGGAGCTGTACAGATAAAGCTCGTCTCCCTGAACTGCCACGCGGAAAGAGCCTTCGTTGCCCTGCCGTGCGAGGGCGGCGTATTTCGGTAAGGTAGCCGTATAGGAAAGGGAATCCCCCTCCCCCTTTGCTTCAAAGGAGCCGTCCCAAAGCACCTCACCCAAAAACCTGAGAACGTCCTCGTCACCAAGCTCCGAAACGGTCTTTTCAACAGCCCGTGCAAGGCGATTTTTCGGAGCATAGTAAACGAAGGGCGTTGCCAGGGTCACGGTCAAAAGCAAAAATACCAAAAAAAGCAACAAGGGACTTTCTTTTCTGCGGGTCGCTTTTCGTTTTTGTTCCACCGGATCACCCCTTTTTTGGCAATTTTATACTCAGCAAGCCTGATCGTCCATATTTTCGGGATGCATCCCGGGGGTAGTTGCAGAGGGCGTTTGCAATTCGGGAACGGTCACACCCTCAATGCGGTCCACCAAAACGGAATATCTGCCGTCGTAATCACCGCTTCCCGCCTCACCGGCAAAGCCGCCCGTGATCTGATACGAAATGGCGGTGAGCATACCGCTTTCTTCATTGATGGAAAGCGTGCCTTCGCAGGAGCGGACCGTAGCCGCCTGCAGGGTAACACCGCTTTCGGGCATCGACGCGGCAATTTTCTCCGCAAGCTTTTTTGCGGCTTCATCCTTCAGCGTAAAGGAAATGGTGTAGCCGCCCACCTCCTCGGTCATGGCAAAGCTTCCGAACCGGGAAACCGCGGGGATCAAAGCGCGGATCTCCTCCTGCCAATCCAGGGTAGTTGCCTCCTGGGTGTTTTCCCAAATCTTCTCTCCCAAAAACACGTTATAGCGATTCTCGCTCTTCTTGCCGCCGGACAAAAGCGCCTGATAAAAAACGCTTTCCTCGGGAATCTCGGGAATGGTCTTCAAGGTCTGGCGGGAAAGATAATAAGCCCCCGCCTCCTCCTTGGCGTAGATATTGATATCCTCAGAGAATACGTTCTTTTTCTCCCCAAGGGTCAGCGTTCCTGCGGAAACCGCGCTGATCTGCATTTCCTTTTGTGCAAAAAGAGTCTCAATGGCATTTTGCAAACGCATGGGCAAGCGAATATCCGATACCTCTGTAAAGTCCTCAGGCTTCTCAGGCGTTGCAACGGTAATGGATTCCGAGCGGTAATCGGTCAGAACGGTCTTAAGGATATATTCCTCCCCCTCTGCCTTGAGGGTAATGCTCTCCTCCAGGATCACACCTTCCTCGTCCAATCTGGCACTTCCCGTCAAGGAGGTGGGAACAAAATCCGGCTTTTCCTCCAGCTGATACAAAGAAAGCAATTCTTCATTTTTGCTGTCGTAGGTTACCACGTCTCCCTCGCGCAGGAAATTTTCCAGAAGATCGGGATTGAGTCCGCAAACGGAAAAGACGAACTTCGTCAGATATTCTTCAAACACGCGCATGGTCGCAGGCGCAGTATAAGCACCCAGACTGCTTTCCGTATAAGCCCGCTCTCCGTCGTAGGAATAAAAGCCTTGACCGCGGCGGGAATAAAGGAAGCCGTCGTAGCCACGGCGGATGCGAACGGTCTCAAATTCACCCAGCTCTTCCTCGCCGTTCAGCACGCGGGTGGTATAAAGCGCGCTTTTCAGCGCACGCATTTTTTCTTCACCGTGACGGTACAAAAGCTCGCCGTTTAGATCTGCAAGGCTGTTTTCCTCGCTTTTCTTTTCTGTGGGAGTCTTGTCACGGGAACAGGAAATCAAAGTGCATATCATCAAAAGTGAAAGGGCAAGGGCAAAAATTCTTTTCATTTTTTGTTTCCTTTCTTTTTATACGTAAAGCTTGGCAAGGCCTCCCTCGCTGGTTTCACGGTAACGGTGAGACAGGTCTCTGCCGGTTTCATACATGGTCTTTACCACCGTATCGAAGGAGATCTTTCGGGAATCGGTCAAAAAGTTTGCCAGATTCACCGCGTTGATGGCGCGCATGGCGGCAACCGCATTCCGCTCGATGCAGGGGATCTGCACCAATCCGCGAATGGGATCGCAGGTCAGACCCAAGTGATGCTCCAGCGCCACCTCGGCGGCGTATTCGATCTGCCCCAGTGCCATTCCGTAAAGCTCACCAAGACCGGCGGAAGCCATGGCACAGGCGCTTCCCACCTCCGCCTGGCAGCCGCATTCCGCTCCGCTGATGGAGGCGTTGGTCTTGATGAGATTGCCCATCAGACCCGCAGTCGCCAGCGCGTGAAGGATCTCCACCTCGTCAAAGCCACGCTTGTCGCTAACATATTTTAACACAGCCGGCAAAATTCCGCAAGACCCACAGGTAGGAGCCGTCACGATGGTCCCGCAGGCGGCGTTCTGCTCACTGACTGCAAAGGCGTAGGAGCAAACCAGGCGGTTTTCCCTCGTCTCCGCATTTTCATCAATATGCCGCTGATTGAACAGATACTTTGCCTTTCTCTGCACTCCCAATCCTCCGAAAAGCTCTCCCTCCGCAGACAGTCCCTCCTCCATAGAGCGCAGCATCTGCTTCCAGATCGTTTCCAGGTATTCCCAGATCCGCACGCCCTCAAAGCGTTCCACGTATTGCCACAAGCGCAGAGAATGGGTCTGACAGTACGCGGCGATCTGAGCAAAGGAATTGTGAGGATAGATGCGATCCGGCTTATACACGGGCTCGCCCTTGATCTCAATACTGCCGCCACCCACGCTGTACACCTCCCAGAAGCCGATGCGCTTGCCTGCCCGATACGCGTAAAGCTTCAGGGTATTGGGATGATACAGCTCCATGGTCTTAATATCAAATTCAATATCACATTCCACGGGTGAAAAGGCATCCAGAATACAAAAGTCCGTGCGGTGTCCCTTTCCCGTTTTGGCAAGGGAGCCGCAAAGCACCGCCTTAAAGCGGGTTGCCTCGGGGAATCTGCGGCGGAACAGAGTCGCCGCCTTTTCAGGTCCCATGGTATGAGAGCTGGAGGGGCCTCTTCCGATCTTGTAAAGCTCCCGCAGAGACTCCATTCCCGGCTCTACGATCTTCTCACGGCTTTCCTTTTCATCGTGCTTGAGAAAGAAATCCAGCGTTACTCCGAACACGGTGGCAATGGACAAGAGTGTATCCGTGGAAGGCAGACTTTCCCCGTTTTCCCACTTGGAAACGGCGCGGTTGGATACTCCCACCTTTTTGCCCAATTCCGCCTGGCTCAATTTATATTTTTTTCTTAAAAAACGAATTTTTTCCGAAAATTCCATAACTTCCTCCACCTTAAGCTCTACCAAAATTCTACCATTATTAGAATCTTTTTGCAATAGATTTTCTTTTTCTTCACGGATCTTTTCTCTTTTTTTTGGAACTTACGGGAGAATCCCTTCACCGTATGGCATAAAATAAGGCGTCACCGCCTGCTTCTTCTTAAATGATTCTTGCCCAATTCAAATAAATTCTTGCTGTTCAAAAAAGAACGCATTGATTTTTTTCTTTTTTTATGCTAAACTGTTTTTACCGATTTTCAATGAAAGGAATCAAAACGATGAAACGAATCCCGGCTCTTCTGCTTTGCCTTTTGGTTCTCCTGCCCGTTTTTGCAGGCTGTGGCAGCGGAACGATCGAAGCACCTGCAGAAACCAAAACCGAAGAAGAAAAAACAGAACCAAAAACCGAGGAAAAAAAGAAGGAGATCCCCGAGATCCCCGCTGAAAACCGCCTTTCCGCGGAAAAGATCGCCTCCTTCCCCATTGCCAATTCCTCTATGAGTGAAGAGGAGCTGCGCAATCTCTGCGTGGAATTTTTCCGTTTTTCCCAGACCTTTGCCTGGACTCCCTCGGAAACCTGGAGCTACACCATCGGAAGCAGCACCACCGCTCATTATATGACTCAGGGCGAGGTCTACGGCGGCTTCCCCTATCTTCACGGTGCAGGCAACGTATACCGTATGCTGGAGTATTACGATGAAGAAACGGGCGAAGTAGATATGGCAGAAGCCGGCAAGAATCAGCGCTTTTTCGGCAATTTCTGCTCCTACGGCTCCGGCTGGGGCTTTTCCCGCGTCATCAACTCCGCCGCCCATAAGCTGACGGATTCCATGGTTCCCAAGAACGGCTATATCCCCGTAGGTCCCTACAAAATGAATATGGATCTGGCGAAGTTCCCCGAGAACGAGACCGTGGCCATTTGCAACGGCAACGGAAAACAGGTTATGTACGAATCCTACGCTCTGCTCAAGCCTGCCGATGCCCTGGTCTACTACACCACCGGCGGTCACATCATTATGGTATCCTCCGTTCACGTGGAAAAAGCTGAAGACGGTACCATCGACGGCGAAAAGAGCTACGTGACCTTTATCGACCAGGCAACCGCTGAATGGGAAAGCAAGCTTGCCAACGGAAATAGCTACGAGATCCAGGGTGGCGTGGATAAAAAGTACACCTTCGCCAAGCTCTTCAAAACCTCCTACATTCCCTATACCTTCGCCGAATTTCTGGGAACCGATCCCGTAGAAGCGGGCGAGGTAAAGATCGATACCGATAAGACCGAGCTGACTCTGGACGAGCTGATCGGCGCCACCGTCAGCGCAAACTACATCATCTCCGATATCTTCGTGGAATTCATCGGTGCCGACGGAAAGACCGCGGATACCAAGGTGATCCGCAACGGCTACGGCGGAATTCTGTCCGTAGAACTTTCCAAGGGCATATTTGCCGCAGGCACGAAGAAATACGCCGACGGCAACCACAGCGTCCGCATCACCGTACAGATCGGCAACGGCGAAAAGCTCACTGCCTGGGAAGGCAAGCTCCTTGCAAACTAAAAAATGAACTTTCCAATGAAAAAAATTCTCTCTTTTCTACTTGTTCTCCTTCTCCTTGTACCCGCTTTTGCGGGTTGCTCCTCCTTGGAGGGGAAAAACACGGAGGCGGCAACTGCAGAGGCAAAAACCGATGAGAATAAGATTTCGGAAGTAAAAACCAAAGAAGAAGCCCCGGCTTTTCCCCCGGTGTGCGATAAGCTGAGTTTGGAAAAGATCGCCGCTTTCCCCACGGCAACGAACGATATGTCCGTGGAAGAGAGAAGAAATCTCTGCGTAGACTTCTTCCGTTTCTCTCAGACCTTTGCCTGGACCCCCGATGAGGACCACGATTTCACCTACACCCTTTCGGGAAAGACTACGAAGAAAACCGTGGAGCAGGGAACCGTTTACGGAGGTCTTCCTTATATGAGAGGCACGGGCAACGTGTACCGTATTATGGAATTTTACGATCCGGAGACCGGTGTGGTGGATATGGAAAAAGCCGCCGCCAACCAGCTCTATTTCGGAAACCAATGCTCCATCGGCGCCTCCTGGGGCTGGGCGAGAGTAGTCAATTCAGCCAATTACGAATGGACCTCCGGAATGGTAGCCTCCAAGGGCTTTCTCCCCGTAGGCGAATACACCTACGAT
>JAZPZL010000014.1:0-14801 GCA_045544655.1 Eubacteriales bacterium
TGAAAAGGCGATGGAAAATCAAATGCAGTCCGCCTTCATCTGCAAGGGACTGATGGCGGTGGCGCCCGGCTCTCTGATGCAGGAGATCGCCGATTATTCTCTGCAATTTCCCATTCTCGCTCTGCGCCATTACGCTTATTCGAAGGATGAAAGTATGCTTCGACGTGCCTATGAGACCTGCGACGGCATCGCACAGCATTTCAGACAGTTTGAGCGGGAGGACGGACTTCTGCAAGGAGTCTGGGATAAGTGGAATTTGGTGGATTGGCCCAAAAATCTGCGGGACGGCTACGATTTTCCTCTGGAATCCGTAATGCCCAAGGACAGCCCTCCTCACAACGTGTTGAACGCCTTTTATATCGGATGCGTGTTGCAGACGGAGGAGATCGCCCGCATTCTGGGAGTAGAGAGAGAATTGCGGGGAGAGGAACTGAAGGAAGCCTTCCACCGCGCTTTTTACGATCCGAAAACGGGTCTGTTTACCGATTGTGAAGACAGCGAGCATAGCTCTCTCCACGCCAACGTGATCCCTGCCTTTTACGGGATCCACCGTCCCGAGCAGGAGGAGAAGATTCGCGCTCTTGTGAAGGAAAAGGGATTATCCTGCGGGGTGTATATGGCGTATTTCGTATTGAAGGCGCTTTGCAGAATGGGGTATCACGAGGATGCTTACCGCCTGATCGTCAATACCTCGGAGCATTCCTGGTATAATATGGTGCGGGAAGGCGCAACCACCTGCTTTGAGGCCTGGGGCAAGGATCAGAAATGGAATACCAGTCTCTGCCATCCCTGGGCTTCTGCTCCCATTTCCGTGCTTGCGGAGGATATTTTGCCCGTCCTTCCCCGGTACGGTAAGATCGTTTACGGAAAAAAACTACCGACGGAGGAATGAAATGAAAAAGATTCTTGCTTGTTTGTTGGCTTTTTGTATGCTGGTCGCCCTCGTTTCCTGCGGAAAGGAGAAAGCGCCCTTTGAGGACGTGAAAAAAACGGCGGAGGAACAGGAAACGGACGTTTCTCAAAAAGAGACCCTTCCTGAAGAAAAAACTCCGGAAAACGGGGATGAGAATTCCGAGAAAGCCACCCACGCCGCAAAGGCTTACGAGGACCTTCAGGGAGATCTTAAAGAGCTGATCGAGCTCAGCACTGAGGGAACGATTCCCCCAAATTGGTATACCGCACTTACGGGAGATGGATTCAGCGATACGTTAAAGAAGACGGTGGAAGAATATTCCGAGGAGGATTTCATCGCTCAGTTTTCGGGAGCGTTGTCAGAGTTTTTCAGCTCCGAGGAGAAAAAAAGCCCCGAGCGCTTCGGCTGTATCGAATTTGATCTGAATAAGGACGGCGTTTCAGAGCTGTTCTGGGTGAGAGAGGACCACAGCATTCTTGCTATTTTCACTTACCTGGAAAATAAGGCGGTTTTGCTGGATGCCTTCTGGTCCCGATACGAGGGCTTCGTTTCGGACAAGGGTGAGTTGTACGGCTGGGGCTCCTCCGGGGCGCAGGATCATCGTTGCAGCATTTTTCGGCTGAATTCCCAAGGAAAGCTTGAAATCGTAAAGAGCTTTTCCTCGGGAACGGACTTTTTCGGAGATCCTACGAAGGTAAATTATTTTGAAACCATAGATTCTCAGAGGCAAAGCATCACCTCTTCCCGCTTTGAGGAGCTTTCCAAGGAGTATCCCAAGGAGCAGAGCAAGACGTGGATGGCAATGCCCGTTCAGTCATTGGGGTGATAAAGATGAAGAACGCTTTTCGTAAAATGGGCGTGATGCCCGACTGCTCCAGAAACGCGGTGATGAACGTAGAGACGATGAAGAAATTCATTACCGTTCTGGCAAAAATGGGCTACAACCAGGTACAGCTGTACATAGAGGATACCTACGAGGTGAACGGTGAGGAAAACTTCGGCTATCTTCGGGGCAGATACTCCAAGAAGGAGCTGAAGGAGCTGGATGATTTTGCATACGGTCTCGGGGTGGAGCTGGTTCCCAATATACAGACCCTTGCCCACTTGAACGCCTTCCTGCGCTGGCGGAGGGATCTGGTGGATACGGCGGATATTATGCTGGTGGGTGAGGAAAAGGTGTACGATCTGATCCGCAGAATGTTTGCCTCTCTGCGTGAGAGCTTTCGCACGGAAAACATCCATATCGGAATGGACGAGGCGCATATGCTGGGGCGTGGCAAATATTTTGATCTCCACGGGATGCAGGATCGCTTTGAAATTCTTCTTTCCCATCTGCAAAGGGTGTGCGCCCTTGCGGATGAATACGGCTTTCAGCCTATGATGTGGAGCGATATGTTTTACCGCATTGCAAGCGGCGGAAGCTATTACAAGGCTTCCTCCGAGTTTGATCCCTCCATCAAGGAAAAGATCCCCGAGAATCTGACGCTGGTCTACTGGGATTACTACAGCCACGATCCCGACCGTTACAAGAGAATGATCCGCGGACACCGTCAGCTCTCCGACAAGCTTGTCTTTGCAGGCGGCGCGTGGAAGTGGTCCGGCTTTGCTCCCAACAACTACTTTTCCATTCCCGCGACCAAGGCGGCCTTTACCGTTTGCCGTGCCGAGCAGGTTCAGGACGTATTTCTGACCATGTGGGGGGACAACGGCGCGGAATGCTCCTTCTTTGCTCTGCTGCCTACTCTGTGCTACGGCGCGTGTATCGCCCAAGGCATTACCAAAATGGGAGAGATCCGCGCAAAATTCCGGGAGTGGGTAGGCGCCCGCTACGATGATTTTCTCCTTCTGGATGCGCCCAACCGCATCAAGCCCGTGGAAAAGGTGATCAATCCCGCCAAGTATTTTCTGTATGCGGACTGCTTTATGTCCCAGTTTCTGAATCTGGAAAAAGAGGAATACGCCCGTACGTACGCCTCCCTTGCCAGAAGGCTGAAGCTTGCCGCAGGGCGCGCGGGTGAATACGCCTATATGTTTGAAAATCTGTCTGCGCTTTGCCGTGTGCTTGAGATCAAGCAAAATATTTGCTCCCGCACCCGTGCCGCCTACGAAAGCGCCGACAAGGCGAAGCTGGATGCAGTCATTGCCGATTACAAGAAAATGATCCGCCGCACGGATGCGTTTTATCGGGCGTTCCGCGCGCAGTGGTACACGGAGAATAAGCCCCACGGCTTTGACGTGCAGGATGCCCGTCTCGGCGGGCTTTTGGGAAGAATGCGCTCCTGTATGGAGCGGCTGGAGGAATTCCGCGACGGCAAGATCTCCTCGATTCCCGAATTGGAGGAAAAGATCGTCCCCATTGCAGAGGATCTGATCAATTTCAATTCCTGGGGAAAGACCCATACCACCAACTGTGTATAAAACGAAATGCTATAGGAAAAAACTCCTATAGCATTTTTTCATTCACTTTAAAAAGAGGGGTTGACTGCTCAGGTCAGTGGCGGCGAAGGGGTCGTGAAGGGCGGCGTTTACAGCGCGGGCGATGGTGACGCGGGAGGTCTCGGTGATGTAATTGGGCTTGAATTTCAGCTCACTCAAGGGCTTTCCCGTGATGGCGGCAAAGTACATATAGCCGGTTACGTATTCACCGTAGGTATTCATATGGTAGCCGTCGTCCTTGGTAAAGACCTGTCCCATGACGGAGCGGGCGTTTTCAATTGCGGTACCGCTGGCAAGGAGAAAGTCCAGGTCGTACTTTTTCATAATGTGGTTTTGGGTGGTATCGGTGATGGCGTTGAACATGATGGTGCGGCTGTTGTTGTGCAGCTTCATGGCGGAGGAGGGACTGCCGTTGGGGAACGCCCAGGTCATATGATAGCCGATGGGCGCATCGGGGTTGGTCTTATTTGCTCGGAGAAAGGCGATGAGTCCGTCCAGACAGCCTTCGTAAAACTTGGGATCGCCCTCCTGACCCGGGGTGGAGGTAATGGTGATGTAGTCCCAGTCCTCGTCAAGCAGGGCCGTTTTCATAGCAACGTTGTCCGTCTTTTCCCAGGTGCCGGTGGTGTTTTTGTAATAAGCGTACTCCGCCGCACCGCTCTGAGAAAGCTCGTAGTGACGGCTGATGGGACATCCTCCGATGTGAAGGTTGCCCAGAACGATCTCCTCCACGCCTTCCGCCCTGGCGATCTGATAAAGGACCTTGGTGGCGTTGCGGGCAAAGCTGTTCCCCACGGAAAGGACCTTCAGGGTCTTGCCGTCCCAATTTTTATTGGCAAGGAGGGGAGAGATCTGGCTTACGTCCAAATGATCTTCGCTTGTCTTTTTGACAGGTGCTTTTTTCGTGGTGACCTCTGCCGTTGCGGTAGCGTCTTCAGTAACTGCGGGCAAAGCGGAAGCACAGCCGCAGGAAAGAAGCAGGGAAAGGATCAGGAAAAAGAGAAGTAGTTTTTTCATTGTAAGACCTCCTTGGTTTTTCTTTATGGTATCATTTTGCCCCTGAAAAGTCAATGAATTTTTTGCCGTCCCAGATACAAAAAAGCCCCTCGGAAACCGAAGGGCTTGATCGTACGAAAAAAGGAGCCCTTTGAAAGGCTCCTTTTTACTTGTACCCCGCCGCAACCGTGTGAAGAGAAGTGAAAACCCCACTCAGCCAGGGGCGGTGTCCTCTCTCGAACTTATGTGCTCCCAACGTCCTTGCCTGAGGCAGGGAGGTCTGCAGCCGTTTTGAGAAGCCGGACTCCAATTTCAATTCGTAGGTTTCTTGTCGTCTTCATCACGTGAAGGGCAGGAAGTTTTTCGGAAGATTATTTTTTGTCGGATTCGTCCAGATCGATCTCTTCCATCATTTCATTGTCGAAGGCATCGGCAACGCGGTCGAATTCATCGTCATCATCGATGGTGATGAGGACCTCCTCGCCGTTTTCTTCCACAACCTTGAGGATGATATACTCGTCCTCGTCACCGTCTACGGCAACCAGAGCAAAATACTCGTTCCCATCCATTTCCAGGGAGCCGATGATATCAAATTCTCTCTCGACGCCTTCTTCATCGGTAAGGGTTACGCGATCGGGCTCGAGTTCTTCCATTTCAAGATCTTTATCACTCATAATGAAACCTCCATTTACACTTTAGTTTTCTATATTTTATCGGTTTTTATGCTTTTCGTCAAGTCTTTTCCCCGGTTTGACACGTTTTTTCGGGGTGTTTTGAGAAAAAACTTGTAAAAATAGGAGATTTTTGATAAACTAAGCGCAGTTTGATAGGAGGTTTGGGATGAAAACGGGACTTGTTCTGGAAGGCGGAGCCATGCGCGGACTTTTTACCGCGGGGGTTCTGGATGCCTTTTTGGAGGAGAATTTGCGGTTTGACGGGATCGTGGGAGTCAGCGCGGGCGCGGCTTTCGGGTGTAACTTTAAATCCAGCCAAAAGGGCAGAGTTCTCCGTTATAACACGACGTATTGCAGGGATGCGCGCTATTGCAGTCTTCGCTCTCTGATCACCACGGGTGATCTGTACGGACGCAGATTTTGCTACGAGACCCTTCCTATGGAGCTGGACCCATTTGATTGGGAAGCCTTTGAAACGGATCCCACGCCCTTTTGGGTGACCTGTACCCGTGTGGAAACGGGAAAGGCGGAATATTTCCTTTGTGGGGAGGATCGGATGCGGAATCTGGATATTTTCTGCGCGTCTGCGTCTATGCCTTTGGTTTCGAGAAAGGTGATCCTGGACGGAAAGGAATATCTGGATGGGGGACTTGCGGATTCGGTTCCTCTTGGCTTTATGGAGGAGAAGGGCTTTGAAAGAAACGTGGTGATCCTGACCCAGCCCCGCTCTTACCGCAAGGAGCGTTCCTCCGCACTGGCGCTTGCCGCCTTGCTTTACGGAAAGAAAAGTGCTCTTTACCGTTGCCTGGAGACCAGGCACGAGCGATACAACGCTCAGCGTGAGGAGATCTTTGACAGAGAGCGGGAAGGAAAGGTGTTCGTGATCGCTCCCGAGGAGCCTCTGCCCGTGGGAAGAATTGAAAAGGATGCGGAGAAGCTTCGCCTTTGCCACCGCATCGGCAAGACGGCGGCGAAAAAGCAAATGGATGCGCTCCATGATTTTTTGTCGTAATTTTCTTCCTTTTTTGAAAAAAAGGAAGCGAAAAAACTTATCCTGAAAAGCTTCTTCCTGGCGTGAAGGAATTTATGAAATAGAAAAACTCGATGAGAAATCACCGAGTTTTTTTGTTGTTAGAATTCTTCTCATATATAAAGGTGGGGTTGTCGGTTCGTTCTAAAAGATAATCGATCGAAACGTTGAAATAATCAGCCAGACAGATCAGCGTCGCATAGTCCGCTTCTCGTTCACCCGTTTCATAACGGCTGACGCTGTTTTGATTTATATTCAAATCCATCGCAAGCTTTTGCTGCGAGATTTTTCGACTTTTTCGTAATTCTTTCAATCTCATACCGTGAAAACCTTTTGTAAATTCTCTATTGACATTATTATACCAATATGGTATAATAAAAATATCCCAATTTGGTATAATGAAAGGAGAAAATAATGTCGGTTTATTTAATCACGCGCATTTCTGGAAACGAAAATTTTGGTGGATATCTTTCAATTGACGGAGGAAAATCCGGAGCTATCGAAAACGGAGAGTTTATAAGACTTTCTCCCGGTCAGCATTCCTTACAGATTCACTCCACGTCCGATGCCCAGAGGGGAATTGGAAATGCCCAAGCATTTCTCTACAGAAATACGTCTTCTTCGGGCGTTTTAGGCGATGCTTTGGAAAGACAAAGCGCAAGAAGCAACCTCGGTGAAAGCTGGGATATCAACGTTTACGTTGAGGACGATCAGGTAGTATATTTGAATGTGCTTACCAAAGGGCAGAAAATTATTGATGACCCGATCTATAAGGTAGAGGATATGTCTGAGGAGATGAAGCAGGAACTGGATGCGAAACAGCAGGAGCTGGAGGAAAAGTACGAAGAGTGGCTCAATACTCCTGTTCGTTCCAAAAAGCTGATGATCTGGGGCGGCGTTTTGGCCTTTTTCGGTGTATTTGGTTTGGCGAATTATCTCAGCTCGGGCGGAATGCAGGATAGCGGCATGGGCGGAGCTTTGGTGCTTGGACTTTTTATTCTTGTGGGTGCTTGGATGATTTATTCGGGAGCCAAGAAAAAAATCAGAAGAAAATAAGACGTTTTTCGCCATTTGAAGCTCAATTACGCAAAAAAGCAAATGGATGCGCTCCTTGACTTTTTGTTGTAATTTTCTTCCTTATTTTGACAAAAACGAAAAAACTTATCCAAAAAGAAAAAATGCTATGGAAGTCAAAAAATTTCCATAGCATTTTCTGTTATACAGAACCCTTTTGCGTGAAGCTTTTTGCGGAAGGCGAGAAAACGATATGTTATATCGTTTTCGATGGCTTTCGACGGCAGACACCCGATTTTGTCGAGCCGAATGGCGATGATAAAATCCCGGTGTCAACGAGCCTTCCTTTTTTTCAAAAAAGGTTTTGCAAAGAAAGAACAATTAGTTTGCCTGCTTGCATTCACCCAAGAGACGAAGCATTTCTTTTACGAATTCCTCGCCGCTTCCGGGGCGGAATCTGCCTGAATAAACCTCGTAGCCGCCGTTTTCATAAGATGCGGCAGAGGCGACGTAGCGCAGAGCGTCCCCTGTCAGGGAACAAATAAAAGTGGTCTTGAAGGGGGAGGCGTCGCGGCACTCTTTTCCGTTGGTATCGAACATTTCGTAGGGGAAAGCGCAGAAGGCGATATCTCCGAAGGTGATGGCGGTCAAGGGAACGTTGATGGTACCCGTGGTGGCGGCGGTATAGACGCAGGAGGCGTGGAAGGCGTCGTAAAAATCAGAGCTTGCGACCAGCGCCTGACGCTCCGCACTCTCCGCGGGGGCATCGATGATCGCCTTTGCCAAAGCGACGGTTTCTTCGGAGTAGGTGTCGTTGCAGACGCCCGTATAGTCGCTGTGGGCGATGCGAAGCTCACCGATTTTCGCTTCCTCCTCGGTGGCAATGGCTTGTTTCGTCACGTCCATCAGATGGGGGATGGCATCCTCAAAGGTGGAATATTTCCGCTCCCCCTCAATGCGGGAATTGAAGACCAGATTGCCCCCCGCACCGTTGCAGTAGGAAAAGTGGCAGTCCAGCTCCTTTTCCGCACTTTCGCGGAAGGGATGGATAAAGTCTGCGGAGATCTGATGGGGATAGAGGGCGCCTGCGGAGCCGTAATGGGTCTGATAATTGACCATCAGAACGTCCTTTTTGTCACCCTCGCGGTCAAAGCGCAGGGTTCTCAATTGCGTATCGGGATCGGATTCGTGCCGCACGACGGGGGCGGAGGAGGAATCCTTGGTCAGAATGCCCGTAAAGGTGCCGTCTTCGCGGAAGTAGCGGCGCACGAAGGTCAAGTCCTCAGTGTGGCTCGTTCCCACGTATGCCTTGGCGGGGGTCAGATCCAGCAAAGCTTCCTCTGCCAGGAGGGGGAGCTGCTTGTAGTAGACCTGAGATTTCCACGCGGCAACGGAGGGCTCGGATTTTGCTTTGTAATCAATGGAGGTGTGGGTGTGGGAGCAGTTGAGAAAAATATTTTCATCCGGGATCTGGATATCCAGATTTTTCCGCAGGAATTTTTTGGAAAGCTCCGTCAATTCCAGATTCATATTGATGATATCCACGGTGCAGATCAAAGCTACGTTTTTACCGTCGGAAATGGCAACACAGGTGATCTGCATAGGGTCGTGGGCTTTGTCAGCATAGCCGCCCGATTCGGTGAGAAATGCGGGCCAGGTGGTGGGGGTAATGTCCTTACGGGAGTAGCCTACGGAAAAGCCCTCGGGCAGGGAGATCTCGGAGGGCTCCTTTTGCTGAGCCGTCTCCGTTGCTTCGTTTTTCTCGGTTGCAGGGCTTTCCTCCAAGTTGCCGGAGGAGCAAGCCGAAGCGGACAGCAGAGTGAAAAGCGCCAAAAGCAATGCAATCAATCGTTTCATAAAAAAACTTCCTTTGCCGTTTTTTTGATTATAGCATATCCGTTTTTGAATTACAAGCAGACTTTTTTTGAAAAGGCAAAAAGGAAGAACCCCGACGGAAGTTCCGTCGGGGTTCTCTATATCGAAGTATCTGTTTTGAAGTTTTTTGGAGTGCAGAACCTTTTTTTCAAAAAAGGTTTTGCAAAGAAAGAACAATTAGTTAGCCTGCGTTTTTGCACTCGTTCAAAAGGCGAACCATTTCCGCTACGAATTCCTCACCGCAGCCGGGGGCAAAGCGACAGGAATAAACCTCGTAGCCACCGTTGGGGAAGGCGTGTGCCGCGGGAATGTAGCCAATGGAGCCGTTGGTCAGAGAGGAGACGAAGGTCACCTTGAAGGGAGAAGCCTCGCGGCACTCTTTGCCGTTGGTATCCCACATTTCATAGGGGAAGGCACAGAAGGCAAGATCGCCGCAGGAAATGGCAACCAGGGGGAATTCGGTGTAATCGGCACTGATGCCTGCAAGAATACCGCTTGCCTGGTAGCGGGAGTGGAAGCCCAGGTCATTGATCAACTTGCTCTGCTCGGCGGAGCGGGCTTCTGCATTGGCGATGGTGCGCGCCTTGTCAATGGTCTCCTGATCGTAGTCGTGGTTGTGCGTACCCTTGTGCATCACGGATGCAACCTGAATGGCGCCGGTCGTGATCTTCTGCTCGGAAGCCATCGCCTCCTTGGCTACGTCCCACATATAGGCGCCGCCCTCTACGATGGTGGGATACTTGCGCTCGCCCTCGATACGGGTGTTGAATACCAGGTTTCCACCTGCGCCTGCGATATAGGAGAAGAGGCAATCCGTATCCTTTTCCGCATTTTCGCGCATCTGATGCACGAAGTCTGCGGAGATCTGATCGGGCCAGATGCTCTCTGCGGAGCCGTAGTGGGTCTGATAGTTGACCATGACCACGTCCTTCTTGTCTCCCTCGCGGTCAAAGCGAACGGTGCGCATTTCCGTATCAGGCTCGGATTCGTGGCGAACGATGGGAGCGCTGGAGGTCTCTCTGTAGTGGATGCTGGTGAAGGCGCCGTCCTCACGGAAGTAGCGGCGCACGAAGGTCAAGCCCTCGGTGTGGCTGGTTCCGGAATAAGCCTCGGCAGGAGCCAGATCGCGAACGGCTGCCTCGCCTACCAGGGCAAGCTTTTTGTAGTAGACCTGGGACTTCCAGCGAACGACGGAGGGATCCTCCATATTGCAGTCGACTGCGGAGTGGGAGTGGGAATTGTTGATGAAGATATTGTCTGCGGGAATCTTGAAATCCGCGTGCTTTTCAATGCTCTTGATCAGAATGTCCTTGGTCTTTTCGGTCAGCTCGGTGTTCATACCGCGCATATCGATGGAGCAGATCAAAGCCACGTTTGTACCGTCGGAGAGGGCAACGCAGGTGAACTGCAGGGGGTCGTGGGCATTCTTGGCGTATTCACCGTTGTAGAACAGAGTGGGCCAGGAGGTGGGGGTGATGTCCACGCGGGCGTAGCCTACGGAGAAGCCCTGAGGCAGGGTGATGGGACCGTCCCCCTTGATGAGGTACGCATCACTGTTTTCCTGAGGTTTCGTTTCTTCGGTCTTTGCCGCAGTCACCGTTTCCTCCTCGGCGGTGGGCTCTTCGGTAGCAAGTCCTGAGGAGCAGGATACCGCAGACAAAAGGGTGATCAGAACCAGGGTCAAAGCGATCAGTCTTTTCATATTTTTTCTCCTTTGGAGTTTTTTTTCAGTATATCACGGAAATGGGGAAAAACACAAGAAAAAAACAAAAAATTCACAAATTTTCCACTGAGTTTTTCTTTGCCGCGCGGGAGGGGAGAATCTGAAACTGCTTTTGAAAGCACTTGGTAAAGTAGGACAGATTGGAAAAACCGCAGCTTCTTGCGGCGTGGGAGATGCGACTGCCCTTTTCGATCAGCTCCTTTGCCTCGTACAGACGCAGGAGCATTACCGTATGCATGATCGTGCGCCCGGTGGATCGCTTGAATTCCCGTGCAAGATGAAATTTGCTGACTCCCACGTGGGAGGAGATCTGATCCAAGGTGACGTCTTCGCGGAAATGACTGTGAAGATAGGTCAGGGCAAGATTAACGCTTTCGTCTGTTCTTTCCCGTCCCTCCGTGGGAGAAGCGTGCTTTTGACAAAGGGCACAGAAAAGCGCCAGCACCGCGCTTCGGATCTGCAGAACGCCGTCAAACCGTTCGTTGGCGTAATCTGCAAAGACCTCCCGCACCCGTTCCAGAGCCGATTGCAATTCGGGGGTGTGAACGCGGGGGTCAAAATGCAGGGCGGCGGGGTCGATCCCGTTTTCGGTGAGAAAGGCGTTTTTTACGATGAGACAGCAATACCGCACCGTTTGATTGCTCTCTACGAAATGGGGCGTTCGGGTGTTGACGATTACCGTATCACCCTTCTCAAAGGAAAGCCTTTCTCCGCCGAGCTGTACGAAGCCCGCGCCTTCCAAGCAATACAGGATCTCCGGCTCCTCGTGCCAGTTGGGAAGGGACTGCCTGCGCGTCACGTCCATAAAGGGGCGGAAGCGGAAGGGGAGCAAGGGGACGTTCATATCGTGGATCTCGTAGGTGAAAGTGGGCATAAAACCTCCAAACAGCAAGATAGTGTTAAAAAATAGCAAGAAAAACCATTGTATTTTACCAAATATTATTATACAATGCAATCAGATACAAATCAATACTATTTTGAATTCAGGAGAAAATGAAATGAAGCCTTTGAAAGTCGTACTTTTAGGTGCGGGAAACCGCGGAATCCGTTACGCTACCCACATGGCGGAAATGCCCGATAAATATCAGGTAGTTGCCGTTGCAGACCCTGCGGAAAGCAGAAGAAAGACCATTCAGGAGATGCACAAGATCCCCGACAGCGGTCTTTACAACTCCTGGGAGGAGGTGCTTTCCCAGCCCAAGATGGCAGATATCTGCGTCATCGCTCTGGTGGACGATATGCATTACGAGCCTGCCCTTGCCGCCATTGATAAGGGATACGATCTGCTTTTGGAAAAGCCCGTTGCCCAGACGGCAAAGGAATGCGCCGATATTGCCAACGCGGCAAATGCAAAGGGCGTGAAGATCCTGGTTTGCCACGTGCTTCGTTATACTCCCTTTTTCGGGAAGATCAAGCAGCTTCTTATGGAAGGCACCATCGGCGAGGTGATGTCTCTGGAGCAGACCGAGGCGGTCGGTCACATTCATTACAGCCACAGCTACGTTCGCGGCAACTGGCATAAGGAGGCGGACTCCACGCCTATGCTCCTTGCCAAGTGCTGTCACGACCTGGATATGATCCAGTGGCTGCTGGATAAGCCCTGCAAGAAGGTTTCCTCCTTTGGAAGTCTGGTTCACTTCCGTAAGGAAAATTGCCCCGAGGGCGCTCCTGCCCGCTGTGTGGACGGCGGATGCCCTGCGGCTGATACCTGCCCCTACAACTGCGTGGCGTACTATTGCGGACCTGCAAGCATTGCCAGAAAGAGGATCATTACCAACGGCATTGCCAAAAGCTTTGATCCTACTCCCGAGGAAATTATGACTGCTCTGAAGACCACCCATTACGGCGACTGCGTTTATCAGACCGAAAACGACGTGGTGGACCATCAGGTGGTGAATATGGAGTTTGCCGGAGGCGCAACCGCGACCTTGACCATGAACGCCTTCAACTACGGCGGCAGATACATCCGCATTTACGGCACTCGCGGTGAAATTATGGCGCACATGTCCGACACTCAGATCAAGGTATATACCTTCGACGGACGAGGACACTGGACCGTGCCCACCCTGAAGGTGGACGAGACCATCAACGGCGGTCACGGCGGCGGCGACGAGGGAATCATCCGCGAGCTGTACGACTTTATGTCCGGTGCATACGAGGGCTTCCGCGCCGCGGATATCAATATCTCCGTCAAGAATCATCTCATCGGCTTTGCCGCCGAGGAGGCACGGCACGGGGAAAAGGTGGTCAAGGTGGACGAGGTCTTCGCCCGCTACGGCTTCGAGAACAACTGAAACTGATCCGGCATTTTGTGAAAATGCACAAAAGGCAGTGGTTTTCTTTGGAAATCCACTGCCTTTTTTTAACAGAATATTCATTGTTTTGAATCGGGGCCGTGTTATAATAAGTTGAAATTCACTTTTGAAAAGGAGAATCAAATGAAACGTATTCTTGCAATCATTTTGGTGATTCTGACGGTGCTTCCCCTGGTAGCCTGCTCCTCCTCTCTTGCGAACGAGCCTACCGCAGAAGAAACCAAGACTGAAGTAAAAACCGAAGAGAAAAAGACCGAAGAGGAAAAACAGACCGGTCCCATTACTCTGCCTCAGGGCTTTTCCGTGGGTTATTCCCGTCAGGATATCACCCCCATCTCCTGGCCTACGCTGTCCTACAACGGCGACTACGCCAAGAGTGCTCACGACCCTCTGCAGATCACTTGCGTGGCTCTGTGTGACGGGGAGCAGATCGCCCTCATCTGTACCATTGATATGCGTAATATCGAGGTGTCCTTGATCGAAAAGACCAAGGAGCTGCTTACCAAGAATCTTTCCAAAAAATACGGTATTGACATTCCTTACGACAATATTTTTATCAACTCCTCCCACTCTCACTCTGCCGTAGACTGCAACTACGACGATCCTTCCGTTATCAGCTGGAAGAGTCATGTCTACTACAAGAAGCTTCCCCTTCTTTCCGAAGAGGCTGTCCGCGATCTGACTCCTGCCGAGGCTTACAGCGGCAAGAGCCATACCGAGGGTATTACCTTCGTTCGCCGCTATTTCCGTGAAGACGGTACCTTTACCGGTATTCACATGAGAGACAAGACCAATTCTCCCATTGTTCGCCACGAGACCGAGGCAGATAGCGAAATGCGCGTACTTCGCTTTGACCGTGAGGGGGACAAGAAGGACGTGGTTATGGTCAATTACCAGACCCACTACGGCTCTGCCTCCGGTCTGTATCCCGATCAGATCTCCGCGGACTTCGTACACACCTTCCGAGAAGCCGCTGAAAAAGATCTGGATTGTCTGTTCTCCTACTGCAACGGCGCATCCGGTAACTTGAATTTCCAGTCCAATATCCCCGGTGAGCGTAAATA
Source organism: Eubacteriales bacterium (assembly GCA_045544655.1). Taxonomy (GTDB): domain Bacteria; phylum Bacillota; class Clostridia; order Oscillospirales; family SIG627; genus RGIG5579. The sequence goes on from JAZPZL010000014.1 coordinate 14,041, forward strand.
CGATAATTTTGTGGAAGGCACTCCCCACCTTCTGGACGTAGCCAAGCAGGCCATCGCTTCCGAGGAGAAAATGGCAACCGGTAAGCTTCAGATCGCTCACAGCGATTACACCGCTCTCCACCGCGTATACTCTGCCGAGAAGATCGCTCAGGCAAAGGAGATCGCCAATGCAGGCAAGGATACGCCTGAGCAGAGTGCACTGATCACTAAATACGGCTTCCAGTCACGCTACGAGGCAAGCGGTGTGACCGGCGCGGCTTCCAGAGAAAGCTCCGTGCTTCCCTTTACCGCTATCACCTTCGGTGACGTGGGCTTCGTGTGCGCTCCTTACGAAATGTTTGATACCAACGGTCAGGAGATCCGCGCGGCTTCTCCTTTCAAGACCACCTTCGTATTCGGCTACACCAACGGCTCCTTCAGCTATATTCCCTCCGCAGTTGCCTGGACCAACGGCGGTTACGAGGTTTACACCTGCCGCTTCCGTGAGGGCTGCGGCGAGGAATTTGCAGCAGAGATGGTTCGACTTCTCAACGTTTGCTACACCGCCGCCAACGGCTAAGACAAAAAAGCGGCTGTAAAAAAAGTCCAATTCAAAAAAGCCAGTAAAATAAAGGATTTATAAAAAAGAAATGCTATAGAAGCACAAATTTTGTGTAACTATAGCATTTTTTTCGTTTTTAGAAGCTTTTTAGGGAGATTCTTCGACTCCGCTTACGCTTCGCTCAGAATGACGAAGAAGATGGGCGCGGCTGAAAAATCCT
>JAZPZL010000015.1:0-11164 GCA_045544655.1 Eubacteriales bacterium
CTTCATCGACTGGGATCACGTTCGCGCTCGTCCCCGTCAGTGCAACGTTACCATTATGGGTACCACCGAAGACGTTGGATGCCGCAAGTACAACAACGGCGAAGTCGTCAACACCCTCCGTAAGTTCCCTGAGGAAGAAAAGACCTACATGGAGCAGTACGACGAGTGGAAGAAGAGATAAATACTCTCAAAACCCAAAAGAAGATCGGCTTTCGCCGATCTTCTTTTTTTATTTTCGTAAGGTCGTTCTTTCTTTGAAAAGAAAGAACCAAAGAAACTTTCAGAAAAGAAACAATAACAAAGCATAATAATCCCATACCCTATCCCCGAGGGGAAGTTTTGGGAGGTTCGGAACTCTTTTTCAAAAGGCTTCCGAGAAAAAAACCTCCGTCAAGCGGAGGATTTTTTGCTGGGTTTATTTGTAGTTGCGATAGGATTTTTCCGCCAGATATTTGTCAATGAGCTGCTGAAAACCCGTTACCTCAGTTTTGCTTTGCAAAGCTGTGTCAAAGTTTGTAGTAACGTTTCCGTAGGTATAATAACTGTTGCGGAACGCTTCAAAGTCAAAGGCGGCATTGACCGTAGGATCTCCCGCGAAGCGGTATTCCTGACCAACAGCGGAATCGCCCGTAACAGCACACCAAGTCATCAGCGCGGTAATATATCCTACCAGCATATTCTGGTGGTGACCGTCGGAGGCACTTTGTGAAATGACGAAGCTGTTGCGGTTATAAGTCAGATCACTTCCGGGAACTTCCACGTTGTTATTATAAATGTCATAGACGATCTTTCCCCAGTCCACAACGGTCACGCCCTTTTCTTCCACCGCTTTCAGGTTTTTCAAAACCTGCTTGCACTCGACAGAGGAATCTTGCCACTCATAAAGACGAAGAGGAACGAGACAAAAGAACTTCACGTTGGGGTTTGCCTCACGGAACAGTTTCATAATCGTTTCCACCGAATCCATAAAACCGTCGATCCTCAAGCTGCTTTCCTGAAACATTACGTAATCGTAATTGCGGTCCACAAGGTCGGCGGCGTGATCGTGTCCGTCGCAACCACGATTTGCCGCGCAACTACCTCCAAAGGTATCCTCCAGACAGTGATTGCCGTAAGTCCAGTTGGTCACCTGAACGTCGGCACCGTTTTCTTTTGCGATCTGGTAAAAATAGCCTTTGTCATTGCTACGTTCGCTCTGGCTCTGGTTCGTGGTTGCCTTTGACAATACACATTTACCGTAGTAAGTGTAGGAGTTCCCGATAAATATAAATTTCTTTCCGTCAAGAGAATGCTGTATGGATTCAGAATCCGTCGGCTCTCTATAGGGTTTCTCGTATTCACACCCGGGCAAAGGATATTTTTCGGGGAAGTTAACGTGGTACAACAAATGAATCGCATCGTCCAGAGATAAGTTTCCGTCACCGTTCATATCGCCGGTATCTTGACACCGATCGCAAACTGCATCGTGACCGGATACGGCACCCACGGTATAACCGATCGCTACCGCAGTAAAGACCAGCACCGTCGCCAAAAGCAAAGAAATCGTTTTATTCATCTTTAAACCTCGCTTAGTTTCTCTCGTACCATCCTACCACACAAACGGTCAACAGTCAAGTCCATGTCAATCAAGAGAACTACAAAACCTCCAAAAGTCTCAATATTCATTTTCAACCTATTATAAAGCTTTCTTTCGAGAAAGAAAACAGGCGAAACCAAAGGCGTTTACTCGCGCAAATAACTGAGTAATTTTCGCGGACTTGACGATGTTGCAGGCGATTTTATAAGCGACAAAAAAAGAACTTCGCCGCAAGGGCGAAGTTCTTTTTTTGAAACATTAAACTGCTTCGGTGTTGATGTAGTTCAGGTAATCCTGCAGAGCCTTACGGGCTGCGGTGTATCTGGACTCGTAGGTGGATACGAAGGTATCGTATGCAGCATCAGAACCGGGAGCCTCGTTGTTGGGAGAACCAACTTCGTAGAAGAGCTTGAGCATCTTACCGAAGTCGTAACCTACAACGGGGTCATAAATCTTGTTCTCCATGCAGTACTCTACCATCTTAGCAGACTCAACGTCACGGATGGACTGCTTGAGAATAACCTGATCGTAGAATGCAGGAGTAAGGATCAGCATGGAGTAGTAGCAGAATGCTTCGAGGAAGTAAGCTGCCTGCTCACGACCGGAGGTGAAGCCGTTGGTTTCCCAGTCTTCACAGTTGTCGGTGGTGGTAGGAATAGCAAAGCATCCGAGCTGAGCGTAAGATACGCCGTTGTAGTACTTATCCTGTTCCTTGTTCAGCTTGGGCAGGGGAAGAACACCAAGAGAAATGGTGGAGCTTGCTGCGTTCAAGATGGTACCGGTGTTACAGGAGAAGAAGGTGGACAGACCGGAACGGAATACGGAACCGGCGTCATCTACCAGACGGGTGGGAGAGGTCAGCAGAGGACGGAGCTTTTCCCAGATGTTGAGAAGCTCAGCCTTGGGCTGTGCGGGGATTTCGTACTCACCGGAGGAGGAGATTCTGGAAAGAGTCTCGCCACAACCGTTTACGTGTACCCAGTTGTTAAATCTTTCGCCGATGTAACCGAAACGGTCCTTACGAGCTACGAGAGCGCCGTCACCGTCGAGGTCTTTAGCAGTACCGGCCATGAGCTCATACATGAGATCGATGGTCCACTCGCCTTTTTCAACTACGTCGTAGAGGTTCAGATCGGGGTTGTACTCTTCAACCCAGTCCTTGTTAAAGAAGAGGATCCATGCAGCTCTGTCGTCCAGGGTGACGCCGTCGCCGTTAACAAAGAAGATCTTGCCGCCTACGTTCATACCGTTCATACCGTTGGGATCCCACCAAGCCTTCTCCAGGTCGATGTTGTCCAGAACGGACAGGTCAGCAACCAGGTTCGCAGCTGCAAGAGATCTCAGACCCATTGCGGTGTGAACAAGATAGTCTGCAACGTACTCACCTGCGATCAGGGGCTCACGAACTGCGCTTGCGGGATTGGACTGACGATCCTCAACGATCGTGCAGTTGTACTTCTCCTGAAGCTGAGCGTTACGCTTAAATACAGCATCGTTTACCTTGTCGTTGTTGAGTGCCTCAGCATAAATTTCGTTTACTGCAAGGTGAGAAGCAGAGGTGCTTCTTACTACAAAACGGAATTCATGACCATTGAGGTTTTTGACCTCAGCGTCGTATACCTTGCTGGTATCTTCGGTTTCTTCTACGATGCTACCTGCAGAGCCGCCCTTGTCGGCATCTTCCTTAGCACAGGAAACCAAAAATACGGAGCAGAGCATAATGACCGCCAGGATCAAAGAAAGGATTCTTTTTGCGTTCATTTTTTCTTTCTCCTTCAAAAGATATTTTTGCCTAGATTAGGCTGGGTACATTGTAGCACACTTTTTCGAAAAAGGGAAGACTTTTTTTAGAATTTACAATCTCATCACAACTTTTCATTTTTTTGCTATTTTAATCATTTTTTTCTTGTGTAAATTGACCAAAAACGAGGCTCACCAATTCCATAAAAAGAGTCTTCGATCCCTTTTATTTCTGCCCCGTGCTTCCAAAGCCGCCTTCGCCGCGAACGGTTTCCGCCAGTTCTTCCCTCTCCTCAAAATGCGCCTTGAGAAAGGGGGCGATCACCAGCTGCGCCACCCGTTCCCCGTTTTCCACGGTCTGTGGGAAAGCACTGTGATTATGAAGCGCCACGCGGATCTCACCGCGGTAATCGGAATCGATCACGCCCACCTTGTTGGCAGGAGCAAGTCCCTTCTTCACACCCAATCCGCTACGCGCGTAAATGAACCCACCATAGCCCTCGGGGATCTCCATGGCGATTCCCGTATGCAAAAGCACCGTCTCACCGGGAGCGATGGTACAAGGCGCATCCAGCAATGCGTACAGATCCGCTCCTGCCGAAAATTCGCTTCCGTAGGTAGGAAGCTGCGCGCCGGGTAAAACCTTTTTTACAGCAATTTTCATCATTGTTCTCCTTATCTCAAATACTTTTTATTATTCTACCATCCGCAAAAAAATCCGTCAAGAAAAAAAGTATCCGCCGAAGCGGATACTTTCTCAATTACGCTTTTTTATTACCGATGGAGCGGATCACCAAAAGCGTTCCGATCATCAGCGCAATTCCTACGGGAAGAGCGATCCAGGCGTTGGGAACAAAGCCCGCCAGAATGTAGGTCACAAAGGACACACCCGCAGCGGTAAGAGCGTAGGGAAGCTGCGTGGAAACGTGGTTCAGGTGATTGGACTGGCTACCGGCGGAAGCCATAATGGTAGTATCGGAAATGGGACTGCAGTGGTCACCGCAAACGGCGCCTGCCATACAAGCGGAAATGGCAACGACGGTCATATTGTCGTTCACACCGCCGAATACGGACAAAACGATGGGGATCAGAATACCGATGGTACGCCAGCTGGTTCCTGTCGCAAAGGAGAGACCCACCGCGATCAGGAAGATGATGGCGGGAAGGAATGCCTGGAAGCCTGCGGCACTTCCCTCTACCAGAGAGGAAATGAAGATCTTCGCGCCGAGAGAATCGGTCATCGCCTTCAGAGTCCAGGCGCAAATGAGGATCATAATGGCGGGAACCATTGCCTTGAAGCCCTCGGGAATGGATTCCATACACTGCTTGAAGGAGATCACTCCTCTGCACAGGAAGTAGATCACGGAAACGATGACGGTAATGAAGGAACCGTACAAAAGACCGACGGATGCATCGGAATTGGAAAAGGCAATGATAAAGTTCTTATATCCGTCGGAAGCGGAATCAAAGAAGCCGCCGGAGTAGATCATACCGATCACGCAAGCTACCACAAGGAACGCTACGGGAAGCACCAGATCCATCACCTTGCCCTTGGGATTGGCATTTTTATCCTCCGTTACGGAATCCATAAACTCCTCGCCGCCGAAGGTGAAAAGATCACCCTTTTCCACGGCGTTCTTCTCATGGGTCTTCATAGGACCGTAATCGAATTTTGCAAACGCCAGAACAAGCATCATTACGATGGTAAGAAGGGCGTAAAAATTAAAGGGGATCGCTTTGATAAACAGGGAAATTCCGCTCATGGATCCCTCGCCCTGAGCAAAGCCCGCAACTGCGGCAGCCCAGGAGGAAATGGGAGCAATGATACAAACGGGAGCCGCAGTGGCATCGATCAGATACGCCAGCTTTGCACGGCTGATCTTGTGCTGATCCGCTACGGGGCGCATCACGGAGCCCACGGTCAGGCAGTTGAAATAGTCGTCAATGAATATCAAGCATCCCAGAACAACGGTAGCGATCTGAGCGCCAACTCTTCCTTTGATGTGCTTTGCCGCCCATCTGCCGAAAGCTGCGGAGCCGCCCGCCTTGTTCATCATGGAAACCAGCGCACCGAGCATCACCAAAAATACCAAAATACCCATATTGTAGGAATCGGCGGCACTGGAAATAAAGCCGTCGGAGAACACGTGCGTCACGGTCTTTTCAAAATCAAAGCCGGACCAGATCAGTCCTCCGGCCAGAATACCCACGAACAAAGAGGAATACACCTCCTTGGTGATCAGGGCAAGGGCAATGGCGATCACCGCGGGAAGCAGGGACCAAACGGTGGCGTATGCGGAAACGCCCTTGCGAACGGTCTTTACCGCCTCCTTGGAATGAGTCTTGAACTCGGGATCCGTCTGCATATTATCTTCATAATTATCCAGATACTCATAAGCGGAATCCTCACCGGAAAGCTCGCTCTCCTCGGAAACGGTCACTCCGTTTTCGAAATCGTACTGCGTTCCGTCTACCTCAAAGCCGGCAGCCGCCTTCTCTTCCATTGCATATACGCTCAGTCCCAAAACGGAGCACAGCAACAGAAAGACCAATAGGCAAGACAGAAGCTTTCTTGTCTTCAACATTGTTTTTCCTCCTCAAAATAGTCATTTTTTGACATAAGAATGCAATTATTTTACCACGATTTTGACATTTGTCAAGTCCTTCTGCATAAATTAACGATTCCTTACGGATTTAACGAAAGGATTGGCGAAAACTGTTGACATTCGACGGCATTTTTTGTAAACTAAGAACAAGAAAAAATCGTTGCGTTTGCAACCGTTGCAATTGCAACAAACGGAGGGCTTATGCACATTATGCGATCCATCGGGCAAACGGAGCGGGCGTACATCCTGTTTCGCAACGCGCGGCTGGAGGAGCACGGCTTGACCGACTATCAGGGGCTGTATCTCCGCACCGTCTGCGTTCATCCCGGCATCACCCAGGAGGAGCTGGCAACCAAGCTGGTCTTCAACAAATCCAGCGTTTCCCGTCAGCTTGCCGCTTTGGAAAAGGCAGAGCTGATCACGCGATTCCGCTGTGAAAAGGATAAGCGGAGCGTACGGGTGTACCCCACGGAAAAAGGAGAAGCGCTTCTCCCCTTGATCCGTGAGACCGCAAAAGAATTTTTCACCGCTATTTCCGGGGAATTGACGGAAGAAGAAAAAGAGCTACTGGACAGCTTGTGTGAAAAGCTCTGCCGAGGCGCAAAGGAGGCGATCCGTCAAAAATGAAAAAGATCATTCAATATTGCAAGCCCTTTGCAGGACTGCTTGCCGTAATGATCGGCATCAAGTTCATCGGCACGATGATGGACCTGGTCATTCCTTACATCTTAGGATATATTCTGGACGAGGTGGTGCTTCGTTGTACACCCGAAAATCTTGCCCCCGTATTCACCTGGGGCGCGGTGATGGTGATCTGTGCCTTCATCGCCGTTTTTTCCAACATTTTTGCAAACCGCCATATTTCTCTTTATTCCACGAAGATCGTAAAAAAGCTGAGATGCGATCTCTTTGATAAGATCCTTTCCCTTTCCGCGGCACAGACCGATGCCTTTACCGTCCCCTCTCTGGTGGCAAGAATGTCCAGCGATACCTATTCCATTCACAATATGCTGAATATGACCTTCCGCGCAGGTGTCCGCGCCCCCATTCTGCTCATCGGCGGGATCGGCATCACCCTGTTCATTGAGCCGGTCCTCAGCTTGACCCTCATCCTTCTGCTTCCCATTATGTCCATGATCGTGATCCACGTTTCCAAAAAGGGCGTACAGCTTTTTAAAAACAAGCAGAAAAGAGTAGACCGTATGGTGGAAAAGGTGCGCGATACCTTCACCGGCATTCGCGTCATCAAAGCCCTTTCCAAGGTGGATTACGAAAAAGGTTCCTTCGGTGAGGTCAACGCCGAATTGAGCCAAAGCGAGGAAAAGGCAAACGTGACCATGGCAATCACCCCCGCCACCGTCACCCTCTGTCTGAATCTGGGAATGACTGCCGTAGTCGCTTTGGGTGCGTACCGCGTGTTTCTCGGTCACTCAACGCCCGGTCAGATCATTTCCTTTATGCAATACTTCACCCAGATCCTCAACGCTACCCTGGCGCTGACCCGTATTTTCATCGTTTATTCCCGCGGCGCGGCAAGTGCCGAGCGTCTGGCAGAGGTTTTGGATGAGAAGCAGGATCTGGTTCTTTTGCCCCCCGCCGAGCCGGAAAAAGACGCAGCGTTTCTGGAATTTCAAAACGTTACCTTTTCTTATAATAAGACCATCCCCACCGTGGAGGATATCTCCTTTAGTCTGAAAAAAGGCGGCACCCTGGGAATCATCGGCGGAACGGGTAGCGGAAAATCTACCCTGATCCAGCTTCTGATGCGCTTTTACGATCCCGATGAAGGACGGATCCTTTTGGAGGGACGAGACCTGCGCACCATCGAGCCTGCCAAGATGAAGGAAAAATTCGGCGTCATCTTCCAAAACGACTTTTTGATGGCAGAGACTCTGAAGGAGAATATTCTGTTCGGTAGAGCTCTGAGCGACGAAGCTTTGAAAAAAGCCACCGACAGCGCCCAGGCACTCTCCTTCATTGAAAATCTCGACGACGGCTTCGATTACGCCTTGACCACCAAGGGCGCAAACCTTTCCGGCGGTCAACGGCAAAGAGTTCTCATCTCCCGCGCCCTGGCAGGAGATCCCGAGATCTTGATCCTGGACGACGCCTCCTCCGCACTGGACTATAAAACCGATGCAATGCTCCGCGGTGCCTTGCGAAAAAATTTTTCCGCGGCGACCAAGATCATCGTCGCTCAGCGGATCAGCTCCATTCGGGATGCAGACCTGATCCTGGTTCTGGAGCACGGCAAGATCTGCGGAATGGGAACGGATGAAACCTTGAGCGAGAATTGCGAGATCTACCGCGAGATCGCTCAGTCACAGATGGGAGAGATGCAGATATGAACAGAGGATTTCAAGGACGCTATAACCCCGAAGACGATAAAATTCAGACCCGCAAATATCAAGGCCCGAACGTATTCCTGCGCCTGGGCAAATACCTGCTCGCCTTCCGCTGGACGGGACTTCTGGCAATGGCACTGGTTTGCGTTGCCAACGTGCTGGCGCTCATCGGTCCCCACCTCTCCGGCAAAGCCATCGACGCCATTGCCTTCGACAGTGCTACCAAAACGGCAAGCGTGGATTTCCCCACCGTATTCCGCTACTGCGGCTATATGGTTCTGTTTTACGCGCTGTCTGCGGGGCTTTCCTACGTCCGAAGCTTGGTAATGACCCGCTTTTCCCAGAAGATCACCCGCAAGATCCGCTCGGAATCCTACAACAAGCTTCTCAGCCTCCCCGTAGGATATTTTGACAAGCTGCAGGCAGGTGATATCATCAGCCGTCTTTCCTACGATATTGACACCATCAATACCAGCCTTACGGGAGACCTGGTTCAGATCCTCACCTCCCTGATCACCGTCACCGGCGCCTTCATTATGATGACCCGCATCTCCTGGAAGATGCTTTTGGTCTTTCTCATCACCGTACCGCTCTCCATCATCGTCACCGTTAAGCGAAGCCGCCAAGTGCGCCCCCTGTTCCGCAAACGAAGCGCGGCTTTGGGTTCTCTCAACGGTTTTACGGAGGAGATCCTCTCCGGTGCCAAAACCATCAAAGCGTACGGAAAGGAAAAGGAATTTGCCGCTCGCTACGGGAAACAAAATGAAGAAGCCAGCCAGGCGTACTATATGGCAGACTACCAGGCGGCAACCATCGGTCCCTCGGTCAATTTTATCAACAATTTGTCCATGGCGATCATCAGCGTGGCAGGTGCTTGTCTCTTCATTTCGGGTTCTATGACCCTGGGCAGCATTTCTTCCTTTATTCTTTACGGAAGAAAGTTCTCCGGTCCCATCAACGAGTTTTCCAATATTCTGGCTGACCTGCAAAGCCTTCGCTCCGCCGCAGAGAGAGTTTTCACTATGATGGACGAAGCACCCGAGCTTCCCGACGCTCCCGACGCCGTTTCTCTCACGGACGTACGCGGTGAGATCGAATTCAAAAACGTAAAATTCTCCTACGTTCCCGAAAAGGAGATCATTCACAATCTATCCCTGAAGGTTCCCGCAGGCAAGACCGTTGCCATCGTAGGACCCACCGGCGGCGGTAAAACCACCATCGTAAATCTCTTGATGCGCTTTTACGATCGGGATTCGGGAGAGATCCTTCTGGACGGCATTCCCATTGATCGGATCCGCCGTGCCGACCTGAGAAAAGCCTATACCATGGTGCTTCAGGAGACCTGGCTGATGGGCGGAACCGTGGCGGAAAACATTGCCTACGGAAAAGAGAACGCCACCCGCGAGGAAATTGAGGAAGCCGCCAAAAGCGCAGGCATTCACAAATTCATCGCCTCCTTGCCGCAGGGGTACGATACCCGTATGGAGGACGGCGGTCTCAACATTTCCAAAGGACAAAAGCAGCTGCTCACCATTGCCCGCAGTATGCTCTCCGATGCAAAAATGCTGATCCTGGACGAAGCCACCAGCAACGTGGATACCCGCACCGAGATCAAGATCGAAAAAGCAATGCTGAAGCTGATGGAGGGCAAGACCGCCTTCGTCATCGCCCACCGTCTTTCCACCATCAAAAATGCAGACGTCATTATGGTCGTCCGAGACGGCGACGTGGTAGAAACCGGCACCCACAAGGAGCTTTTGGCGGCAAACGGCTTCTACGCCCAGCTTTATCGCTCCCAATACGAATAATGAAAAAAAGCGTTCCGACGGAACGCTTTTTTTGCTTTTACACACGTTAAAATATCATTTGGATTCTGTCTCTTTGTTCCAAAAAACGCCAAGCAAGGCCAAAATCGCCGAAAATGAAGCCGGCAAAAATTTCAAGCTTTGAACGAACAGATCCATTGCTTCGCTTTCGCCCGACAGAACGTTCCACAGAAGTGAATGACGATAGGATAAAAATTCAAATTCATATAGCACGCTTCTCGTTTCTTCCGATAAAAACAACAGGCTCACCACGGAAAAGATACACAGTGCCACTCCCAACAAGGAGTATCGCCGCTCACCTTTCACGATATGGAAAAGCATAAGAATCGCCGCAATCGCCAATGCAAGCCACGCCGGAAACAACGGAAAACAGGCAAAAAAATTCTCCCACGAAAAAACGTATTCGTACAAAAACTCTCCCCTTCCCAGCAATTTTACGTCAGCAAAAGCTGTTCGAATAAAAACGGGTAGCAGAACGGTGCACCCCAGCACGAGCAAAGCAAAAGCCAGCACGGACGGAATTCGTTTCCGTACGGTTCTTTGAACGTCTTTCAAACGCATCATTGAATCCTCCTTCGGTAAAATATTGGAAGAAGTCGAACCGCCAAGACGTTCTGCAAGAAAAGAATAATCTAAAACAGCAAAGCAGTCATGTTTTTCCAACGTGTGTAAAATGCGCTTTTTGTTGTCGATCTCCCCTGCCAGCTTCTTTTTTTGCCTTTCCAGAATCGCGGGAATTCTCTCGGGGAACTGTTGCATTTCCCGAATATCCGCAATTGAAAAATCCGCTTTTCGCAAAGTAGATACGACCTTTAACGTTTCAATATCGGCATCCGAAAAATGGAAACTTCTTCTTCCGCTGTAGCCTTGTTCTTCCAACGGTTGAAGCAACCCGCTTTCAATATACAACCTTACTGCGCGGTCCGTAAGTCCCGTTTGCTCGCATACTTGTCTCATTCGCATTGAGATCAGCTCCTTCCAAAGCAACTGTAGCATTTTACCCAAGGTAAAAGTCAACCCTATTTTATAATATTTTTTCGTTTTCAACCACTTTTTATTTTTTTCTTGAAC
>JAZPZL010000016.1:0-10001 GCA_045544655.1 Eubacteriales bacterium
CGCGGCATCATCGCCATTCGCGAGCTTCACCGTACCGCCCTTGCCGATTACGGCTTTACCTGCGCGGGCGAAATGCTTTATCCCGAAAATCACAGATACCTTTCCGACCTTCTGGCTTACATCGCAGTAGGTGCGAGAAGTGTGGAAAATCAACAGCACCGCCTGACCGCAAGCGGAATGGAGGTTCCCGTGGGTATGAAAAATCCCCCCGGCGGCGATATGCACGTATTGATGAATTCCATCCACGCGGCGCAATGCGCTCATACCTTCCTGTACCGTGGCTGGGAGGTACACAGTGACGGAAATCCCTACGCCCACGCCATTATGCGCGGCTACATTGATTTTGCAGGCAAGTGCGTATCCAACTATCACTACGAGAATCTGGTGGAGCTGATCGAGCTTTACGGTGAGTCTGACCTGAGAAATCCCGCGGTGATCATTGATACCAACCACGCAAATTCTGGCAAAAAGTATCTGGAGCAGATCCGCATTGCCAAGGACGTGGTGTACAGCTGTAATCACAACAAGGATATCCGCGGTCTGGTCAAGGGATTGATGATCGAAAGCTACTTGGAGGACGGTGCACAGAAGATCGGGGAAAACGCATTCGGCAAGTCCATTACCGATCCTTGCCTTGGCTGGCAAAAGTCTGAGGAATTGATCCTCAAGATCGCAGATACACTGGAATAAAGGAGAAAAAAAGATGCTGGATCAAAAAGAGAGGGAAGCACTTTACGCTCGGGAATATGAGCCGAAATACGGCAATCTTCATTTTCACACGGAGCATTCCGACAATATGAGAAGCGTTGAGACCGTGGTGAAGCGTGCCAAGGAAGAGGGCTATCGCGGTCTTGCCATTACCGACCACGATACCATCACGGGCTGGGGAGAATTTCGCGAGCTTTGTGAGCAGGAGGGGCTGGAGTACATCTTGGGCGCCGAGTTTTACGGCAATGCCTTCGGAGTTTCCTTTCATTTGACCTCCTACGATTTCGATCCCGAAAATGAAGGGATCAAAGCACTGTTGCAGCTGGGCAAGGAGCGGGAGCAGTATAAGACCCGTACCCGCTTTGATCTGGGCGTTGCCCGCGGCACCATCAAGGGGATCACCTGGGAAGAGGTGCTGGAATACAACAAGGGGATCAATTTCCTCTATCACGCCCACGTTGCCCGCGCTATGATCGCCAAGGGCGTTTTGAAGCCGGAGGAGCGGAATGAATTCCGTCAGGTGAATTTCGTAGCGAAAAACGTTCCCATTACGGGTACGCCTTCTGCGCCCGAGGTAAAGGACGTGATCGAGACGGTGAAGGCGGCGGGTGGTGTGACCTTTATGGCGCATCCCTCGTATCAGGATCGGGAAGAGTATATGGAGGCGATGATCGGATTGGGGATTCGCGGAATCGAGCTCTGGCATCCCGATAACCGTCTCTCGGCTTACGAAAAGATCGAAGCGTTGATCGCAAAGCACAACCTTTATACCGGCGGCGGCTCCGATCATAACGGCTATATGGAGGGCTTTGCTTTCTATGAGCCGGGCAGTCCCAAAAACGGTGCCCGCTCCGTTCCCCGCGCTATGTTCGGCGTGACCGAAGAGCAGTTCCGCGCATTGAAGGAAAGAGCGCTGGGATAAGTTCTTGCATACAAAAAAGGCTTTTGGCGAATGCCAAAGGCCTTTTTTCTCGGAAGCTTTTTGAAAAAGGTTTCGAAGCTCTAAAACTTCAAAAAGGGTGAAAGAATAAAAACTGCCATAGAAGCACGATAGGTGTTTCTATGGCAGTTCTGTTTTTAGGGGAAGTTTTTCGGTTCCTTTTTTCAAAAAGGAACAAAGGGTCACTCTGCGGGGACGAATTTTTTGTTGTCCCGCTTTGCCGTTTTGTAAAGGATCAGATAGAGGACCGCGTCAATGGCAAGGAGCGCCGCCGCCAGGTAGTAGGCGGGACGGTAGGAGCCCATGGTATCGTGGATCAGATTGGACAGGGGCGAAGCGAGAAAGCTTGCGGCGTAAATGACGGAAATGAAAACGCCGGTGTACTGTCCCTGCGCCTTGTAGCCGAAGAGAGAAAACGCCAGAAGGGGAACGGTGATGGTGACCAGGGGAATGGCAACGGTGTAGAGAACTACCGCAACGCTTGCCACGCCGTAGCTGGTGCTTGCGGCAAGGAGCAAAAGGCTGACTGCACCGAAGAGGACGCAGGTGGTATTCACCTTTTCTGCTCCCACGTGGTCGGTGAAGAAGCCTACGAGAAGCTTGGTACCGGTAAACAGAAGCATCATCATACTTTGCAGAGAAGCCGCCTTTGCGGGGGAATAGCCGCAGTCCTTGAGATAGGGGAGTACGGTATTGAACGCCAGATATACGCCCAGGCAGGAAAGGAAGGTGCAAAGGACCATCAAATAAAAGGAAGGTGCTCGGTGCAGGGTCTTCATATCCATACCGGGGAAGGCGCGCTGGGAAATGCGCTTTTTCTTTCCGGTGATCTCTTCGCCCTCGCCGTAGGCTTCCAGACCCATATCGCTCGGCTTATTCCGAAGGATGGACAAAACCAGAATGAAGACGACACTGCAGGCAATGGCGCAGAAGGCAAAGGAGCCGCGCCAGGTAAAGCGTTCCATCGCGGCGTTTTGCGCCACGCACATCACGCTTCCGCCCAGACCCGTTGCCGCGGACACGAAGCCAAGCACCGTTCCTCTGTGACGGTGGAACCATACGGAGATGATGTTGGTCGCGCCGGTGGTGCCGCAAAAGGAGGTAGCGGCGCCCATGGCAAAGCATACGACCACAAAGATCCACGTGGTATTCATCAGAGCCAGTGCTACGTAGGAGATGGAAGCAATCAGCAAAAAGGTGGAGGCAGTGGCACGGAATCCGAACTTTTTCAGAATGGCTCCCGAGAAATAGCTTGCCAGCATGGACATAATGCTTTTGATACTGAAGATCAGGGAGAAGGTGGTGCGGCTGATGCCCAGTGCCTCGGAAACGGGAATGATGTGCAGACTGGAAAAGTTGTTGGCGGCACCGCCGTAAATAAACAGCATCAGAAGGGTGATGGCTGCAATGATCCAATGATAGTTATCAAGAAGTCGTTTTTTCAACGGAACGCGGGGTCTTTTGGTTTTGATGAACTTCATATAGCTCTCCTTAAAAAAAGTACACGCTCCATTGTACCCCTTTTTTTCAAATTTGCAAGAGAAAAATGAAAAAGTGCTTTTTTTGTAAAAAGCGGAGCAATTTTTAGTATAAGAAAAGAAGAAATTTTCTTGACAAGAAAAGCGGAGAATGATAAAATTTTTCCGTATGGCTAAAGACAAAAAACAAGAATGGACGAGGATTTTTTATGGAACGAGCTGAAAAAGACGTGTTTTACGCACAAAGCTATGAGCCGAAATTCGGAAACCTCCATTTTCATACGGAGCATTCCGACAATATGAGAAGCGTTGAAAACGTGGTCAAGCGTGCCAAGGAAGAGGGCTATCGCGGTCTGGGCATTACCGACCACGATACCATCACCGGCTGGGGTGAATTCCGCGAGATCTGTGAGCAGGAGAAAATGGAGTATATTCTCGGCGCAGAGTTTTACGGCAATGCCTTCGGGGTTCCCTTCCATTTGACCTCTTACGATTTCGATCCCGAGAACGAAGGGATCAAGGCTCTTTTGCAAAGGGGTAAGGAGCGGGAGCAGTATAAGACCAAGACCCGCTTTGATCTGGGAGTTGCCCGCGGCACCATCAAAGGGATCACCTGGTAAGAGGTGCTGGAGTACAACAAGGGCATCAATTTCATTTTCCACGCCCACGTTTCCCGCGCTATGATCGCCAAGGGCGTTCTGAAGCCCGAGGAGCGGAATGAATTCCGCCAGGTGAACTTCGTAGCAAAAAACGTTCCCATCACGGGTACGCCTTCCGCGCCCGAGGTGAAGGACGTGATCGAGACCGTGAAGGCGGCGGGCGGCATTACCATGATGGCGCATCCCTCCTTCCAGAGCAGAGAGGAATATATGGAGCCTCTCATTGAGCTGGGGATTCAGGGCATCGAGCTTTGGCACCCCTCCAACCACGGATGGGTGTACGAAAAGGTGGAGGAGCTGATCGCCAAGCACCGTCTTTATACCGGCGGCGGCACCGACCACCACGGCTATATGGAGGGGTGTCCCTTCTACCAGGTGGGAAGCGACAAGAACCGCGAGAGATCCATTCCTCGCGCCATGTTCGGCGTATCCGAAGAGCATTTCCGTCAGCTGAAGGAAAGAGCTTTGGGTTAAAAGAGAAAGAAAAGAGAGTATTGATATGCAGTTGTTTTTATCTACCATGTCCCAGATGGCGTATTTGTTTTCCTTCATCGCGCTGGGCTTTATTCTGACCAAGATCGGCGCTTTGCCCAAGGATTCGGCAAAGGTGATCTCCAAGCTTGAGAACAATCTTTTGCTCCCCGCCATGGTGCTGAACACCTTTACCCAGCGCTTTACGGTGAAGACGCTGTCTACCGCAGGAAAGACCCTTCTTTACAGCGGTGCGGTGCTTCTGATCGCCATTTGTATTTCCCTGGTGCTGACCCGACTTCTCACCAAGGACGGGTATCTGCGTAAGATCTACACCTACGGGCTTTCCTTTTCCAACTTCGGCTTTATGGGCTACGCGGTAGTCAACGCTCTGTTTCCCGAGATCTATTTTGAATACGTTCTCTTCACCCTCCCTCTCTGGACGGGAATTTACGTATGGGGTACGCCTGAGCTTCTCATTGCCGATGCCAATAAAAAGGGGCTGAAGGCGAGACTGATGAACTTCGTGAATCCGATGTTCATTTGTATGATCGTAGGTATGATCTTCGGCTTGACGGGCGTGATGGGCTCTATGGACGCCGCCGGCGAGACCTTCGTGGCACACGGCGCGGTGACGTGGTTTATGGATGTGATCGTCGCCGCAGAAAAGTGTATGTCCCCTCTGGCAATGCTTCTGACCGGCATCACCCTTGCCTTTATCGATCTGAAAAAGACCTTTACCACCGTGAGTATTTACGTGGTATCCGCATTCCGTCTTTTGGTATTCCCCGGTGTGTTTATCCTCATTGCAAAGCTGCTTGGCTTCGGAGAGGGAACCTTGTTCCTCTGTGCCCTTTGCACCCTTGCAATGCCCTTGGGACTGAGCACCATCGTGGTTCCTGCCGCTTACGGCAGAGATACCTCCCAGGCGGCGGGAATGGCTCTCATTTCCCACGCCCTTTCCTGCATTACCATTCCCATCATTTTCTCTTTGATATGATTTTTGAATAGGAGTAAAAAAGAAAAATGAAAAAAACGCTATCTATCCTTTTGGCAGTTCTTATGCTTGCCTCTTGCGCCGCCGCAGTCTTTATGGTATCTGCGGGAGCGACCTCGGAGCTTACCCCCACGGTGACCTATACCGCGGGGGATTGTACCGACGAGGGCTATGAGCATTTTAATACCGTAGACCTTGCCCTTGTGAAGGCAAATGAAAACAACCGCAAGTGGAAGTCGGACGACGTTTTGGAGATCCGCTTCGACGGCACCTTCGTTGCAGGCGGTCACAACGGTATTTTGTTCTCTGCCACCACCATCTGGCGCGAGGATAATACCAAGCTTCCCATTATTATCCGCGGTAAGAACCAGAGTACGTCTATCATTGACTTTGACAATGCGGGCGGCTTTTACGCTTGTGCCAACGATTATACCTTTACCGATTGCTCCTTGATGATCGGTAACGACGGAACTCAGTTTTTCGCAGGCTCGGGTGACGTGACCTTCGAGAACTGTGCGTTGTCTGTCACCACCTCCTCCCGCGTGGAGATCCAGGATAAGACCAAGCAGGCACAGCTGATCGAAATTGCCAAGGATGCAACTCAGTGGGTCAGCACGGAGAACGGTGTGGATGTGATCCCCGCTCTGGAGGCTTGGTCGAGTGTAATCGAGGATTCTACCTCTCCCTTCTACGACGAGACCTTGGGCTATACCTTCCGCGCCATGGCTTCCACGGGTACGGTCTACGGTGACTGGACCCACGACGGCGACGTGGGCGGCGGTCAGTACCTGAACGCCTGTATCGTATTTGAGGTCATTACCAAAACAAGCTGTGTGGGCAACACCTTCGAGCCGGATTACACCTTGAGAAGCGGCACCTGGAAGGATCTGCAGGAGCTTGCTCATAAGACGGTGGTAGCTGCCTACGGCGAGGATTATTTCGATACTCCCGCTTCTGTAGGGGACGACGGAAAGTTCAACATTCTCTTCCCCGGCTCCTCTACCTGCTACTATTTTGCAGACGAGCTTGCCTCTCTCGGCTATCACGCAGGTCTGGATATGAAGGTGTGCAACCCCTATATTTCCAGCCTTCGCATCAATCCCCAGTGGACCAATTACATTCAGCCCGCCAATGCCGGCTATGCCGAGCGCATCTGGGTGGACAGCGGTAACGGCGCGGTTTTGACCTCTACGGGAAATCAGAAGCTACAGGACATTATCCCCAAAGATACCTGGGACGCGGTATTCATTTACGCAGGCACCTCCGGCTTTGACGATTACTACAGTAAGTTTACCGAGGATTATCTGTCCGATAGCCAGTATACGGAATATATGGAGCTGATCTATGCGGATCTTGTCCACGCCAAGGATACCTACAACTTCCTTCGCGAAAACTGCGCAGATGCAAGAATGCTTTGGTATTCCGCACCCGTAGGACCCGTAGGTGCCTTCGGCTCTACCACGGAGCTGAAGGGATATATCTTTGCGGATAACTGCTACGACGGTGTTTACGCAGGCTGGAACGAGGAGGCACTGAAAAACGTTTCTTCCTCCATCACCTTCGGTGACAACGTGCAGTACATCTGTCCCAAGAACAAGCCCGCCATTCACGTTGCCGCCAGCGGCTATCTTTTGGGTGAGACCTCTACCGCTCTGACGGACACCACGGCGAAAAACGTAAAATTCATCGCTTCCGGTATGGACGGCATTCCCCAGGTGCTTCCCGTGAATACCGAGGCAACCCTCTATATCGACGGTGAGAACGCCGCCGTATATAACGTTGCGGCAAAACTGGGCGGTTCTCCCTGTGATTCCACCGTTTGGCTGAAACAAGGCTCGGTTCAGCGTATCACCGGTGACAACTACCTGGATTCCGCATCCAACGGTCCCATCGAGCAGTTTTACGGGGATATGACTCTGAAGGTGACCGGCGGTAATGTGGCGGGTGCCGTAGCAGCTACCTGGGACTCCACGGTTCGCGGCGATCTTGAGATCTACGTTTCCCCCGACGACAATCCCATTACGGGAATTACCATGGTCCGCGGTGCTTTCGGTAACGGAGATAAGCAGGGGAATTTCACGGGCAATGCCACTACCACCATCAAGAACGTGGATATTGCAGGCTCCGTTCACCTGGGCGGCGGCAACGGTGACGTGATCAATACCATTGAAAACGCAAATATTTCCGGCTACTTTATCGGCGCACGTATCGGAGGACCCAAATCCATTACCAATACGCTGAAAAACGTGACCTTTGCCGGAGAGGATTCCGGCTATAAGGGTTCCTTTATGGGTACCTACGGCACCATGGTTTACGGCGATATTACCAATAATTTGACCGAAGTTACCTTCCCCACCGCGTACTACGGCGGAAGCGTTTCCGGTATTGTCAGTGGAGATATTATCAACAATCTGACCGATTGTACCGTTAAGGGCAAGTACGTGGGCGGCAACCGACTGAGCGTGATCAAGGGATCCGTCGTCAACAGTCTTACCGACGGTGAATTCGGTCAGGGTGACGGAACTACCTTCCAGTCCGCTTATATGGGTATGGAGAGCAGCTCCACCAGAACGGACACCATCGGCGTTCAGATCAAAAATACGCTGGACGGCGCAACCTTCTACGGCTCTTATATTTACGGCGGAAACAACTACGCCACCTTTGCGGACAACGCGGACGTGGAATGCCGCATTGAAAATACCGTTAAGGATATTACCGCAAAGCGCTTTATCGGCTCCTCTGCCAATGCGGACGTGAAAAACGGCAAGGTCAAGACCGTCATTCAGGGCACAAATACGGTGGATAATTTCTACGCCATCGCCAATTCCCGCCAGGTTCTGGAAGGGGAGACCCACTTGCAGGGCTCCGTTTCCGGCGGCGTTTATATGGCGAGCAACGGCGGCGTGATCACCACGCAGAAAAACTATATTGAAGCAGGTGCCAATCAGACCGGAAACGTCTACGGCGGCAACAACATCAGCGGAACCGTAACGAATCTGACCAACTACATCCAGGGCGGCACTTTGACTGCCTTTTACGGCGGTTGCCGTGACGGCGGAACCGTAACGAATCTGACCAACTACATTCAGGGCGGTACGGTGACTACCTTCTACGGCGCCAACAACAAGGGCACGCAGGTAGGCTCCGTTACCAACTACGTCCAAGGCGGCAAGATCGGCGATGCAGCCGACACGACGCTTGCGAAGGCCTTTTACGGTGCAAATTACGAGGGAACCTTGAACGGTGAGGTTACCACGACCGTTGAGGGAAATGCGCAAGTAGCTACTTTCTACGGCGGAACGGGAACGGGTACCATAACCGGAAACGTAGAAACTACCTTCCTTTCCGGCGCCGTTACCACCTACTTCGGCGCAAACAAATCCGGCACCGCGAACGGCAACGTGAAGAATATGCTTTACGGCTCCGGCGTTACGGATTTCCGCGGCGGATCTTATAACGGTACCGTTACGGGGAACGTGACCAACTACTTCGGTCACGAGACCGATGCCTCCAAGGCGGCGATCTTCCAGACGGGCAAGGGCTATATCGGCGGAAACTACGATTCCGGTACCATCGGCGGTACCTTGACCAACTACCACAACAATACCAAGATCATGGCTACCTTCTACGGCGGCATGAGAAAAGGCACGGTGGGTAAGATCGTCAACTACTTCCGAGACGGCTTCAGCTTTGGAACTGCAAAAACTTCCGTTTATCTTGGAAGCAACTCCACGGGTAAGATCACGGAAAATATTACCAATTACTTTGAGGGAGGTACCTTCCCGTCCACCTGCACCGTTTACTGCGGTACTGCGGGACCTGCCGTCTTTGATACCACCGCTGCCGCAGAATATCGGATCAAGAACGTATTTACAGGCGGTACCTTCAATAATAGCATCTACGTAGGCTCCAAGACCGCCACAGCTACTCCCATTGTGACCGAGCTTCGCGGCGGTACCTTCAACGGTGCGTTCTATGACACTCGGGAGGAAGGCACGCTGACGGTAAGCGCAACCTCCGAAAATGCACTGATCCTGAAAAATGCCGTTACGGCTGACTCCGTCGTCGGTGCGGAAAATGAGATCTATCTGGGAGCGGATGCATCCCTTTCTGCCTCTTTTGCGGAGGGCAACGTAAAGCTTGGTCAAGCTGAGACCTGGAAGAAACAGACCTACGTGACCCTTCCCGAGGGCAATACGGCAAGCGTTACCGTAACCGGTCCTCACTGTTTTGACAAGATCGGCACCTCCGTCGTAGCAGTCAAGGGCGGTATTCAGCTCTCCGCCGCAACCATGATCCTGACGGACCGCGTTGCAGTTCGCGCACTGTTTGACAAGGCAAGTGTGGAGCAGAACGGCGACTTCACCTTCACCTTCACAATGGGCGGTGAGACCCTGGCAAGCGGTACCAAAGATGATCTTGAAATTTACGAGAAAAACCCGGACTACTACAGTATCGTGCTGGTAAAGATCGGTGCAAATGACTTTACGACAGACGTAGTTTTTGCGGGAAGCGAAATGGTTTGGGATTACACCTTCTCCATCAAGACTCTTGCCGTATCGGCGGAAACTGCATGGGACGACAATGAAAAGGGTGTAGCTCTTGCCAAGGCAATGCAGAATTTTGCAACCATTGTCAATGATCCTGAAGCCAAGCTTCCTCATGACCTGACTCCCGATATGAGCCTGGTAGGAGACTTTAAAGCCTCCGGTACCGTTGATGAAACTGCTACCTTTACGGTAAACGGT
>JAZPZL010000017.1:0-2039 GCA_045544655.1 Eubacteriales bacterium
CACCGGAGATCTTCACTCAATTTGTCCTTGATAATATGTAAGTATTCTAAACAAGAAGGGATTTGGTTTGCAAAATCCCTTCTTCATTTTATTTCTTTTTCTTTTTTAAATGCTTGCTCAGTGACGTTTTTCGCTTAACGGCAGATTTCGTCTCTTTTTGGATCACCGTGGAAGCCTTTGCACCCTTTTCAGGCGGAACAAGACAATTTTTTCCAAAACCGATCAGATCTTCTCTACCAACACGTTTTAAGGTTTCGCGAATCAGTCTGTGATTTTCCGGACGGAAATACTGAAGCATCGCCCGTTGTGCCGCCTTTTCTTCACGATCCTTGGCAACGTATACGGGTTTTAAGGTAAAAGGATCAAGGCCGGTGTAATACATACAGGTCGAAACCGTACCGGGAGTCGGATAAAAATCCTGCACCTGCTCGGGATGCATATTTTCCTGTTTCAGAAAGAGTGCTAATTCAATTGCATCTTGAATCGTGCTTCCCGGGTGAGAAGACATCAAATATGGAACCAAATACTGCTTTTTTCCAATGGATTTTGTCAATTCCATAAAACGATCACGAAACTTTTTATAAACGCGGAAGGAAGGCTTTCCCATATATGACAAAACACGATCAGAGCAATGCTCAGGAGCAACCTTGAGCTGTCCGCTGACGTGATGGCGAACCAGATCCTTGAAAAATGATTCATCAGGATCGGCAAGCAAATAATCAAAACGAATTCCGGACCGAATAAAAACTTTTTTGATACCGGGAATTTCTCGGAGTTTTCTTAAAAGATTAAGATAATCCCAATGATCTACGGTAAGATTTTTGCAAGGATGGGGAGCAAGGCATTTTTTTCCTTTGCACATACCGCATTTTTCTTGCAGCTTGCAGGAAGGACCGCGGAAATTTGCAGTAGGCCCGCCAACGTCGTGAATATACCCCTTGAAATCGGGAAGCTTCGTGAGAAGTTTTGCCTCATTGATAACGGATTCGTGACTTCTAGATGTTACGACGCGACCTTGATGAAAAGCGATGGCACAAAAGTTGCACGCACCAAAGCAGCCACGATTGTGCGCGATAGAAAATTTCACCTCTTCAATCGCCTTCACACCGCCCAAAGGCTCATAAGACGGATGATAATTCCGCTCAAAAGGCAAGGAATAAACAGCGTCAAGTTCCTCTTGGGATAGGGGTTCCATTGGAGGATTTTGAACGAGATATACTCCCTTTTGCTTTTGAATCAAGGTCTTACCGCGTACGCAGTCGTGCTCATCAAGCTCCATACGGGTTGCAATTGCATAATTGCGAAAGCCCTCGGGATTCTGTGGCTTAACCTCTTCCAGAGAGGGACAAAGCAAATAATCAACCTGATCGATCTCGGACGACAAATAGCAGGTGCCTTTAATATTACGGATATGACTTACAATCTCGCCGTTCTTTAAGCGATTGGCAATTTCAACCACTTGCTTTTCGCCCATACCGTACATCAAAAGATCCGCTCCGCTCTCAAACAAAATGGATGGATGAACCGTATTATCCCAATAATCATAATGAGCAAAACGGCGCAAAGAAGCTTCAAGACCACCGATCGCAATGGGAATATCTCCAAATGCAGAACGAATTTCCTTGCAATACGTAACCGTTGCGCGGTCGGGACGTTTCCCCATCACACTTCCCGGTGTATAGTAATCTTCGCTACGCTTCTTTTTAGCAACGGTATAATGGGCAACCATCGGATCAATGTTTCCACCGTTTACAAAAAAACCAAGCTTGGGTCTTCCAAACTCTAAATAATCCTTAGCCTCTTGCGGCTGAGAAAGGATGCAAACTCTGAAACCGTTATTCTCCAGAACACGGGAAATGATTGCAGTTCCAAAACTGGGATGATCCACGTACGCATCACCGGTAACAAGAACGATCTCACAATCGTTCCAGCCACGGGAACACATTTCCTGTCGATTAGTGGGTAAAAAAGCCATAAGTATCCTTTCTAGTCTACAATTTCTGGAATGATAATTCTGCGGAGCAGCAGCTCTCTGTTTT
>JAZPZL010000018.1:0-10526 GCA_045544655.1 Eubacteriales bacterium
ATGCGGTTTTTCTTTGTTTTTATTATACCATATTTTATTGACTTTTGCACTACTTTTATGTGTTGTTTTGCAAAAAAAATGAACGCTGACTTACCTTTGTCAGCGGTCTGCTTTTTTACTACAAAAAAAGGGACCCGAACATTCGGGTCACTTTCGTTTTGCTTCGAAAATCACGAAGCATCTTTCAGTGATAAGCTTTTTCGGTTCCTTTTTTTCAAAAAAGGAACGAAGCTGCAGCCAAATTCACGACACAAAATCTGTTAAGTAAAAA
This sequence comes from Eubacteriales bacterium, assembly GCA_045544655.1. Lineage (GTDB taxonomy): Bacteria > Bacillota > Clostridia > Oscillospirales > SIG627 > RGIG5579. Next base: position 272 of record JAZPZL010000018.1, read on the forward strand.
CGAGCGAAGCAAGGAAAGGAAGAAAATTGCAAAGGAGTTTACTAAAGTAAATGACTGAGCAATTTATCGCACCTTGACGAAGTTGCAGCCGTTTTTACGACACAGATTATTTGCAGAGCTCGTAAGTATCCTTAGCAATCATCAATTCCTCGTTGGTAGGAATGATGAGCACGCGAACCTTGGAGGAAGCGGTAGCAACGTCCATTTCCTTGCCGAGCTTTGCGATGGCGTTGGCTTCTTTATTCATTTCTACGCCCATAAAGCCGAGCTTGGAAGCTACTCTTTCGCGGTAGGAGGTGTTGTTTTCACCGATACCGCCGGTAAATACGATGGCATCTACACCGCCCATAGCAGCAGCGTATGCACCTACGTACTTGGTGAGCTGATGGCAGAGCATATCCTCAACCAGCTTGCATCTCTCGTTGCCTTCCTTGGAACCGTTCTCTACGTCGCGGTTGTCGCTGGTAAAGCCGGTCACACCCAGGATACCGGACTTCTTATTCATCACGGCATCAACCTCGTCGGGGGTAAGACCTTCCTTCTTCATCAAAAGGGGAACGATAGCGGGGTCAATGGAACCGCAACGGGTACCCATGATGATACCCTCCAGAGGAGTGGTACCCATAGTGGTATCAAGGCACTTGCCGCCCTGAACTGCCGCAATGGAAGAACCGTTGCCCAGATGACAGGTAACGATGTTCAGCTCCTCAGGCTTCTTGCCGAGCAGCTCTGCAGCGCGCAAAGAAACGTAGCGGTGGGAAGTACCGTGGAAGCCGTAACGGCGGATCTTGTACTTTTCATAGTACTCGTAGGGCAGAGCGTACATATAAGCGTACTTGGGCATGGTCTGGTGGAAACCGGTGTCAAATACGGCTACCTGAGGAACGCCGGGCATGATCTCCTCACAAGCGCGGATACCGGTAAGGTTGTGGGGGTTGTGAAGCGGGCCAAGCTCACAGCATTCTTCAATTGCCTCGATTACCTTATCGTTGACAACAACGGAGCCGGAGAACTTTTCACCGCCGTGGAGAACTCTGTGTCCTACCGCGCCGATCTCGGAAAGCTGGGAGATTACACCGTGCTCGGGGTCGGTCAGAGTCTTAACTACGATGGAGATCGCTTCGCCGTGGTTCTTCATATCCACGTCGATCTTGTAAGCGTCCTTTCCGGGAACCTGATGCTTGAAAGCGCCGCCGGAGATACCGATACGCTCGCAAAGACCCTTTGCAAGAAGGGCGTCGTTGGTCATATCAATGAGCTGATACTTTACGGAAGAGGAGCCTGCGTTAATAACGAGAATTTTCATCTTTTCAATTTCCTTTCGATCGTTTTTTGATACGGAGGTATTCTACCACAATTCTTTTCTCATTGCAAGAGATTTTTATTTTTTCCTTTTCTAAAAAGAATCAATCAAGAGTCTCCCCGTCCGGCGGTTGTCCGTCCATTCCAGCTTTTCCAAATCAAATTTCATACGGTCTCTCCCAAATCTTATCTGAAATATTTTTCAAGGTCAAATCGGTTTTGGAACAGGAAAAAGCGTTCCAACAGTGCGGAAAAACGACCGATCAGAAAGCCGTTCAGCACCGCGCAGATCACCGTTCCCCATTTCACCCCTTCAAACACGCCGAAGCCGAAAAAGGCGAAGGACAAAGCGATGCCCAGCACCACGCTGAAGCAGTCATAGGCGGTCTTGACCTTGTTGATATTCAAACGCCATTTTGCGGAAAATTCCTTTACGATCAGCTCGTACGCCTCGGGGGAAATATAGGTGTGGAAAAACAGAGATACCGCAAAGGAGCAGAACAGAGAACCCAAAGCGTACCACAAGACCCTTCCTCCAAAGCTTCCCGCCGGGAACGCGGCGATCAGCATCATTGCCAGATCCAGAAGGGTGCCGTACAGCACCGCGGTAACGAAGGAAAAAAGGTAGGACAGCTTAAATCGCCGCATCACCAGCACCGTAACGAGAACCAGCACCCCCTGAAAGGCGTATTCGGCAACGCCGAAGGTGAACCAAGGCAAAAATTCCGAAATTTTCAAATGCAGAATATACGCGGGTGCCACCACCATGGACATTCCGAAATCCGCTTTTTCCGTAAAGGCGGCACCAAAGGCCATGATCAAAAGACCCAGCACGTAGGCTGCCTCCGTGTAAAACGTTTTTTTCATTTTCTTCTCTCTCCATTTAAACTCCCCGAAAGTATAGCACAATCCCCCCGAAAATTCAACAAGATCCGCCTGAAATCAGGCGGATCTTTGTAAACCATTTGACTTTATTTTCACAATCCTATATAATGTATACAATATAATTATTTTTGTTTAGGAGGCTTTTTATGTTTAAAAAAGGTAGCGACAGCCACGAGCTGATTATGGCCCAGATCCGCGACGTGGAGGCTTGCTTGGAAAAATTCCGCGAATTTATGCATGCCGCCGCGGTAGAGCCCTCTCCCCGCAGCCTTACCAATTTGTTTCAGGAGGTTGCCGCCGCAGAGGACCGTGCAGACCGTTCCCTGCGCGCCATGATCGATTCCACCGGACGGGGAAGCTATCTCCCCTCCACCCGCGAGGATCTGATCTCCGTTGCCACCAGCTGCGACAAAATTGCCAATAAGTGCGAGGAAACGGCGTACTTGATCTCCCTGTACGACCTGAAATTTCCCGAAAGCTTCGAGCAGGAGCTCACCGACATCTTCTCCCTGACCGCCAAGCAGTTCGCTTTGCTGGAGGAGGCCATCGGTATGCTGTTCTCCAAAATGAGCAAGCTTCAGAAGGACCCCTCCATCCTTGATGAGATCCGCAGTCTGGAGTCCCAGGTGGACCGCATTGAGAGTCTGCTGGGTCACCGCATCTTTGATATGGAGATTGAGCTGGCGGCAAAAATGCAGATCTACGGCGTTTTGGAGAACTTGTGCGATCTTTCCGATATCATTGAGAATATTGCCGACAAGATTCAAATTATGCTGATCGCAAGAAAGGCGTAAATACGATGTTGATTTATTTGCTGCTTTTTGCCGGTCTGTTTATGGGCTGGTCACTGGGCACCAACGATGCAGCCAACGCCTTCGGTACTGCGGTTGCTACGCGCGTTGTCCGCTACCGTACTGCAATCATCATTATCGCGGTCATGGTACTTTTGGGCGCCGCCCTTTTGGGACACGAGAACATCGGCAAACTGAACAGCATTGCTACCAATAACGAGGTAGTTGCCTCTCTCGAGGACGTAGAGCTTGCCCAAGAAAAGGGTCTGCTGGACGATCTGCGGCTGAAATCCGCCTTAAAGGCGTTTATCGTGTTTGCCAGCGCAGGGATCACCGTATTCGTGATGAGTTATTTGAAATTCCCCGTGTCTGCCAATCAATCCATTACCGGTGCCGTCATCGGCTGGGGTCTTTGTTACGCAGATTACTCCAATCCCGCGGTAAAGCAAGGAAACCTGATGGAAATGCTGGAATTTGCTTCCACGTGGATCATCAATCCCGTGGGCGCTATGCTGATCTCCTTCGTGCTGGTCTTTCTCTCCAAGAAGATCTTTGAAAAGCGGCTGACCTCTATGAAGCGGTACGACCTGATCGTAAAGGCAGGGTACCTGGCGGCAGGCGCCTTCTCCGCCTTCAGCATCGGACAAAACAGCTCTGCCAGCGTAACGGCATTTTACTTTGACCCCACCGGTTCGGGAGCAAATCTCCTGACGAACGACCGTTTCACCGCCATTTTGGGCGGAATTGCCATTGCCGTGGGCGTACTGACCTTCTCCAAGCGGGTCATGATGACCGTAGGCGGCTCCATCGCCGACATTACGCAGGTAGACGGCTTCGTGGTGATCGTCGCAAGCGCGCTGACCGTTCTTTTGATGGGCAAATTGATGGGCATTCCCGTTTCCACCTCCCAATCCGTGGTGGGCGCAGTAGTGGGCGCAGGTCTGGTAAACGGTCCGAAAAAGGTTAATTTCGGCGTTTTTAAGCGAATCGCCGTGGCATGGGTCAGCTCTCCTACCGTGGCGGGACTTCTCACCTACGCAATCGCATTTTTGACCAAAGGCTATTTTGCCGCATAAAGCTCCTTCCCCATTCCTCAAAATATTACGAAAAGGGGCTGTAAAAAAAGTCCAATTCAAAAAAGCCGGTAAAATAAAGGATTTATAAAAGTAAAATAAAGGATTTATAAAAAAAGAAATGCTATAGAAGCACAAATTTTGTGTAACTATAGCATTTTTTTCGTTTTTAGAAGCTTTTTAGGGAGATTCTTCGACTCCGCTTACGCTTCGCTCAGAATGCGGAAGTCGAGAAAAAGGGATGTTATCCCTTTTTCGACGGCTTTCGACGGCAGACACTTGGTTTTGAACGACCGAATGGGAGGCTCAAAACCGTAGTGTCAACGAGTGCCGCCTTGCGGAGCCGCCTGCGGCGATTCGAAGGATCTCTTTTTTTTACAGCCACTTTCTGCTTTCGTCCTCACAGAAGTCCCTTTTCCTCCAGGATCTTCATCTTCAGCTCAAAAAGGGGCATGGGCGCACCCAGAAGGGTGGCACATTCGGAAGCACTTTTTCCATCGCGCAGAAGGGCAAGGACCTTCTCATCGTCGTAAAGCAGCTGCGCCGCAAAAAGATTGGCTTCGTATTCGGGTCTCAAGGTCATATCCAAAAGGAAATGATCCTGCACGATGGTATCCCTTGCCATTTCCCGATGCAGGGCGTCGTGTCCCAATTCGTGGGCAAGGACCTGCCGCGCCTCCCGACGCTTCATATTGCCGTTGAGAAAAACGAAGCGTTGACCCAGGATCACCTTATACATTCCCCGCAGAGTCTGGAATTCGGGACAGAATCGGAGCAATACTCCCTCCTCCTCGGCGATCTCAAAGGGATTGTGGGTCTCGTGCCGCTCGCAAAGGGCGTCGGCAAGGGAGGCAATACGCAGGATCTCACTCATTTCCCTTATCCTCGGGGAGAAGCTTTCCCCGCTTTTCCTTTTTCGCCGCCCAGTACGCGGCAATGATCGCCTCCATAGCGGCATCCCGATCCTCGTCACCGATCTGACCGCCGGCAAACAGACCCGATACCGCCTGCACCAATTCCCGCAGCTGCGCCTTGGCATCCGCAGGGGCGGCGACGATGCTCTTTTCCCCCTCGGAAAGAAGCTCCTCCGCCGTCATAGACAGGGCAGTTGCAAGATTTACCGCAATATCCAGACTTGCGGGATACCGCTTCCCCATTTCATAATTCTGCAGGGTACGCATAGAGATCCCCGCCTTTTCCGCCAAAGCACCTTGGGAAAGCCCCGCCTTTTTTCTGGCATTTTTTAACCGTTCTGCAAATTTCATATTTCCTCCAATGAACGAATTTTCATATTTTACCATTGACAACGAACAGATTTTCGTATATCATAGAGATACGAAACATTGTTCGTATTTATTATACAAACACGAACGGAATTTGTCAATAGGAGGATGAAAAAATGGATCGGAGTATTTTGCACTGCGATATGAATAACTTTTACGCCTCGGTGGAGCGGCTCTTCGATCCCACCCTGCTGGGCGTACCCGTAGCAGTATGCGGTGACGAGGAATTGCGCCACGGCATCGTTCTGGCGAAAAGCGAGGAGGCGAAAAAATGCGGTGTGAAAACAGGGGACGCCATTTGGGAGGCGAAGCAAAAATGCCCCGGGATCCGCATCGTGCCGCCGCGCTTCGACCGATACGTGACCTATTCCCGCTACGCCCGTGAGATCTATCTGGAGTACACGGATCTGGTAGAATCCTTCGGGTTGGACGAATGCTGGCTGGATGTGACCGCCTCCCGCCTTGCCTTTGGGGACGGGGTACACATTGCCACTCAGATCCGCGATCGGATCCGAAAGGAATTGGGACTGACCATTTCCGCAGGGATCTCCTTTAATAAGATCTTCGCAAAGCTGGGCAGTGATCTGAAAAAGCCGGATGCCCAGACCCACATCCCCCGCGCCACCTTTCGGGAGCAGATCTGGCCGCTTCCCGTGGAAAGCATTTTGGGAGTCGGTCCCAAGGCCGCCTATATCCTCCACCGCTTCGGCTTTCACACCTTGGGGAAGCTAGCCTTGGCAGACGATTACTTTCTCCGTCTCCAATTCGGAAAAATGGGAGCGGTACTGAAGGGCTACGCGCGGGGAGAGGATCTCAGCCCCGTTCTCCCCTGCGACTTTGAGCCGCCCATGAAGAGCATTGGTCACGGCTCCACGGTGGCAAAGGATCTGGAGACCCCCGAGGAGGTATGGACCCTGATCCTCGCCCTTTCTCAGGAGATCGGGGAGAAGCTTCGCTTCCACAAGAAACGGGCGCAGGGCATTGCCCTGGTATGCAAGGATCGGAATTTTTTCACCAAGACCCTGCAAAAGCGGCTTCTTTTGCCCACGGATTGCACTATGACCCTTGCGCGGGAGGCCTTTTCTCTGTTTCGGGAGCGTTACGTCTTTCGGGAGCCTCTTCGCTCGGTGACCGTGCGCGCCATTGATCTGATGCGGGAGGAGGCGCAACAGCTTTCTCTTCTCACGGCACAGGAGGACGTTCGCGCAGAGCGAATCGACGCGGTGACCGATTCCATCCGCGCCCGCTTCGGAAAAGCCGCTCTGACCCCTGCGCGGCTCCTGAGCTCGGAGCCTCTTCCCGATCTCCACGGCTACGTCCCCTTTCGGTAGTTTGTTCGTTCTTTCTTTGAAAAGAAAGAACCAAAGAAACTTTACTCAAAAAAACAAAAAAGAATCCCCCCTTTCCCTCGGCGATAAGTTTTTGGAGTGCAGAACCTTTTTTCAAAAAGGTTTTGCCCCTCTTGCAAAATTTCCGTTTTGTGATAAACTGAAGGGGAAGAAACTGCAAGGAGAAGCCTATGAAAAACATTCCGAAAATTGATATCCACGCTCACGCCATCCTTTGGCCGGAGCTGACCGTTCCCTACAATGCGGCAGGCAAGCGGAAGCTGACCACCGCCGAGCTGTTTGAGCAGTATTACAACAAGCTGAACGTGGAAAAATGCGTGATCCTTCCTATGCTTTCCCCGGAGGGTGTTTCCGATACCGTACCTCCTCAGGAGGCGGCGACGATGGCAAAGGCGGATCCCGACCGAGTCTTGTGGTTCTGTAATCTGGACCCCCGCGCAGGAAAAAATTCCCTCGCGGCAAATCTTGGCAAGCTCATCGAGCATTACAAAGCCTTGGGTGCAAAGGGCGTGGGAGAGCTCACCTCCCATCTCTACGCCGACGATCCCAAAATGGACAATCTCTTCGGTCACTGTGAGGAGCAGAATATGCCCGTGACCATTCACGTCTCCCCCGCCGTGGACGGCTACGGCTACGGCATCGTGGACGATCTGGGTCTGCCGCGTCTGGAAAAAATGCTCCGCAAGCATCCCAATTTAAAGATCCTCGGTCATTCCCAGCCCTTCTGGAGCGAGATCGGAGACAACGTCACCGAGGAAAACCGCAACAAATACGTCACCGGTAAGGTGGTTCCCGGTCGCCTGATCTCCCTTTTGCGGGAATATCCCGGTCTCCTGTGCGATCTCTCTGCAGGCTCGGGTGCCAACGCCCTTATGCGGGATCGTGATTTTGCCGCCCGCTTCATTGAGGAATTTTCCGATCGCCTTTTCTACGGCTGTGACATCTGTATGTCCGGCTCCGCCTTCCCCTTTGAATTCGACGCCTTTCTCACCGACCTGCGGGAAAAGGGCGAGATCACCGAAGAAAATTATTACAAGATCGTCCGCGGCAACGCCGAGCGTCTGCTGAATTTGGAAGCTTGACCACCGCCCCCGAAGCTTTAACAGGTAGTGAAAAAAATAATACCTCCCCCTTGTTTATAAGTTTTCGGAGGCGGATGGCGAAGAATCTCCCCTAAAAAAACTCAAAAAAACAAGAAAAATGCTATAGTTACACAAAATTTGTGCTTCTATAGCATTTTCCATTTTTGCCAAGCCTTCTTTTTACAGGCTTTTTTTCTTTTTGACTTTTTTTACAGCTCTTTTTTTATTTTTGCGTGTAATACATGGTCTTTCCCGCTTCCACCGAATGGGTCAGCCAGACGGAAGCACCGATGATGCATCCGTCCCCCACGAAGGTATTGCCGCCCAAAATGGTGGCGTTGGCGTAGATGATCACGTTGTTGCCGATATTGGGATGACGCTTCACGTTCTTCACGGGATTGCCGTTTTCATCCAGCTCGAAGCTCTTGGCACCCAGCGTCACGCCCTGATACAGCTTGACCCGATTGCCGATAACGCAGGTCTCACCTACGACGATACCCGTGCCGTGGTCGATGCAGAAGTATTCCCCGATCTTAGCACCCGCGTGAATGTCCACACCCGTTTTTTCGTGGGCGTATTCGGTCATAATACGGGACAGCAGAGTCATTTTCAGTTCGTACAGCTCGTGGGCAAGACGGTAAATGGAAATGGCGTAAAAGCCGGGATAGCAAAGAATGACCTCCTCGCGGCTTTTCGCGGCAGGGTCCCCCTCGTAAATGGCGTCAATATCCTTGAGGAGAAGCTCCTTCACCACGGGAAGCCGCGCCAAAAAGGTATCGGCAAGGGTCTCCGCATCCAATTGTGCTTCACGGAAGCGAGCCGCCTTTTCCATCAAGGTCACCAATTCGTTCCGCACCTTTCTCAAAAGGGAAAGTCCGCTCAGACCCTCCTGGGTCACACTGCGGCTCTTAAAAAAGCCGGGGAACAGAAGAGACTGCAGATCCTTGATCAGATCCACCACCTCTTTGCGGTTGGGGAGACAGATCTCGTCGGCACAGCAATGGATCTTACTCTCCTGCTCCAGCCTGTCCAGAGATTCTTGTATCTGTTTTAAAAACATAGTTTACTCCAAATTCACAGTTTTTCCTGATGCCGTGCAAGAAGCCTGTTGGCTAGTCCCTGCAGAAGCTCGGGAGTTTCGGGGGTAAAGCTGGTGGTCCGCGCTTCGTAACCGCCCTCTTCAAAGGCAGCAACTGTGGGAAGATACCCCTCGGAGCCGTTGCAGTTGCAGGCGGTCAGAAGAAACAGCTTTGGATTGGCACGGCGCAAAATGCGGTCGTACTCGGTAAAAGGCTCTCCGCCAAAGCCGATCAAGGCGAATTCTCCCACGGCGCCCATAGAAACGGGAACGCGCTGGAATACGGTCTTGTCCTCCAGATTTGCAATGCGGCGAATATCGCCTTTCTCCGCCAGAGGCAGATCGCGCACCTCGGGATCATCCTCAACCAGTTTTCTCTGCAGGATCTTGCATTCTTCAATGCGCTCAATGCCCTCTATCTTCGTGGGGATCGACTGAATCTCAAAGGCACCGCTGACCGCACCTTCCTTCAAAGGAAGAGCCGTGTCCCAAACGGACAGAGCCGCATCAGCAATGATCTCACCCATCCGACGGGTAAATTCGTATCGGCCATCGGGATCCTCCTTGGGGACCACTCTTCTTCCGGGTTTAAAATGATTGGTGTCGCCCTGACAGCCGTTGATGCAAATACACCTGACTCCCTCTTTTTTTGCTTCCACGATCCTGCGGACAAAACCGGGCCAATCGGCGGTAAATTTCACACCGCCCATGGTGTCGGGATGGGTCTGAAAACCAACGATGGCAATATCCCCCTTTCCCTCTCTCTGGAAGCGAACCAGACGGGCCGTATTGTCGGACCTGCCCAAGGGGTGGTCAATATTGGGATTTCGGGTGCCGGGGTTGGTCATCACCGAGCCGTCCTTCATCCGATAACGGCGGATGAAGGAGACCTCTTCGCTTGTTTCCTGCTCCGCAGCAAACATCGTTGCCTCGGCAAGGTCAGCGATGGCAAGGCGCACCGCATCTATGTACCTTCTCTTTAAAAGTGCATTGTAATCGGAGCCAACCACATCCACGATTCCTCCCGTGGTGGAGGTATGTTGATGGAGGCAGTGGAGCAGGATATTTTCCGCGGGGATCTTTGTTTCCCGCGCGATCCGTTCGCGGATCTCGGTAGCGTGGACACGATGCATATAATGCAGGTCTGCGGCAACGACGGCAATGCGCTCACCGCTGCTTTCCAGAACCACGGCATTCAGCTCCAAGGGATCCCAGATCCCTTCTGCTACACGTCCATTCCAGCCACCGGTAACAGGCGTACCCAAGGGCGGTGTAATATCCACCCGACCAAATCCGATCTTCATCAAAATACTCCCAAATTACAGTTTCGCCTTATGCTCGGCAAGAAGCTTTTTGGCAAGTCCCTGCAACAGTGCGGGGGTTTCGGGCGTGAAGTTTGTGGTACAAGCCTC
>JAZPZL010000019.1:0-3312 GCA_045544655.1 Eubacteriales bacterium
CAACTGAGCTACAGAGGCGTGACCCTCTCGCTGCGACTTGACTATGATAACACCAAAAGAATCATTTGTCAAGCCTTTTTTGAAAGTTTTTTCAACTTTTTTGATTTTAATTTTTTGTTATTTGTTTGCAAAAAAGCCGACGGAATTCCGTCGGCTTTTCAGGCAAAACCTTATCTGAGGATCGTTGGAATATCCCCTCCGGAAAATCCACCTTCCGGCTTTTGTTCCGGCTTTTTCTTTTGCTCCGTTTTTTCTTCCGCTTTTGCTTCGGGCTCTTCTTCGGAAGCGGTCTCCCCTTCATTTTGTACGGAAGAAGTCTCCTCCTTGTGTCCGATCTCTTCGATCGTGCGTCTGGCTACTCTCTTTTTGGGAGCTGCGGGAACGGGGTCAGGCTCCTCTTCCGCAGAGTTGATTTTCTCCACGGGAGCTTCCTCTTTTCCCGCCTCTTTTCCCTTTTCGCCTTTGGGATTCTTCTTTTTCCGAGTAGCAAGAGAAATGATGAGCGCGATCAAAAGAACCGTTGCCGCGGCGGCTACGGAAAGGAACAGGATCTCCATTTGATCCGCCTTGGCTTCATTCTCTTTCAGCAGGCTTTCCAGGTTCGCCATTTTCTTTGCGGCTTCTTCCTCTGCCGCGGTATCCTTCGCAGGCTCAAAATACGAGGAGAAGGTGGCAAGGGCGGAGTCGTAGTAGAAAAATTCACAAGCACCGTCGGACTTCATACCGTAAACCAGCCAGATTCCCTCTTCCTCGAAATTCTCCGACTTATAAACGGACCAGGTCTCTTCTCCTACGGTAAGCTCATGGGGCAAAAAGCCTTCGGGGATCGTCACGTTTTCGGGAGGGGTTAAAAGCACAACGGTATTGTTTGCGCTTAGAGCAGTGCGATACTCAGAAAAGCTCCGCGTGTCTGCATCGTAGATATACCACGCGCCGTCGGTCTCGTTGGAGAGATAGGCGATCTGTAAAACGTTCTGTGGTGCAGTAAAAACAAGGATCTTCTTTTCACCGTATTCAGCGGTAGCCGGGGTATAATTCTCGGGAACGGCAAGAGTAGCGGGATCATAGGCTACGTTATAGGTCACACCGTCCAGATCCACGGTAGCGCCTGCCAATTCAGACTGCGCACGGGTCACGGTAAGAGTATAGGTACGCTTACTGCCGTCCTCTGCGGTAACGACGACCTCGATCTTATTCTCCCCTACTGCAAGGGCATCCGAGGGGGTGACGGAGACGGAAGCCTTATTATCCTTTGCCGTTGCGTAAACGGACAAGGACGTGATTTCATAAGGCACGGAAAGGGTATAAGCATTGGTGCCTGCCGCAAAAGCGGGAGTCAATTCACCGGTGGATACGGAAAGGGCAGACAGATGATTTTCTCCGGAAAGATCGGGAGCGGCAACGACGCTGATCTTTCTGGAAGGCGTATTGACGGTCATATTGGAAGCAGAATCAAAGCTGACCACCTGGGCACTGCCAACGGAAACGGTTACATTGCCAATCTTCTTGGTACGGAAGGTAATGGTCTTGGAAAAGCCTGTGGTACCGTCACTGGAATCCGCAAAGGAAACCGCACCGCCTCCACCGCTGTCTGCACCGCTGACGTATTCCAAAACGGAGGGATCGTAGCTGACGGAAAAACGCCAGGAGCCGATCTTTTCAGAAGAGGAAAGCTTTACCGTCACCTTCACCTGATTTCCCACGGTCACGGAACCGGGAGCAGACAGGGAGAAGCTTGCGGAAGCGGCAAATACGTTAGTTGATAACAACGTAAAGATCAAAGCAAGAGCAAGCAGGAGGGATAAGGTTCTTTTCATCGTTTTAACTCCTTATTGTTGAATAGAGGTTAATCCCAAAAGGGACTTGCGAACCAGAAGAAGGTCAATGGCATCCACGGGACCGTCGTGGTTCACGTCACAAGCTTTGACGGCGGAATCGGATAAATTGACAAGTCCCAGAAGATTTTTCCGCACCAAAAGAAGATCGATGGCATCAATGACGGAATCGCCGTTAACGTCACCGTAGATCACGATGCGGTACTGATACATCGTATTTCCGTCATAATAGTTGAGGATCAAACCCGTACGCATGGCACCGGTCACAGCCACGCCGTTTTCATCGGTGATCCCCGCGGAGGCATTTCCGAAGAGTCCGAGGGAATTCAAAAAGGCGGTAGAAGCCGTACCGGGGGCAATTCCCGTCAGGACGTTTCCCTGAACGGTATACGGAGGATTCCAGCCCGAGGGAGTTCCGTCGGGATGATCGGGATTTGCGGGGGGCGTATCGGGAGTAGGCGGAATATAGGCGGGAGGTCCTTCCGAAGATCCCGCACCATCCAGGAGGATGGTCACGGTGAAATTGCGGGTAGCTCCGTTTGCGGCGGTACAGGAAACGGTGATCGTATTCTCTCCCGTTTGAATGGGGATCACACCCAAATGACCGCTCAGCGTTGCAGATCCGCTTACGGGAGAAGCACTCACCTTCACAGAGGGGACGTCTCCTTGAATTCTAACGGAGTAAGAGGTCCTTCCGTTGTTGAGACAATCGTAAAAATCAAAGGTGGGAGTCAAGGGATAGCCTTCGATCTCAAGACTCTTCAGGTAGTTATTGGGGCTGCCTGCGGGCGCGGGCGCGGCGCAAGGGGCAGCGGGCATATTTTTATATACGGGAATGGAAAAGGAAAAGGCGGTTTCCAGCATTCTCAGATCCGCGTATTTGTTTCGCTGGATCCTGCCCTCGCTTCGGGCGGCGGCAACGTTGGTCATATACTGGTGAGAGGCAACGTTATTCTTGTCTACCACATTATATTTCTGATAATAAGGAGTATTCTGTCCGCGGGCAATATAATTGCTTCCGATAAAATCTCCCCCCGCCAGAATCGCTTTATAGGGGGTATCCCAGCCTTTGTTCTTGGCGTGGATCATTCCGTCCTTCGCGCCGCTGTTTGCACCGATATTAAAGAAATTGTAGTAGCCTTCGTATCCGGGATACGTTCCGCGACTGCAGGAGGAACCGTCCCAGCCTACCTCCTGAATACAGCGGGCAACCAGATGAAAGGCGCTGACGTTTGCCGAGGTAGCGGCATCCAGAAACGCTTTGGCGTAGGAAACGGTTTCGCCTTGATTATTCAAAAGGGTCTGTCCTTCCATAAACGTGCCTCGGAGCATCTGCCCTATGGTTTCCTCGGTCTGCGAGGAGGAAAAAGCCAGAAGCTCAAACTGAAAAATATCCGTTTCATTGAGAAAATTACGAGGATCCATAAAGAAGGCTACCATAGCGGGATGCGCCTGGTACCAATTGGATCCCTCTCGG
>JAZPZL010000020.1:0-5254 GCA_045544655.1 Eubacteriales bacterium
TGGCCTCCGACTTCCCGCTTTCTCACCCGCTTTTCTTCGATGCTTTCCCAGCCCTCGCCGGGATCGGAAACCGCCTCGTTTTTCAAAGGGGTATCGTACACCGCCTTTTTCAATTCAAATAAATGATCCTCCAGCGGATAAGCGCGGATCAAAAATCCACCGGGCTTTAGTACCCGAAGGTATTCCTCACGGGCAAAAGGGGCAAACAAAGAAAGAATGCCGTCGGCTGAACCGCTTGCAAGAGGCATCCGATAAGCACTGCTGACGAAAACCGTAGCAGACTCTCTCATTTTCTTTGCCACCATTTTTGCGGCGTCCTTTGCAATATCAAAAGCGAAAAAGCTTACGCTCCCCACCTTTTCCGTCAAAGCGCGGCAGATCGAATCCGTATAATACCCTTCACCGCAGCCTGCATCCACCAAGGTACAGCCGCTTCCAAACCGTTCCAGGCAAATCTCCTTCAAGGCATTCAGAAGATGCCCGTAATAGCCTTTATCCAAAAAAGCGCGGCGGGCAAGAAGCATTGCCTTATCGTCACCGTGACCACCTGCGGAAGAGGAAAGCAACAGATTGAAATATCCTTCTTTTCCACGGTCAAAGCTATGCCCTGCTTCGCAAAAAGCACGCTTCTCTTCCAGCTGCAAGGGACGGGAGCAAACCGGGCAGATCAGCATTCTTCCTGATATTCCTTGGCAAGAGACACGTACAATTGAGCGTTGGCAAGGATTTTTTGCTTTCCTTCCTCGTCAAGCTGACGCACGATCTTTGCGGGAACACCCACGCAAAGAGAACCATCGGGAATCACCTGATTCTCCTTGATCAAAGCACCTGCACCGATCAAACAGCCCTTACCGATCACAGCGCCGTTCAGCACGCAAGCTCCCATACCGATCATCGTTCCGTCTCCCACGGTACAGCCGTGAACGATGGCGTTGTGTCCAACGGTAACGTTTTTCCCCAGAACGACCGGACAGGACTTGGAAACGTGAACGGTGGCATTGTCCTGCACATTGGAATTCTCTCCGATCACAATAGAGTTTTCATCCCCGCGAAGCACGGCACCGTACCAAATATTTGCGCCGTTTTCCAGCGTAACGTTACCGATCAACGCCGCATTTTCCGCAACGAAGGTATTCTCTGCGATCACGGGCTTTTTTCCTTGATAAGAACGGATCATCATTTTTCTCCTTTGATTCACTAACAGTATAGATAGAAAACCGGTGGCACCGAAGCACCACCGTATTTTTCACAAAACAAACAATCGAGATTTCGCCTCGAGACTCATTTTTTTCGAGAAGCCTTTATGCAACCGTTCCGCGCGCATAAGCAGCTTTTCTTTTTCCGCGGCGGAAAGAGCGCTATGATGCACATCCTCTCCCAAAAAATCCAAAAAGCCAAGCTCATAAAGACGAACGGCATGACGGCGGGAAAAGAAGCCTTGTAATGCGGAAAGATTCATCTGAAAACAGCATCCCATTTTCTTCAGTTGCTCCAAAAGATGAGGATTCTTCCACAAAAACGGATAACGGTCAATATGAGCCAAAACCGGAATCACGTCAAAATCCTCAATCAGCCGGAGCAAACGGTATTTCATTGCATCCGTAAAATAAGAACTGTACTCCAGCTCGGTCAACATATATCGGGTCCCCTCGTAGCACAGAGGTGCAAGGGTGGAATTGTTCAGCAGGGTTTCACTGAGATATACTTCAGCGCCAAGGGAAAGCACAAACTTTTCCGCTTCCGGCAGGGCTGAAAGCGCTTGAAAAGCACCTGACCTTCTTCTGACGAAAGAGGCAATAGAACCCTTGTAAGGGTAATAGTGAGGGGTAAAGGCAAGATGCGTTATGCCGCTCTGATGCAAGCCACGCAGGAGCTGCTGTGTCTCCTTAAGGCTTCGCGCGCCATCGTCAATCCCGAAAAGGATGTGCGAATGAACATCGGCAAACATCATTTATTCAGATTGTTCTTCCTTGTTTTCATCGGAAGAAGAGGACGTGTCCTCCTCGGTCTTTCCGTAACCGTATCGGCCGTAACCGTATCTTCCGTAGCCGTATCGGCTGTAACGCTTCCCATAGCCGCCCTTTTGCTGCTGAACGCCGTTGGCAACTGCTCCCAGGATCTTACCGCCGACAAATTCCAATTGATCAATGGCGCGGCGAACCTCCTTGCGGTCGGTATACTTGGGACGGATCACCAAAATGATTCCGTCTGTAACCGGTACCACGGAAAGCGCATCGGAAACCAGTGTGACGGGAGGCGTATCCAAAATGATAAAATCGTACTGATCCTTAAAGGATCTGATCAGCTCCAGTGTTCCTTCACTGGCGATCATTTCCGCAGGATTGGGAGAAATGGTACCGGCACAAATCACGTCAAGACCGGGGAAAACATCCCTGTGGACCACTTCCTCAAGGGTATTAAAGCCGCTGAGGTAATTGGTAAGACCGGGCGTATTGCTCTTTTTCAGAATACGATGAATATGAGGATTGCGCAGATCCAGGTCAATCAAAAGCACCTTCTTGTTGCTTCTTGCAATGGAAAAGGCGATGTTGGCGGAAGTGGTGGTCTTTCCCTCACCGGAAACGGAGCTTGTAAACATAACGGTCTTACAACCGGGCTTTGCCAGAGAGAACATCAGATTGGTACGGATCGTACGGTATGCTTCCTTCGCGGCGAACAAACTGCCGGAAGCGGCGCCGTAAGACTTTCCGTATGGACGACTCTGTTTCATTTATCTTCCCCCCTTCTTATTGTTCTCGGAAAAATCGGGAACGGTACCGAATACCGGAATCCCGAAAAGCTGTGTGATTTCATCGGGCGTCTTGATACTGTTATCCAGGAACTCCTTCAGGAGAACCAAAAAGCACCCTACGAGAAAGCCCAGGATCAAGCCGATGATACCCACCTTCAGAGAGCTGGAGCCAACGGGGAAGGTGGGAAGCGTGGGATTCTCGATCACTTCCAAAACACCCACGTCTGCAAAGCTGTCAACCTGCTCAGGAGCCTTTTCAGCAACGGAAAGAGCTACGTTGTAAGCAAGGTTGGGATCCGTCGTCTGAACTTTCACAAAGAACGAAGAGGTTTCCTCTACCACGGAAGAAAACCGCAGCATAGCGGAGATCTCCTTGGGCGTAATGTTTACTCCCGTATCCTCCAAAAGATCCTTGGATACCATTTCGTAAAACTCGTTTACGTTCAAAAATTCCACGTACTGGGGGGCAACCGAGGTTCCCAGCGTGGGAGAGGTCTCCATACCGCTGGCGTAAAACTTAACGTTCGCAACGTAGGTAGGAGCAACGAAATAACTGTTGTAAACGAAGGCACCGACACCGAATACGATCGATACCGCCAAAATGAATACGATCGCTTTCGTGATCAGTTCCCATACATTTTTCAATGAAATCTCCACTTTTTTCTAATCCTTTCTTAAAACACGTTTTCACAAAAGGGATTATACCCCGGCAATACTGCGATTGATCTCTTGCATTTGCTCGTACTTTTTCTTCATATCCAGAGCAAGAGCCAGCTGATTTCTGCCGCGCTCCAAATTATGCTTCTCACGCAAGGTCTTGAAATACGGATCCCCCAGGAGATAGTCCTCCAGGAAACGGGCAACAAGCTCAAACGTCATGGTCAGAGCGCCCAGTGCCAGGCTATCCAATTCCGCGGGCGTACAAAAATCCTTACACACGGAAATGAATCCTTCCGCAAAGGCACGGTACATCTCCAGATCCAAAGAAACCTGAGACAGATCCGGATCATCCTCTGCAGCCGTGTTGGCGGAAAAGCGGATCGCATCTCCGAAATCGTAGGCACAAAGTCCGGGGGTAACGGTATCAAGATCAATGACGCACACCGCTTCGCCGGTTTCTCTGTGAATCAGAATATTGTTATACTTGGTATCGTTGTGAGTCACACGCACGGGGAGGATTCCCGCCGCGCGGTCTGCCTCCAGCTTGGACCAGATCTCGCGATTCTCTTCGATAATTGCGATCTCTTTCTCGATCTCACAACGACGACCCATGGGATCCTTTTCGCACGCATCGAAAAAGCGCTTCATACGAACGGGGGTATTGTGAAAATCAGGCATCGTATCGTTCAGCTCATCCATGGGAAAATCGCAAAGCTGCTTCTGAAACAGTCCGAAGGAATAGCCCGCGTTACGCAAAACGTCGGGATCTCCTGCCTGATCGTAGGTAACGGTATTGTCAATGTAACGGTACACGCGCCAGAAGTTCTCTTCATCCTCGAAGTAATAGTTGGCACCGTCCTCGCGCTTGAGGAAGTCCAGCACTCTTCCGTTGGGATCCGTCCCCTCTGCGATCAATTTCTCGCGGATATGCCCCGTGACCTTGTCGATATTTTTCATAATTCCCACGGGATCCCGGAACACGTAGGTGTTGATTCTCTGCAATACAAAGCTATCGCTTTTTCCCCGATGGCGGATATCCACGCGGTGAGTGGAATTGATGTTACCGCTATGAAACGTCTCAACGCGAAACGTATCAAAGGAAACACCGAATTTTTTCAACACCGATGCGATTCTCTTGCTGTCGTAATTCATACAAAAAATCCTATTCTGTTTTTTGTTTTTTTCTTTTCATCCGGAAAGACGAAAACGCAAAATAAACCACTATAGTAGTTTATTTGTGTTATTATACCACCATCCGTACAGAAAAGCAAGTGTTTTTTTCGGGTACAAAACAGGGAAACGGGTAACGGATCAATACAACGAAAGGATCTTGCTGGTATGGATCAAATGCTCGTCGATCTCCTTTTTCATCTCCAGTGCCTCGTCAATATCGAAATCGACTACACTCTCTCCCTTCATGGCAACGACTCTTCCGGAAATCCCCTGAGAAAGAAGCTGGGTTGCCTTTGCGCCCATCAAAGAAGCCGCCACGCGGTCACGGACCGTAGGACTTCCGCCTCTCTGAAGGTGACCGAGAATGGTGGTATTGGTAGAGATCCCCGTTTTTTGACGGATCTCCTCAGCGATTTCCATCGTTCCTCCCACTCCCTCGGCGTTAATCACGATGTAGTGATTTTTGCCCGCATTGCGGCAGGACAGAATGGGCTTGATAATATCCTCACCCACGCTGAATTCTTTTTCGGGAATGATACAAGCCTCCGCACCGCCTGCAATGCCGCAGTTGATGGCGATATAGCCTGCGTTACGCCCCATTACCTCTACCACACTGCAACGGTCGTGGGAATACGCCGTATCCTTGATGCGGTCGATCGCCTCTTTTAC
>JAZPZL010000021.1:0-6019 GCA_045544655.1 Eubacteriales bacterium
CTACGATCCGACTTCTCACTCGGTAAAAAGCAAAGAGGAAATGCGCCAATACGTAAATTCCATCGCGTATAGAAAATGAACGGAAATAAGTCCATTTGGGAAAAAGACGTTTTGCGCGTGCGTTTTGCTCCCCTTGAAAAAAATAAGCACACCGACGTTCTCATCGTGGGCGGCGGCATCGCAGGAATTTTATGCGCCTACAAGTTAAAAAACAGCGGCGCGGATTGTATGCTGGTGGAAGCCACAGAGCTCTTCCGCGGCATTACCGAAAACACCACGGCGAAGATCACCCTGCAGCATGGGGCGATCTACGACAAAATGATCAAACGCTTCGGCATAGATCGAGCGCGTCTCTATATAGAGGCGCAGATCAAGGCGTGCAAGGACTATCAGCAACTTTCCAAGGATATAGACTGCGACTACGAAATGAGAGATTCCTACGTCTATTCCATCCACAACCGAAGGAAGATGGAAAAGGAGGCTGTCGCCCTCCGTTCCCTGGGCGTAAAAGCCGATTTTTCCGATGCGTACGAACTCCCCTTTCCGATTGAAGGCGCAGTTCGGGTAAAGGAGCAAGCACAGTTTCATCCCTTGAAGCTTCTCTACGGTGTGGCAAGCGCTCTCCCCGTCTACGAGCATACCAAGGTCGTAGAGTTAACGCCACACAAGGCGGTGACAAGCCGCGGAGAGATCACCTTTAAAAAATTGATCGTTGCAACCCATTTCCCTTTCCTCAATAAACACGGGCTTTACCCTCTCAAGCTTTATCAGCACCGCTCCTATGTACTCGCTTTAAAAAATGCAAAAAAGATGACGGGAATGTACGTGGACGAGTCCGATACGGGACTCTCCTTTCGATCCTACGGTGACCTTTTACTCCTGGGCGGCGGCGGACACCGCACCGGAAAGCAGGGCGGCGGCTGGCAAGAGCTTGAAGCCTTTGCAAAAAAGTATTACAAAAACGCCGAGATCGTGGGCAAATGGGCAACGCAGGACTGTATGACCCTGGATCAAATCCCTTACGTGGGTCAGTATGCAAGCTCCACCCCCGACGTTTTCGTGGCAACGGGCTTTAACAAATGGGGAATGACAAACGCCATGGCAGCAGCCGACGTTCTTTGCCGCCTCGTTCAGGGAAAACCGCACCCCCACGCCGCCGTCTTTTCCCCCGCCCGTACACTCCTGCGGCCACAGCTTGCCGTCAATGCATTTGAATCCGCAGTGGGACTTCTCACCCCTACCGTTCCCCGATGTCCACACCTCGGCTGCGCCCTCAAATACAACCCCGCGGAACACAGCTGGGATTGCCCCTGCCACGGATCCCGCTTCACCGACTCAGGTGAACTGATCGACAACCCCGCCACCGCCGACATCAATCTCCCTGCCCACCAAAAATAATCACTCCCGCCTCCCCACTCCACCCACAAAAAAGAAAAACTCCTTGAAGGATAACACCTTCAAGGAGTCCTTGGCGGAGACGGTGAGATTCGAACTCACGTGCGATTGCTCGCAAACTGATTTCGAGTCAGCCCCGTTATGACCACTTCGATACGTCTCCGTATTAAATTGTAAAGTCAAAGCCTTGATACCAAATTGCGAGAAAACTGCGAGATGCAGAATTATGAAAATCCAAACCAAAGTCCAAAAAAACCCGATAAATAAAGGGTTTACGGAGAAAGGCAAGTGACAGACCCGACTATGTTTCGAGTCAGCCCCGTTATGTCCTGCCCGGGTGCCCGAAATTTTCTGCTCGCTGTTCGCTTCGCAAAATTTCGACCGCGGCCACTCCTTTTTGCTCCCTTCTTCCGCCACCGGCGGCGGTCGCAAACGTCCCCACTTCGATATCTCTGCATATGTTTGCATTTGTTAACTCGTTTAGTCTACCACAGAAACGGCTCTTTGTCAAATGTTTTCCATCGCAACGGAGAAAAATCGACGGTCGAAAAATATTTGTATCATTTCCATTCTTTTCCGTAATTTTTTCTGGTTTTGTTTTCAGTTCGACTCACCACAAGTTTTTTCTCGAAAAATATTTCGATTTTTCTTGACGAATTTTTTTCTTTTTGTTATACTTTTGATGAAAAAAGCAAGGAGAATGACGAATCATGAATCTCGATTCCATAGATATTCAAATTCTATCCAGACTGAAACAAAATGCAAGAATGAAAGCCTCTCAGATCAGTGACGAGGTTGGTCTCAGCATCTCTTCCGTAACCGAACGAATCCACAAGCTGGAGAAAAACGGAGTCATTACCTCTTACACCGTCCTGGTGGATCAAAAGGCGATCGGCAACGACACCATCGCGCTGATGGAGGTATCTCTGGAGCATCCGAAATATTACGATTCCTTTGCCGATATGATCGCCCAAACGAAAAATATCGCCTCTTGCTATTATATATCCGGCGATTTTGACTTTATGCTGAAGATCGTCGCTCCCTCCGAAAATCTGGAAGAGATCCACCGCAAGATCAAAAGCTTCCCCGGCGTTTCCGGCACCCGCACCAACGTGGTTCTTCGCTCCCTGAAAACCGAATCCACGCTTCTTCCGGAAGGTTGAACCAAAGCTTATAAAAAGCGCTTCAAAAAAATTTGAAGCGCTTTTTTATTGTCCGTTTTATGGGACACTCCTGCTTGTAGAATAAGGGTGTAAGAAACAAACGACAACCAAACAGGAGGACAAAACAATGACGAAAAACATGCACAGAGAAATGGTTCAGCGGGAGCTGGTACGCCGTCTTCAGCGGGAGAAAAGACTTCTTGCCATTCAGCGGGAGGCGCTGATTCTCCTGACCCTCGGACTTGTCACGGTTTTGGGTGTGATTCTGATCGTGATTTAAAGAGTCAGCGTGTGATACGTCTGACCGTCCAGGGTCTTCCAGGTAAAGGTACCGTCCTCAAGCAGCATATACCCACGCTTGGAGTTTGCCTTGGGGATGGTGACCGAGCCGGGATTCAGCACGTAGATCCCCCCGTGCTCCTCCCAGATCGGGATATGGGTATGCCCGTGAAGCACCACGTCCCCCACCTTTAAAGGGGGCAGCTTTTCGGCGTTGAACTTGTGACCGTGGGTGGCAAAGATCGTTTTGTCACCTACGGGGATCAGCGCATAATCTGCCAGAATGGGAAATTCCAGCACCATCTGATCCACCTCGGTATCGCAATTTCCGCGAACGCAAAGAATGCTTTCTTTTTTTGCATTCAAAAGGGAAATCACTTCCTTGGGAGCATATTCCTCAGGCAGATCGTTGCGGGGACCGTGATACAAAAGATCTCCCAGGAAAAGCAAACGCTGCGCTCCTTCTTTTTCAAAGGCGTCGAACAAAGCACGGCAAGTCAAAGCGGAACCGTGAAGGTCCGAAGCAATCATCCATTTCATTTTCAATCTTCCTCTCTTTCTTTGCAAGGCGTTTTCTGTATTTATTATAATGCATCGGGAAACGCCTTGCAAGTTATTTTGCTTTTTTCAGAAAATTGTGATATAATTTTTCTCAAAGAAACGAGGAGGGCGTTATGAATTTTGAAGAATCCCTGAGCGTCACCGCGCAGATCGGAAAAGCCATTGCAAGGGGCGCACCCCAAATCACGTGTTCCCCCGAGGAGCTTGCCGAAGCACGTTCCGCCTATAGCGAAAACAAGCTGGCCGAGCTGGAAAAGCTTGGTTTCTATTACGGCGATTTTGAGCTTTTTTACTACGTCAAGCGCTTTGCAGACGCCCTGGATCTTTGGAAGGTCGCAGACGGCGCTTATCTGAAAAAGCTGTTTTCTCTTGCAAAAAAGTTCGACCGTGCTGTCTTTTATCGGGATCCGTATTTAGAGCAGATCAAGATCCGTGAGAAAAGGATCGACGAGATCCTCCTGACCCACGCCACTTACGAAAAGGGAGAATTTTTTCAATACGATATGCCTCGGCTCAGGGAAGAGCTCGTCGTCCCCCGCCTTGGCTTTTTCACTGAAAAGGTCCCCTTCCCCGCCGTTTACGAGGGGGTCACCCCTTGGGTCAGCGTATGCCCCTCGGAGATCTACTCTATGCAGCCCGACGTCGCTCCCGCCTTCGGAAGAGTGCTGGTGCTGGGACTGGGGCTGGGCTATTATCCCTTCCTCATCTCGAAAAAGAAGAACGTTGAGCAAATCACCATCGTGGAAAAAAATCCCCATATCATCACCCTGTTTTGCAAGGAGATCCTTCCCCAGTTTCCCTTTGCCCGCAAGATCCGCGTGGTGCAGGCAGACGCCTTTGATTTTTTGGCGGATACGGAGGTAGGCGCGTTCGATTTCTGCTATGCGGATATTTGGGAAGGCTGGGTGGACGGTTCCGCCGCAATGAAGCGAATCGAAGCACACGAAAAACGGCTCTACAGCACGGAATTTCGCTACTGGATCGGAGATGAAATCCATTGGTGGCAGGAAAATGCGGAAGAGTCTTGAAAAACCGTATTCTTTGTGCTACAATCTATTCAAATTTATTGAAAATAACAAGGAACACAAATTATGAACATTATCATTGTCGGCTGCGGAAAGATCGGAACCGCCGTATTGGAAAGCCTTGCTTCTGAAAACCACAATATCGTCGCAGTGGATACCGATGCAAGCGTCATTACCGAGATCTCCAATCAATACGACGTAATGTGCCTTTGCGGAAACGGCGTGGATTGGGAAACGCTGACGGAAGCCGGCGCGGAAAAAACGAATCTTCTCATTGCCGTAACCGGCTCGGACGAATGTAATATGCTCATTTGCTTTATGGCAAAAAAGATCGGCATTCCCTACACCGTCGCCCGCATCCGCAATCCCGAATACAACGATAAAAGCCTGGGCTTTATCAAGCAGGCGCTGGATATTTCCTTCGCGGTCAATCCCGATGCCGTTGCGGCAAAGGAATTTTTCAATCTGCTTCAATTTCCCGGTGCGGAAAGCATCGAGACCTTTTCCCGTCGCAACTTCGAGCTGATCGAGGTCGTCCTGAAGCAAAATTCCGTGCTTCACGGAATGACCCTGATGGAAATGCGTAAAAAATACCCCGCCTCTTATCTGGTGGGTATCGTACAAAGAGGCGAAGAGGTCTATATTCCCGGCGGTTCCTTCCGTCTGCAAAGCGGAGACCGCATCGGAATTACCGCCACCGCATCCGAGATCGAAAAGCTTTTCAAAATGCTGGGCACCATGGAAAACCGCGCCAAAAACGTAATGATCGTAGGCGCGAGCAGATACGCCTATTACCTGACCCGTCACTTGCTGAGAACCGGCGCTTCCGTAACGGTCATCGACAAGGACCGAGACGTGTGTCTAAGCTTCGGTGAAGCAATTCCCGAGGCCATCGTCATTTGTGGGGATGCCGCCTCCGAAGAGCTTTTGATGGAGGAAGGGCTGAAGACCATGGATGCCTTTCTGGCACTCACGGGAAACGATCAGGAAAACATCCTTCTCTCCTACCTTGCATCTTCCAAGGGCGTAGGAAAGGTGATCACCAAGATCAACCGCAGAGAATTCTACTCCATGGCGGAAAAGCTGGGCTTGGAATGTCTCGTTACTCCCAAAAATATGATCAGCGATATTCTCATCCGTTACGCCAGAGCCCTGGCAGGCTCCGAGGAAGGTCAGATGGAGACCCTGTACAACCTGATGGGCGGCAAGGCGGAAGCGGTGGAATTCATCGTAGGCGAGGAGTTTTCCCATGGGAATATCCCCTTGAAGGATCTGAAGCTGAAGAAAAACACGCTGTTCGCCGGAATTATCCGCGGCAGACAGGTCATCATCCCCGCAGGCTTTGATCATATCGAAGCAGGAGACCGTGTCGTCATTCTTTCTGCAGGCAGGAGCATTTCCAAGCTTGCCGACGTTTTGGAGTAAGCTATGAATCGTAGAATGGTTTGCCATACCGTAGGTATGATCGTCCTTTTGGAGGCGGTGTTGCTCCTTCCCGCCCTGGTAGTTTCCCTGATTTACAAAAATGCCTGCACCCACGCCTTTCTCCTTACCATCGGCTTTGCCTTAGCCTTTGGTTGCGCCTTGGTCTTCATC
>JAZPZL010000022.1:0-1828 GCA_045544655.1 Eubacteriales bacterium
CCTCACTTTCTACACGCCGAAATGGCGATTTACGCCCTGGATCACGGAGTCAACGTTTTTCTGGAAAAGCCCGCTTGTATGACCCGCGAGGAGCTTGCCCCCTTGATGGAGGCTGAAAAAAGATCCGATGCGATCCTCTGCGTTTGCTTCCAGAATCGCTTCCTGACCTGTGTGGAAAAGGCAAGAGAGGTTCTGGCGGAGGAGCAGACCGGCGAGATCCTGGGTGCACGTGCCTTCGTTACCTGGAAAAGAGAAGGCGCATATTACACCGAAAGCCCCTGGCGCGGAAAGATCGCCACCGAGGGCGGCAGCATTCTCATCAACCAGTCCATTCATACTCTGGACCTTCTGCTCCAGTTTATGGGGAAACCCGAAACCGTGCAGGGTGCCATCGGAAATTATATGACCCCCTATAACGATACTGAGGATACCGCTCATATTTATATGACCTTCCCCGGCAAAAAAATGGGTGTATTCTTTGCTACCAACGGCTATTGCAAATCCAGAAAGATCGAGCTTGAGCTTACTTGTGAAAATCGCTTGATCCGCTTCGTGGGGGATAAGCTCTACGTAGACGACGAGCTTTATTACGAGGGTCAGACCGGTGCCAACCGCGGAAAATCCGTGTGGGGCAAGGGTCACGGCATTCTCATTGAGCAGTTCTACAAGGCTTTGGAGGAAGGAAAGCCCTCCCCCGTTTCCCTGGAAAGCGCCGTGGTCAGCCTGGGCGTTCTGTGGGATCTGTTCGATCAGACCCGCGCATAAAAAGACAAAAAAAGAAGACTCGATTTTCGAGTCTTCTTTTTTGAAAACGCATCAATATTCTTCGCGGATGCCTGCGTATCGATGTATGAGGGAGATTTCGTCCTTATACAGGTGGGCGTCGTTGGACAAGGTCAAAACCTGCGCGCGGACGTAGGGGCATTTGCTTGCGGGAGAGTGACCGTCCCCCAGTCGGATGACCGTAAGGGCAGAGGTATGCATCTCAAAATGCGCGGCGTAGTACGGAAACGGAATGTCCAAAAGACGGCTCATCACGATCTTGCCCATACATTCGTGGGCAAAGATCGCGATCCTCTTTTCTTGAGGCTCGCGGATTACACGGTATTGCCCTTTGTCGGGATCGTGCTCGTAGCCCAGAGAAAACAGGAAGGCGTCCAGATGCTGATAGACGGGGAGCAGCGTCTTCTCAAAATGAAAGGGTTCAAGCTTTGGATGCTCGTACCACCGATCTCCTAATTCGCGCACTTCCCGTTCTGCCAAAAGAGGCGCGTACAAGGGATGAGACCATACCCATGCGTTTTTTTCTTCCGTAAGGGGGATCTGCAAGCCCTTCAGATCGTTTTCATTCAAAAAGTCCAGGGTATGCATCTCTTTTCCCAAAAGCCTGCAGGTGGCATCTGCCGTTCTCATTGCACGGTTGGAGGGGGAAGAATAGATCTCGTCCACGCCGAAACGGGACAGACGTCGGGCTACCGACTCGGCCTGCTCTTCTCCCAAGGGGGTGAGAGAGTCGGGGGAATAAATCGGATCTCCGTGTCGGATATAATACAGCAGCATCTGACGTTTACCTCGTGTTCTATGGTTTTCAGAAATTTTCCAGCATATATTTGCCCAGCTTTACCGAATACTTGATGAATTCCTTGCGGAGAAGGTCGTCTTCCGGCAAGTGCTTGGTGGGCTGTGCCGATTCGTATACGAAGTCCCCTTCGTAACCGATCTCTCTGAGGGCGGCGATCAGTTTTCTCCAATCCACCGTTCCCATCATCGGCAGAATATGCTCGTCAAATCTTCCGTGGTTGTCGTGTGCGTGCAGGCACTTGAGACG
>JAZPZL010000023.1:0-2803 GCA_045544655.1 Eubacteriales bacterium
CCTACTTTGTTCCTGCAAAATTACGGGCACTTTTGCCTTCTCCTCAAGGGGAAGGCTCTTCGTGCGAACATACGGAATCAATCCTTATTTTGACAAAACTATTGATATTTCGACGGCAGACACCAGATTTTTTCGAGCCGAATGGCGATGATAAAATCCCGGTGTCAACGCGGCCGACGTCCTCGACAGCCCGTTCTTGACGAAGCTGCAGCAAATTTTACGAAGCAGAAGAGACTATAACCGCAACCCCGTCAGGAATCAAAGTCAAGCTTGGCTCCTCTTTGCCCAGAAGCCCCTTTGCCAAGGAGAGTGCTTCTTCAATGGAGTGGGCGGGGATCATATTCATCGCCTTGACGGTCTCATCGGGAAGGGTGGAAAGATAGATCACACGGGCGCGGGCAAGCACACGGGCAAAGATCTGGGATTGCCACTGGTCAGGCTCGGTGCAGTCGCGGTCGCGGGCAAGAAATTCGCGGATGATCTCCTCGGGGTCTTTTCCTTGGGAGAGCTGATTGTAAAAATGCTCCCCACCGATGCCGTCGTCGGATTTTGCAAGCATCACGATAACGCCGCCTTCCTTCACCGCGCTTTCCGCCGCGGTCATTCCCTTCACCGCCTGATACAGATTCTGATCCAGGGGATAACCGCCGTTGGTGGAAATAACGATATCGGTCTGTTCCGTCTTGACCTGACAGAGGGAAGCGAGAAAATCCGTTCCCTTTTTATGGGCGTGAACGGGGTGACCCGCCGTGGCGAAGATGGCTTCCTTTTCACCGTTCAGTACCACGTTGACGATGTAAGCAAGTCCCGCCTTCTCTGCCGCCCAAAGCATATCCTTATGAATGGGATTGCCCTCCAGCACACCCGTGCGCGCCTTGGAATGGGCAATAAACTCCGCGCAATGGTTGGCAAGAACGGTCTTGCGTCCCGCAATGCCGGGGAGAACGCTTTTCCGTCCGCCGGAGAAGCCTGCGAAAAAGTGCGGCTCAATAAAGCCCTCCGCTACCAGAAGATCCGCCTCTACCGCAAGTCGGTTCACGATGCACTTGCCGCCGGAGGGCAGGGTGCCAAGCTCCACCAGCATCTCTTCATCGTCGCAATCGTGAACCACGATATTTTCATTCTCCACGATCTCTTCCCCGAATTTCGCAACAAGCTCCTCCTTGGTAGTACCGCGGTGACAGCCTGTAGCGATAAGAATGGTGATCTGCGCGTCGGGATTGCCCTCGCGGATCTCCCGAAGCATAAAGGGAACGATGATGCGACTGGGAACGGGGCGGGTATGGTCACTGGCAATGAGAACCACCTTCTCCTTCCCCTTGGCAAGCTGTGCCAGGCGGGGGCTTTCCACGGGACAAGCCATTGCCGCCTGTACCAGATCCGCTCCCTTTGCCTCGGGAACGTATTCCTCCACGGAGGAGGTCAGAACGGGGCAAGGCTTCTCGGGGGTGTATTCCAAAAAATCCTTTCCGTATGGAAATTGAATCGCTTTCATAAAATACCTCTCATTTCTTCGGGTAGCCCTTGTAAAGGTGTACCACGTTTCTGTCCTCGGGCATATCCAAGCCGTGGGAGCCGAGACCGCCGTCGATCTCGTGACAGCCGTGATCCGCGGCAAAGGCAACAAGGGTGTTGTGATCGCCGTACAGATTTTCCACCAGCTCGGAAATCTCCGCAAAGGCGTAACAATTGGAGCGAAGCTCGGCAAGCGCCTCCATGCTTTCCGGCCCGAAACGGTGCATGGCAGAATCGTAAAAGCCGTTGTAAACGATGATCACGTCATACTCATCCTTCACGATCAATTCCGCCGCCTTCGCCTGAACACGGGCGGCACCCCCTTCATCAAAAGGAATCTCCAAAAGATAATAGTCGATCTCCCTCTCCAGAAGAATGGTTCCCATACTCCAGCCTTTTCCCGCAATGAGGGCAACCTTCTTCCCTGCTCGCGCCAAAGCATCGTAAAGGGAATCGATGGTGATCAGCTTCTTTTCGTATTGCTCGATGCCGTGCACGGAAGGCTCCGCGCCCGTATACATCGTACCGAAATTCACGGGAGTGACCGAAGGATTCACCGTGGCAACGGGCACCTCCAGATCGCTGTACCGACGAAGTATATTGGTATGGTGTCTGTATTTCTCATAGATCCATTGCCCCAAAGCGTCGGGATTGAAAATGATCAGACGGTCTGCCTTCTCCCCATTGAAAATCTCATCGATATAATCCGTCACCTTTTTGTTGGCGGGAGCGGCAAAGGCAGGGGGTGTAACACCCAGAGCATAGGCAAAGCCCGCGCACACACCGGTCATGGAATCCGTATTGGTCTTCATTGCTTCAGACTCGGTCTCCCCGAGAAGCTGATCTGCGGTAACGCCCAATATATCCCGCAAACGCCCAAGCTGCTCCAAGGTCGGCTCTGCGGAATTCTTTTCCCAAAGGCTGACCACCGAGCGCTTCAGTCCCAATTCCTTCGCGAGAAAATCCTGACTGAATTTTTTCTGCAATCTGAATTTTTGAATGTTGTCACCAAGTGCCATTGCATGCCTCCATACAATTCATTTTCCTCATTTTATCATCCTTTTCCCCGAATTACAAGAAAAAAGGAAACTTTCGACAAAAAAAGGCTTCCCTCTTCGGAAAACCTTTTTTCGCTTATAACAGAATTCCTCCTACGGAAGTTTTCTTTGCTTTTTTTAAGGTGTGAAGCTTTCTTTGCCTACAAAACCCATTGACACCGGGATTCTTTCATCGCCATTCGGCTCGAAAGAATCGGGTGTCGGCTGTCGAAAGTCATCGAAAACGATAT
>JAZPZL010000024.1:0-8630 GCA_045544655.1 Eubacteriales bacterium
TTATATTCACACCAATTGACTCCCCAGGGTTCATTTGCCTTTACAAAGAAGGAGATGAATCCTACCTCTCCCCTACCTCCAAGGCATTGAGTGATATTAAGGATTTTGATTCCGTGGTTGACACAAACGGAATCTCTTTTAAAGTCGAAGAATCAAAATACGACAAAAAATCTTTTTGTATCAAAAACCAAGATGCACAAATCGGTGAAATCTTTACTGTCGAATCCAAAGTACTATCATCCGAAAACAGATTTTCAGGAAGATTCTCCGCAAAGCTTGCTTGCATTTTCGTTTTGACCAAGCTTGCCGATCTTTTAAAAAATCCAAGCGTTGCGCTGTGCTTTACCGCCGGGTATCACTCCGCTACGCGTGCTGAAGCCAACGTAATGAACAGAACGGGCGCAAGCAATGCCGTTTTCTTGAATTTTGCCGAAAGTGATGCATCTGAAAGTTCACCGATCCTCGCAATAAAGGACGGCAAGCATTTTTCATCAAAGATCCTTACCGAAAAATTTATGACCTCTTGCAAAAATAATGGCATTTCGATCCAAGCAGTCGTATTTGACAAGGCGATCACCGCTGCTGAGAGAAGCTATGCGCCCCAAGTCATGGAAATACTTTCATTAGCGCTCCCTTGCTCACAACCGTACACAGATAAAGAAAAGGTATGGGGAACCGAAGCAATGCTTCAAGCATTGACCCACTTTTTAAATTCAGATCTATAAATGCATAACGGGCATCAAGAGATGCCCGTTATATTCTTTCTTCGCTTTTCAAAATCCTGGATGCTTTTCAGAAACTGCAAATACCAACCTGCGGCACCGGTATACCAGCTCCATCCGCCGTGCCCCTGATAGCCTTTCGCATCGTAAACGTCACCGCACAAAACGTAAGGCTCTCTTTGATAAGATTCAAAGCAGTCCGTACTGAGGTTTTGTGTGGGGTCGAGAATCTCCATAATCTCCTTTGCCATACGGAAAAACTCGGGATCGTTCGTCTTTTCAGAAAATTGCAGAAGCGCTATACCGAACCAAACGGCAGCGTGGGTGTATTGTCCACCGTTTTCCCTGACGCCTGAACAGTATTTTTGAATATAACCTACGGGAGGAGATAGATTTGCAAATGGCTTGCAAAACAGCTTTACAATTCTGTGATCCTTATCCACCAATACGTCAAACGCCGCTCGCAAAGCGCTTTTCACTTTATCTTCCTCCAAAGCGTTTTCCGTTCCGAAAAACTCTGTGAAATATAACGCTGAAAAAGCTTGGGTAATCAAATCAATACTGCATTCCGATTCAAGGGTAACGTCATTTCCAAGAACATGACCGTTTTTCCTGAATGCTCTGCAAAACCATACTCCGTTGTATGAGGATAGAATTCCATTTTTCAAGTGACTGAGAAAATCATTGATCTCTCTGCAAAGAGAAGACGCAGCATATTTTTTCATACGGTTCAGACAAATAGCTGAAAAGAAAGCAAGCCACACACTTTCGCCATCCACTTGATTCATTCCGTCGTTCCAGTCACCGCAACCGATCCAAGGCAAGCCGTGTTCACCGATTCCTCTTGCCATCGATAGCTTTGCGGCTCGTTCAAGGTGATCAAGCATCGTACCGCTTTCAGCTTTTTCGGCACAAATATATTTTTCATTCTCATCCTCATTTAGCTCTTCACCAATCAAAAACGGTACTTGAACGTTTAAAAATTCATAGTCCTTCGTTTTTTCAATATAAGCATCCGCAACGAAAATTAGCCACAGGTAATCGTCACTGCAACGGGAACGAATTCCCGGATCCCATCGGTTTTCATTACGGATGGGATGCCACCAATGAAGAACGTCTCCTTCGCGGAATTGATGTGCGGCACAACGAATCAAATGGATTTTCGTGCGTTCCGGATCATCCTCCAAAAATACAAGGCTGTCCTGCAATTGGTCGCGGAAGCCGTAAGCACCGCTGGACTGGTAAAGCCCCGTTCTGCCGAGAAAACGGGAATGGAGCACCTGATACTTCAACCAAAATTGCAAAGGAGACGCATTTTTCTCTATCTTACTTATTCTGTTACATTCAGAAAGAATTTCCTCTAAATGATGATTCAAACAATTCTTCAAGAATTCATAATGATTTTCACTGAAAACACCTCCTAAAGCAAATACGTTCTCCTCCGAACACTCGCTCTCAAAAAGCAGTCTGTTTCCGTTTTTAAAAACAGAAAGCGTCGGTGCATTTGTAAATACGAATCCCCGATCCCGATAATCCGTATAAAACGCAGGTTTCACTAAAGCAAAATTTCCTTCTGTTTCAATGAGTATATTTCGATCGCTGAGCCTTCCAATACACGGTACGAAAGAGTAGCGCAGTCTTGATTGCTGAAGAAAGGGCTTCGCAAAAATCACGGATACCACCTTTACAGAAAGCTTATTTGGGATCGTAGCGATCACGGAATATTCATTGTCAAGCACCTTTCCTTTATAAAGTGCCACCGAATCGTAATACGTTACACGATTTGCCATCTGAAGAAGATCGTAATGCTTATTATCGAGTTCAAGATATATTTTTTCACCGTCTTCCTTTTTCGGAAGATTGTCCCATTTTGAAATACGGTTCAATCCCGCATTGCGATACCAGGTGTAGCCAAGAGAATTCTGATTACAGACAAAGCCTGAAATACCGTTTGAAACGACGTGAGAAAAAGGTACGCCCGGGTCGTAAAGGGATTTATCAAGTTCAAATCCGTTTTTCATCAGGTATCCCACCTGTTCCGCTTTACCTTTTTCAAAGATTTGGCGTTGAATTGCAAGTTCCCTTTCCGAAACACTTTCAAGCAAAGGCTTCTTTTCACTCAGAAAACTGAAAGCAATACTTTGCCAGACAGACAAATCCTCCTCGTTTGTACCGATAATGTGGATACCGGGATGCTTGCCGATCAAAAAATTACAGCGATATTCTCGAATCAGATCGGAGAGGACATCACCATAGGGATCAAAATAGCCTTTTCCATTGGGCCGAAGGATCACAAGATCGTATTTCAAAACACCGGATAACATTAGCTTTTTATAAGCACAAACCGTTTCGCCAACTCTTTTCAATTCCTTTTTATCCGTAGACTCCGATTGCAAAGCAATGATGGGCCAATCTCCCGATACTCCGTTTTTCCAAAGAAAATCAACTTTTTGAGCATCACGATCACAGAAGAAAAATCTTTGAGCATCCGTCATTACCAGCATTTTTTCAAGAATCCTCTCGGAATTCTTCGTAGTGGCGCAGATCTCGTTCAAACGATTGAATTTTCTCTCTCCTTGTAGACAAATCGCTTTTGATAAATGATACGCTCCGTCAAAGCAAGTCTCATACGAGTCATTACTGAATTGACCCGGATGAATCAAGATCGGTATTACACAATTTTCTGCGGAAGAATAGGAAAAAATCATTTTTACGCCCGAATGGAAAATCATTCGGTTTTCAAAGAATGATCCTTCCTCAAAGTTTGCGATTTTCGTTTTGTATTTACACGGAGAATAGATTTTTATTTCGAGGTGTTCGTTCAGCTCTCTTCTTCGTATCAATAGATTTGCACCGTCAAAGGAAGCCTCAAGAGATAAATCGCGAAATGCGGGATGGGCGTAATATTCCCGCTCATCCAGCAAAAGCGGATCAAAATCAAATTCAACACGACAGCTTTGCGGAAAACCGTTTAATTCAAGTCGAAGAAAAAATCCGTCCTTTCCAAACACGGGCGAAAGCTTCAAAATTGCGGATTTCTTTTTATAAACCCAAATATACTCAATTCCCAGAGCGGTATAACGCATTTTTACGTTTTTTTGCTCCGAATTTTGAAATGAAATCTCCTCACCCTCGCTGATGATACGGCAACGGATTCCACCGCAATCGCGCTTGAATACACTCTTTGAATGAAATAGGAATCGGTTTTCTCCGTTATCATAGCCGATTACGGTGCATTTTCCATCAGTGAGGATTTTTCCCAGTGTAGCATCCTCCTTGATCAGGACAGTCTCGTCTTCTGCGAAGGTGGTCTTTTTTGAAATCGAGATAGGTTCTCTCTTTTTCCGATAGATCTTTCCTTCGATCGGAAAGCGTTCCCCAAGCAATTCTCTCACTTCAAAAAAGCCGCTCCGACTCATATATCGTTCTACGTTTTTATTGTCACAGAGGGCGTTTGCCAAGGAAAGAAAGCTCATTCCCTTATGATGCGCCATATATGATTTTACAACGGTATAATCGTGAATAAAATTCGAGTTGAATTCCACCGCCTCAAAAAAGCCCATAGGACCTTTTGCTCCAAGCTTTTCCAGGATGCGAAGATTGTTAAGCGCTTCTCTTCCCGCTTTTTGAAGCATCAAAAAGGTAGAATATGAGGAAAAAACCTTATGACTGTTTCTTTTTTCCTGAACGGTCAAAAAAGGGACACCAAAAGCCATATACTGCAAATTTCCCGCTTCGTCTACCTGAGAATGTCCGCTTTCACTGATTCCCCAGAGATCGCCATATTCCGTAGAACAGTAACATTTATTCTGGCAAAACCAAGCAAAATTCAAGCTTTCATCTTCCAAAGAATTATCCACAATTGGCAAAAACAGTGACGGCATAAAATACTCAAAGCACGTTCCTGACCAAGATCCGATCCCGACGCGACCCAAAAATGACAGAACGGGTCTTTGCGTCGTATACCAATGGGAAGGCTGAATCTGGCGAGATGCAATCGCGAAGAAGGAAGTAATTCTCGCCTCACTCATATACAGATCGTAATGTGATACGAGCTTTCCCGTTTCATCGGGAAAAATACCCACGTAAAACAAATTCCGTTCATGATCGAATAATGCTTTAAAATTGGCGGAGCTTATTTCCTTTTCGACTCGATCATAAAGGCGCAAAGCCTCTTCATAGCTACTCCATTCCCGCAAAGCCGAGGCTACGACGACCAGAGAGGAAACGAAGTTTCCGCTGTCTACCGTTGAAATGAATCGATCTCCGATCACTCCTAAGGTTGAAAGGTCATACCAATTATAAAGATGGCCTTGATAATGCTCCATCTTCTCAATGCTGTCCATCGCTTTTTCAATGGATTTTAAACACTCCGAGATGGAAATCAGATCAAGATCAACCGCGCTGACAAGACTTGCAAGATACAAGCCGATATTCGTCGGCGACGTTCTGTTTGCTATTTTTTCAACAGGCTCAAATTGAATGTTATCAGGCGGTAAAAAGGAGCTGTTTTCATTCACAGCGCTTTGGAAAAACAGAAATTCCTTTTTCGCCAGTTCAAGCAGTGTATTTTTTTCACGTTTTGTCAAAACGTCTGTTTCGACGTATGGCTGGGAAAGCGCCAGCATAATGAAGGGATAAAATACAAAAGCAAGAGACAGAAAAAGAAGCAGTGGCGTGTGCGAAAGTAGTAGAAGAACCAAAGCACCCAGGATCGACGGCAAATAGAATAATAACGGATCCTTTTTGTTTGCAGAAAACGGAGAATAGGTTTGCCATTCCAAAAGCTTTTTCTTTGAAAACAGTAAACGGTATACACTACGCAAAATCGCATCGGAATTGTTAAAAGCCTTATGGCAAATCCCGGACAAGGAAAGTACGCATTGATAAAAGGAATTCAGCAAGCGGTTTCGCATTCTGGATTGAAACCGTCTGCCGAGGATTTGAAAATTTCCGCCCAGTAAGAATGCAAACAGCTCTCGAATCAGGGGGAAAAATTCATACAGAATTACGATACTGCACCCAAAAAGCGCCGTTTTTTTGGAAGAAAAAGAAGAAAAGAGTAAAATGGAGAGTTGAAAAATCGGAATCAAGTATGATAACAAATTCTCAAGGGCAAACAGGACCCTTCTCTTCGGCAAAACACGAAAAAGCGCGATGTTTTGCACGTCACCGCGAATCCAGCGGTGCAATCTTTTGTCAAAGCTGATGGCGTCTTGTGGGTCTGAGTCAAGAAAATATTCATCCAGAACTGCACCGCAACGAAGCAATGCACCTTCTGGCATATCGTGACTGAGAATTTTTTGCTGTGGAATAACGTCCTTCAAAACGGTGCGGTAAGCCTCCACGTCGATGATTCCCTTCCCGCAAAAATTTCCTTCTCCGAATAAGGTTTGCATGGTATCGTAATTTGCCGAAGCATAAGGAATACATCCGCTTCCGTTGCTATAGATCTTGGCAAAGGGCGTAGAGATCTTGTTGAGCAATGACGGAGCAACTCGCGGCTGAAGAATGCCATATCCGTCCTTAACGTAAATCGTGCCGTTGTTACGCTGTGACAAAATCGGTTTGTTCAGAGGATGAAGCATTCTTCCCAAAAGTCGTTTTGCTTGACCGATCCCAAGCTCTGTATCACCGTCAAGACAGATCAGATATTTGGAACCAACTACCTTTGCATGCCCGAAGAAATGATATCCATCGGGCAAACTCCCCAAGGAAATAAATTCTGCAAATTCGTGTATCGCTCCTCTCTTTCGTTCCCAGCCTACGTAGGCATTTTCGCTTTCGTGAAAAACGCGGGAACGGATCATAGCAAAAAAGCTGGGATCTTCTGAGGATAAGCTTTCGATTTCTTTCTGTAAATACGCGATCACCTTTTGATCTGATTTACTTACTGCTTCTTTGTACTGCGGAAGATCACACAGAAGTCCGAAATACAGTTCATCGCCTTCATCCTTGTTGTTATAACGATATTGCTTCAGCTTGGATAAAAGTCTTCCAACGTCATTTTCATTGCAAACAAGGGATGCGATAACAACGCAGGTTTTCTCTTCTACGCCAATAGAATCACACTTTACGCTGGGAATCACCTCGTTTTTAATAACCCTTGAGAGCAATTGATCCCCTATTGATTTTACAGAAAAATAGAGCATGGGAAATATGAACAACGGGAACCACAGAGACTCTGTATACAAAAACAACAAAACAGAAACAACTAAGGAAACAATAAAAATTGGAAGAAAATAGAATCGAACGTGCTTCTTCTTTTTTAAACAAAAACCGATGTGCTTTTTGTCTTTCATTGCGCGTTGCAAAATCGTGTTTGCATACGCTTCCCGTGACATTTTTTTATGAGCAGCTTCCTTTTTGATCCTTTCACGGTACAATGATCGGGTCTCCCCCGTCATTTTTGTATAGATCCCCGCAGGATCAGAACGAAGAATACGCTCCAAAGGTGAAAAAGATAAAGCAATTCGATGAAAATCCAGCCCGTTCATTTGATGAAGAGAGCGAATCAAGCGAGGGATCATGGAGGGATTTTCGGAAATTGCAAAAGCGATCGCTCTTAACGAGCTGATAAAAAACGCTTCTCTCACACGATCCAGCTCTTCTTCTTTGAAAGAAAAATTCTTTTCCGCTTCACTCAGAATCATTTGCACATCTTCTTTCGAGCCGGAAAAATCCTCTGCCAAAACCGCTTGCAACAAAAAATCCCCAAAGACGCGTCGCAATCGGGACCGTTTTACGTCAATGCTTTTCGAGACTGACAGAACAAAATCAAAATTATCATTGAGCCAGCGACCCGCTTCAGTATCTTCAAAAGAGGCTTTTCTTCCTTTTTTAACGGTTTTCACTGCTGAATTCAAAATCGCAGACAATTGACTTCCGGAATAAAACCGCTTGTTTGTAGATAGCTGTGACAGTTTTTTTCGTAATTCTTCCGTATTCATTGCGCACCTTCCAATTGTTAAATGTTTTCTTATTATGACTGAAAACAAAAAATCGTATGCAAATTGAGGTGAAATTACGGAAAACACTTGCTTTTTTTTAAGATTTACTGTAGAATAGATTGATTAAATATGCGCGGATTGTCTGCGCATAAAATAGAAAGATCGAGGTTTATCATGGCACAATTGTTAGAAAAAAATTACGATCCGAAAACCTTTGAGGACAGGATCTACAACACCTGGTGTGAAAAGGGATATTTTAAGCCCTCCGAGGATTCCAAGGCTCCGTCTTACACCATCGTGATCCCTCCCCCCAACATTACCGGCCAGCTTCACATGGGTCACGCTCTGGATAATACCCTTCAGGATATTCTGATCCGTTACAAAAGAATGCGCGGCTATTGCACCCTTTGGTTGCCCGGAACCGACCACGCTTCCATTGCAACCGAGGCAAAGATCGTAGAAGCAATGCGCAAAGAAGGTCTCACCAAAGACGATATCGGTCGTGACGGTTTCCTGAAACGAGCATGGGAATGGAAGGAACAATACGGCGGACGCATTATTTCTCAGTTGAAAAAGCTGGGATCCTCCTGTGACTGGTCCAGAGAACGCTTTACCATGGACGAGGGCTGCTCCAAAGCAGTAAAGGAAGTATTCGTTCGTCTTTACGAAAAAGGTCTCATTTACCGCGGTGAGCGAATTATTAACTGGTGTCCTCATTGTCTGACCTCCATTTCCGACGCTGAGGTTGAATACGAAGATCAGGCCGGTCATTTTTGGCATCTTCGCTACCCCTTCAAGGACGGTTCCGGCTATTTAGAGCTTGCAACGACTCGTCCCGAAACTCTCTTGGGCGATACTGCAGTAGCAGTAAACCCCAATGACGAGCGCTACAAGGATATGGTTGGCAAAATGCTGATCCTTCCTCTCGTTGGACGAGAGACCCCCGTTGTTGCCGATG
>JAZPZL010000025.1:0-8314 GCA_045544655.1 Eubacteriales bacterium
ACCGATATCATCGGTGAGGATGCCAAGGCTAAGGTTGCAGCTCTCAAGGAAGGCGAAGCAGTTCTTCTGGAGAACGTTCGTTTTGATGCAAGAGAAGAGAAGAACGGTGCTGATTTTGCTCAGGCTCTCGCTTCTTACGCAGATCTGTTCGTAAACGATGCATTCGGTACCGCTCACCGCGCACACGCTTCTACCGAGGGCATTTCCCACTACATTCCCGCAGTTTGCGGCTTCCTGATCGATAAGGAAATCACCATCATGGGCGGCGCTCTTGAGAAGCCCGAGCATCCCTTCGTTGCTATTCTCGGCGGCGCAAAGGTTTCCGATAAGATCGCAGTTATCACCAACCTGATCGAAAAGGTTGATACCATTATCATCGGCGGTGCTATGGCTTACACCTTCCTGAAGGCTCAGGGCGGCAAGATCGGTACCTCTCTTTGCGAGGACGACAGAATGGAGCTTGCTCTTGAACTGATCGAAAAGGCTAAGGCGAAGGGCGTGAAGTTCCTTCTCCCCGTTGATAACAAGTGCGGCGCTTCCTTCGATAACGACGCTGAAAGCTGCATCTGCGCTTCCAACGACGTTCCTGACGGATTTATGGGTATGGACATTGGTCCCAAGACCATTGAGCTGTACGCTGAGGCTGTTAAGGATGCCAAGACTGTAATCTGGAACGGACCTATGGGCGTTTCCGAATTCGAGAACTACGCTGCAGGTACCCGTGCAGTTGCAGAGGCAGTTGCTCAGAGCTCTGCTACCTCCATCGTAGGCGGCGGCGACTCTACCGCAGCAATCGAGAAGCTTGGCTTTGCCGATAAGATCACCCACATCTCTACCGGTGGCGGTGCAAGCCTTGAATTCCTGGAAGGCAAAGAGCTTCCCGGTATCGCTTGTCTTCAGGACAGATAAGGGAGGAAAAGCAAATGAGAAAGATGATCATTGCAGGCAACTGGAAAATGAATATGACCCCCTCCGAGGCAGGAACCCTTGCCGCTGAGATCGCTCAGATCAAGGATGCCGCTTGCGAGGTTGTTATTTGCCCCCCCTTCGTAGATCTGTTCTTCGCAAAGAAGGCAATTGAAGGCAGCAACGTAAAGCTCGGCGCTCAGAACTGCCACTTCGAGGCAAAGGGTGCATTCACCGGTGAGATCAGCGCAGATATGTTGATCGAAGCAGGCTGTGAGTACGTTATCATCGGTCACTCCGAGAGAAGACAGTACTTCGGCGAAACCGATGCAACCGTAAATGCGAGAACCGCTGCCGCTTTGGCAAAGGGGCTCAAGGTGATCCTCTGCGTTGGCGAGACCAAGGACGAGAGACTGGACGGTATCACTAAGGAAGTGATCGCCCGCCAGATCAAGCTTGACCTGAAGGGAATTTCCCGCGAGGATATGGCAAACGTTGTAATCGCTTACGAGCCCGTATGGGCAATCGGAACCGGTCTGGTTGCGAGCAAGGAGCAGGCTGAAGAGGTTTGCGCTTTCATCCGCGATCTGATCAAAGAGCTCTACGACGAGACCGTTGCAGAAGATACCACCATTCAGTACGGTGGTTCTATGAAGCCCGATAACTGTGCAGAGCTTCTTGCTATGCCCAATATCGACGGCGGTCTGATCGGCGGTGCGGCACTGAAGGCTGCGGACTTTGCAGCTATCGTTGCAGCAGCAAAATAAGTTGAAAAAGAAAGAGCGGCAGAGTTTTCTGCCGCTTTTTTGCAAAAGGTGTAGGTATGAGAAAATTTTCCCTGGGACTGGATGCAAGAAGAAAAAAATATGAAACCGAGGGCGTAGACGGCTACGATTGGAACGAGGCTCAGCCGAAATGGCCCATTACCCGCATTATGAATACCGTTTTCGGTATCATCAGCGTGATCGTCTGGATCCTGATCCTGACGCGCATTTTTGCATCGGGCAATTCGGAATATGAGAAAATGATCTTGCTCAACGACAAGGCTTCTGCCGTTTATCCCGGTGAGGTGCGGGAGGTGCTTCGCATCAATTCCGCCATAGATAAGGAGACGGACGGCGGAGTGATCGTTCAGTATCCCGTATATCTGGAAGAGGTGGAGAATCTCCAGCTGACGGCGCGTGTGAATCGCCGTACCATTAGGCCCGGTAGCGGGAAAACGGGCTATACCTTCGTCCTGCGGGAAAGCGGAGGGGAAGAAGAGAGCCGTTTTTATACGGTGAGCTATCACAGCGTGAAAAAGCAGTTTCAGTATACCTTTTTCCGCCTTTGCTTTGAAGGAATTGAACTGGATCAAAAAAAGGTGTATACCCTTTTCGTGTATCAGGGGGATTTTGCCCCAGCCGACGGAAAATACCCTGCAGACGAAGCGGAATTCCGTTTCACGGTCCTCAATTCCGATACTTATTGCAACAAGGTCACCCCGAAAAGAAACGCTTTCCAAAAGGTAAAGTAAAAATGCATATAGTATGATCGCCCTGCCAAGCATTTTGTAGGGCGATTTTTTTATGTCCGAAAATTGGTATATGCTCTCAAATATAATAAACTTGAAACATAAAAGTAATTATGGT
The DNA here is from genome assembly GCA_045544655.1 of Eubacteriales bacterium. GTDB lineage: Bacteria > Bacillota > Clostridia > Oscillospirales > SIG627 > RGIG5579. The sequence continues at coordinate 2,538 of JAZPZL010000025.1, forward strand.
ATACTGATAAAAACGTTGGAGGGCAAAAAGCATGGATAATGAGAATATCGCAAAAAAGTTGAAAGATTTTCTGTTAAATATTGAGTGCTTAGCACCTCTCGAAAAATCTTCTTTTAACATTTTTGACGTATTAAAAATTGCAAGGGCTGAAATCAGACATAGCAATGTATTGGCATGGCTTTTAAATCCGAATGAAAACCATGGGTTTGGTAAAGCTTTTATTGCAAAATTGAATTCGTATATTGCCAAAGACGGTCTTGTTTCTGATGAGGCAGCATTTAAACTGCTTACAATGAAATATGCTGATATTGTAGTACATAGAGAATGGCAAAATATTGATATTTTAATTGAATCGCAAAAAGAAAAATACGTTTTATGTATTGAAAACAAGGTCGATTCACAAGATCACGATGGACAGTTGGATAAATATTATCATATCATTGAAGAAAAATATCCTGAATTCACAAAAATATATTTGTATCTGACACCGGAAGGATTGCCTCCTTTACAAGATAGTTATTCTGTATGGGGATGTATAAAATATGAAACGATGATTCGTATTATAGAGATCGAACTGGAAAAAGCAACGTATGACTCTGAAGCCATTCGCTTTATAAATTCTTATTTGAACACGCTAAGGAGGGAAACAATGGAAAACAATGAAATTATTGAACTGTGCCAGCAAATATATGCGGAACATAAAGAAGCATTGGATCTGATTTTTGAAAATCGTCCCGATCGATTACAAAACGTTTCAGAGTTTTTTAAAGCATGGTGCAAAAAACAACATGAAAAAGGGCTTGTTTTTTTGGATGAAGAAAAGTGTTCTAAATCTTATATAAGATTCAGAACACCGTTTATGGATGATTACATTTTAAAAAGCAACGGTATCAGCGGATGGAATACAAAGAATCATTATTATTACGAGATTTGTTCTTACTGTGATAAAAATGAAACCGTATCGTTTGCAATTCAGCTATCGTTCAATTCCGCAAATCTTGAAGTAAAAAACCGGGAGCAATTGGAAAATATTATAAAATTGATTCATCCCGAAAAGCCCCTAAAGGACAATTGGCAGTGGAAGACTGTTTTCAAGAGTAAGACTGAAAAAATCAAGTCAACGGAAGAGGATATTGAAGAAGGAGTTTATGCAAAGTTAGACAAAATGTTTGCTGAAATTCTCAAAAACGAAAAGTTTATTTCTACGATGTGAATCGTTTTTTAGTTGCTTGCCTTTGATGGAGAACAAAGGATTTTCATTATAAAATTTACAAGAAAGATCGCACTGCCAAATGCTTGGCAGGGCGATTTTTGTTTTGAAAAAGACGTAGGATATGTAAGGATCATTCCTTTTCGTACCACTCAAGGAAAGCGGCAAGATTTTCCTCGCGGACGTAGTTTTGATCGTTCTTCAAAAGGTAGAGCATTCGTTCGTCGTCGGAGGTCTTTTCTTTTTTACCGTCCATTGCTTTCGTCAGCATACGGATCATAAATTTATTGATGCCACGAAGCTTGGCTTTTTCCATTCCTCCTTGTACCGTGAAAAGAGGGAGCTCCGCGGGGATACCGTTTGCCTTGCGGGTTTGTTCTATGGCAGTGCCGGTATCGCAAAGCCCTACGGCAAGGATGGCGGAGATCTGAAACCTTTTTGCTGCTAAACGATAGCCCTTGATACTGCTTGCAAATAGCCAACCCAGATAAAGGATCTCTGATTTTTTGTCAAGTGCTTTGGCTTGTTCAAGAGAATAAACGGGAAGACCTGTTTTTTCACCCAAAAGCTTGGCGTAGCTTGCGGTGTGTCCCGTGTTTGAGGTGTAAACGATGGCTTTCATACTTTCGCTCCTTTCCGATGATGGCGAGAAATGGCTTCAGGAGAGCAGATACAATTCCGCACCCGGTACGGGTGCCTCGGTTTGCGATAGGATATATCCGTGTCTTTGGATGTATTCCTGCATTCTTTCGTAGGCAAAGAAGTCAAGGGGGAGGAAGATCGCGGCGGGGAGATCCTCTTCTATTTCCTTGAAAAATTCCTCCTCCATCTCGGGATTGACGGAGCAGATCGGGGATTGATAGGAATATCGGGTCGGAGCAAAACGGTTGCTTCGGTTATAAATCTCATTGAAATTGCCGCATACGAGAATGGGATCGTCTTCCTTCGTATTGCTTTCGATCCAGGTACAGACGGTTTGTACGTTTGGATCAACGTTACTGCCGCCGCGATTCTGATAAACGTAAATTCCGTGTCCAACGAGCGTTTGCCAAGTTGGCAATACGGTGGAGATCAGAAGGTATGCGGCAAGGAAGATCACACCCAAATGATTTTCGGAAAAAGCCTTGTCGCAAGCTTTTCCAAGATAGGCGATCGGAAGGATCAAAAGAGGGAGGAGAACCATGCCGTAGTGATTGTAGGTTTGCCCGGAAATGCAAATGAAAAGAAGCGTTCCTCCGAAGCAAAGGGCGTACAAAAGGTTTAGCAGATCCTTCTTTTTGAAAAATGCAACGCCGAGAATTCCCACGGCACCGGCAGTAAAGGGCGTTTGGAGAAAATAAAGGAAGGAATTTAATTTCGCATAATTGTTTGCCCGCAGATCATCGCCGGCATAGAGGAAATTAAACAGAATATAGTCCGACCAAAAAGCCTTAAGCCCTCCCCGGATCCCAAGCCAAAGGATAAAGGGAAGGATGAAGGATAGGAAGCCAAGAAGAAAATAAAGCAGGAAAAAGGGGATTTTTTTGAAGTTTTTGGTAACGATGCATTGGTATAAAACGCCGAGGCACATTACTACCCAAACTGCGATCATATTCACCCGAAGCAAAATCACGGCACCAAGGCTGGCACCGCATAAAAACAGACGAAAACGGGTGATCCTGGAATTTAAGAAATAATCGGTAAAAATATAGATCGCTCCGGCAATGAAGGGGAGGGCGTATTCTTCCGTAAGGTTTCCCCCTTCAAAATACTGATTGAGCGCGGGCAGAAGGGGAATGAGCACCAATACGGAGGTGCATTTTCGGCAGAAAAGACGCGCAATTTTATATGCGATGAAAAAGAAAGAAAATAAGAAGAAAAGCTCGATGATCCACAGCCCTTTTTCGGGGGAGATGCTGCGCGCCAAAAGGTTGAGCACGTACAAAAAGGGTCCTTTGTGATCAAAGGTGTCCAAATAAGGCGTGCCGCCGTTTTGCATAATGCGGGCAACGTACTGAAAAACGGATGAGTCCGTTCCGGCACACCGTTTTACGAAAAACTGGGAATATGCCGTAAGGGAAAAAAGAAGGGAAAGGAGAGCGATCGCGCAGACGCAGATCGCGGAAGAGATACAAGCTTTTGCTTTTTCTTTATCAAAGCTCTTCATAGAATTAACCTCTGCTTTAACGGGATGACAAGGCGTTTTTGCTGCACTCCAAGGCGGCGGCAATGACGGCATCCATATCGTAGTATTTGTATTCTCCCAAACGACCGCCGAAAATTACGCGCTTTTCTTGCTGAGCCATTTTTTTGTAACGGTCATACAAAAGACTGTTTTTCTGATCGTTGATGGGGTAATACGGCTCGTCTCCTACGTTCCATTCGGAGCTGTATTCGCGGCTGATTACGGTTTTGGGAAGCTCCTTGCCTTCCGAATCCAGTCCGAATTCAAACCATTTGTGTTCGATGATCCGTGTCCACGGGGTTTCTCTGTCCGTGTAGTTGACCGCGGCGTTTCCTTGAAAATTCGGCGTATCCAGGACCTGGGTCTCAAAGCGAACGGAGCGGTATTCCAAGGGACCCAGACAACAGTCGAAATAAGCGTCGATGGCACCCGTATAGACGATCTTTTCCGCGATGGCGTCCCATTTTTCCTTTTGCTCCAAATAGTTTTCGTTCAAGCGGACTTCAACGCCCCGAAGAAGGTTTTCAACCATTTTGGTGTATCCGCCAATGGGAATTCCCTGGTATGCGGCGTTAAAGTAATTGTTGTCAAAGGTAAGGCGGACGGGCAAGCGCTTGATGATGAAGGGAGGCAGCTCCTTGCAATCCCGACCCCACTGCTTTTCGGTATAGCCTTTTATCAGCTTCTCAAAAATATCCCGTCCCACCAGGGAGATCGCTTGCTCCTCCAGATTTTTCGGATCGGTGATCCCCGATTCTCTTTTCTGCTCTTCGATTTTTTTCGCCGCTTCCTCGGGGGTGATCACGCCCCACATACGGTTGAAGGTATACATATTAAAGGGCAGGGAAAAAAGCTGTCCTTTGTAGTTGGCAACGGGGGAATTGGTAAAACGGTTGAAATCTGCGAAACGGTTCACGTAATCCCAAACCGCCTTGTTGTTCGTGTGAAAAATATGAGCGCCGTAAATATGGGTATGAATGCCCTCGATCTGTTCCGTGTAAACGTTTCCGGCGATATGGTCCCGCTTGTCGATCACAAGTACTTTTTTTCCTGCGTCTGCCGCCTCACGCGCGAAGACGGCGCCGAAAAGCCCGGCGCCTACGATAAGATAATCATACTGTTTCATCATTGTTTTTTTCCTTTTTCTTGAATATAAGCCATTTGCTTGCAATAAAATTCAAGATGATTACCAATACGTTTGCCGCCGCCTTGATCAATACGTCGTTGAGGTGAAGCAAGTCGACGAAAGCGAACATACATAGCCAATCCACCACTCCGGTGGCGATCCTGCAAAGGAAAAAGGAGATCAGCTCTGCAAGGATCTGCTTGTTTCCTTCGGCTTGGCTGTCAAAGACCCATTTCCGATTGGTGAGATAGGCAAAAAGCACGGCCACTACCCAGGCGATCAAGGTGGACGGGGTGGTGGTAAGGTGGAGAAGGTGTGCCATCACCCAGTAAACGACGATGTTCACGACAGTGGTCAGAACCCCGAAGATCCCGTACAAAAGCACGTGCCGATATTTACGAAGAAGTGCTGTGATCTGCATAGTGTGCTCCCGTCAGTCGTTGATATGCTTTTTCAATTGAGCAAAATCACCCACGGCCTTCCAGCCGATCCTGATGATCTTTTTGAGATTGATGGAATTCGTTCCGCCCTGTCGGGGCTTGAAGGTGATGGGGAGGAAGCACACCTTTTCCTTGTGGTATACGAAATAGGTCGTAAACATAATATTGGGGAGATTGAAATCCGTCGGAAGCTTATGAATGTATTTTTCCACCAGCTCCCGTTTCATCAAACGGAACGGAGCGTTTGCATCCTTTACTTTTACCCCGAAAATGCATCGCAACAAAAGGCAAACTACGTTTTCTACGAATTTTCTGCTTTTTCCGTCACCGCGGACGACGCGGTTTCCGATGATAGCGTCGAATTGCTCCTTGGCTTGCCAAAAAGACTCGAATTCATCCGGATTCGTTTGACCGTCGGAGTCGGTTTGAAAAATATAGTCGGCTTTGCTTTCTATGGCGTGGCGATACCCGTAAAGCACGGTGGAGCCGTGACCGCCGTTGGGCTTGGTGATGGGCTGGAGAAGGGGGCGGTCCTTTGCAAGCTCGCAAAGCAGCTCGTAAGTGTTGTCCTTACTTCCGTCATTGATAATAACGAGTCTGGAGTCTCCGTTTCCATTGTGCTTTTCGATGATAGGATACCAGTCGCATATCACCTTCTCGATGTTTTCGGATTCATTGTAAGCGGGAATGACGATATAAAGCTTTTCCATATTTGGGCTCCTTTTTTGAAATAACCTACGCTTCGGTTATTATATCACAAAAAGAATTTTGTTGCAATCCCGACAAAATAAAAAATCCCGACCTTGTACAAGGTCGGGATTTTTTATTTTGTCGGGA
>JAZPZL010000026.1:0-3534 GCA_045544655.1 Eubacteriales bacterium
ACGCTTTTGAAGATCTGATCACCTATTACAAAGAAAACGGTTTTTACGAGCGTTTCAAGGAAGAAATTGATTATCTGATCGTGGAACACCTTCAGGTTGCAACGGTGACCAGGGTCGTGATGAGCAGAGTCCCCGAGCGCAAAGCCGTTTTGGAAAAGCTGCAAGAGTACGCTCTGCAGTTCAAAGACCTTTACAACAATAAATATATGTCCTCCCTCGATTTCAACAAAAAGCTCATTTTGTTCTTCAACAGAAAAAAGCTGTATTTTCTCACTTATCTGTGTATGAGTGCGAAAAAAGCACTAAGCAAAAAATAACAGGACGGTAGATCATAATGACAAATCCAAAAAGAGTAATCATCCCCACGGGTTATATGGGCTCCGGATCCTCGGTGATTACCGACCTTATGAGCGAGGTGGACGGCGTTGACGTCAGCAGAGGCAGTTTTGAATACGTGTTTTTACACTGTCCCAACGGAGTTTTTGATCTGGAAGATAAACTTTTGATCGGCAACAACGCCGTTCGCAGTGACGAAGCCATCGTTTCCTTTGAAAAAACGATGAAGCAGCTTTACGATAAAAAATATTGGTGGGTAGGCAACTACAAAAAGAATATGGGCGAAGGCTTTTGGCAGATCACGAAGGATTATATTTCCGAGATCACGGAGGTAGAAAGCAGCTACTTCTGGTATTATCAGGAAAACACCAATACGAAGATGTTCTTCAAACTCGCCTTCAATAAGATCCTGAAGCTGATCACCTTGAACAGATACAAGCCCAAAAAGGTTTTGGCATACGAGCCCATGCGCCTTTCCTTCATCGAACCGGACAGATTTTACCAGGTCTCCAAAAAATATATTTATCAGGCGATGAAAATGGCAGGCTACGGGGAGCAAAGCATTCTCTTCGATCAGCTTTTACTGCCCTTTAACCTATTCAGATTTGAAAACTATTTTGACGAGGATGCTTTCGTTTTCGTCATTGAAAGAGACCCGAGAGACGTCTTCATCAGCAATAAGTATTACTGGCCGAAAAGAAGCGACGCGGTGGTTCCCTATCCCACCGACGTACACGATTTCTGCAAATACTACAGAAGCTTGAGAAAAATGGAAAAGAAAACGGATTGCGATCGGGTTTGCAGGATCCGCTTTGAGGATCTGATCTACAATTATGACCGGACCGTAGATCTGATCTTTGAAAAGCTCGGCTGGGACAGAGCGACCCATACTGCGTCAAAAACGAAATTTATTCCTGAGAAGTCTATTTTCAATACCCAGGTATTCACAAAAGACGAAAAGTTTCAAGCGGAAGCGGATATCATCGCCAAGGAGCTGGGTGAGTATCTTTACGATTTTCCCTACGCAATCGACCACAAAGCGAACGAAGTTTTTTAAAAAGCAGAAAAGATTTGTGATATGAAAAAAGAAATATACATAACCGCCCTCCATCTGGCACACGGCGGAATCGAGATGGCGATTTCTCTGATGAGCAATGCGTTCATCAAGAAGGGGTATTCCGTAACGATCCTTTCCCTTTATCGTTTGGGAACGCCCGCTTACCCCATTTCTCCCAAAGTAAAGATCGAATACTTGACCGACGTAAAGCCGAATAAGAAGGAATTTAAAGAGGCGCTCAAAAGCAGAAATCCCTTTCGGATCTTAAAAGAAGGCTTTTACGCCGTAAAGGTTCTAAGGCTGAAAAAGACTGCTCTGGTAAAAAGGATCAAGGAGATTCGCGACGGTATTATCATTTCAACCAGAAACGAGCATTCGGTTTTGCTTTCAAAGTACGGAAATGAAAGCGTTTTGAAGGTAGCTCAGCTCCACCACGATCACTGCTTTGAGAAAAAGCTTCTTGGGGATATCAAAAAGAGATACGGAAGAATCGACTATTTCACACTTTTGACCGACCAACTGGCCACGGAGATCCAAGCGCTTCTCAAAGGAACCAATGACCGCACGCGCTGTATCACCATGGAGAACTTTCTGGAGGAATGCGAATTCTCCGTTGATTTTGAGAAAAAAGAGAAAACCGTTGTTGCAGTTGGCAGACTCCACCCCGTCAAGGGCTTTGACCGCCTGCTGGAAATCTGGAAGCAAAGCTCTCAAAATCACCCCGATTGGAAGCTGATGATCGTAGGAGACGGAGATGAAAAGCAAAGGCTGTGCGAGCTTGCCGCCCGTCTCGGCATCAAGGATTCCGTGGTTTTCACCGGAGCCCTTGAGCACGATAAGGTTATGGACCTGATGAAAAGATCCTCTCTCTACGCCATGACCTCTCATTCCGAAGGCTTCCCCTTCGTTTTGATCGAGGCAACGTCCTGCGGCTTACCCCCCATTGCCTTTGACGTGCGAGTGGGACCAAGAGCCATTATCAACGACTCTCGAAACGGAAAACTGATCGAGGACGGACAAATAGCATCCTTTGCCGAGGCTTTGAACGAGTTAATGGACAACGATGCCTTACGCCTTGAGCTTTCAAAAAATGCAGCGCTCCGCGCAAAGGATTTCTCGGAAGAGACCGTGATGCAGAAATGGATCGCCCTTTTGGAAAGGAAACTCTGAAAAAATAAATCGATCCCCCTTGAAGTACACTGTATTTCAGGGGGGATTTTTCATCGAAGTTTTTTTACAAAAACAATTGACAAAGGGAACGGCGGGTGCTATAATGAGCGCAGAGCGATGTTCATTTTGTTTCGGTTTTCGATTAGTTCGTGAACAAAAACCAAAGAACATTCTTTTGTTTTACCGAATCAGGCGAAACGGTCGCTCACGAAGCAGAATCCTTCGCGCGGCAAGTGAACAATCCTCATTTTTTTCAAAGGAGCAAGTTATGAAGCAAAACGAACCGACAACACTGAAAAAGCAGTTGAATCCCATGAGCGTCTGGGCGCTTGCCTTTGGCTGTATCATCGGATGGGGCTCATTCATCAATCCCGGCAAAAAGTTCCTCCCCAATTCCGGCGTTGCGGGAACTGCCATTGCAATGGCGCTGGGTGCCCTCGTTATGATCATCATCGCCTTCAGCTACGCCTATATGGTTCCCAAATACCCGAAAGCAGGCGGCGAATTCACCTTTACCAAGGCTTGCTTCGGTAAGATCCCCGCCTATATCTGCGGCTGGTTTCTGGTTGCCGCGTATTTGACCAACGTACCTATGAACTCCACCGCCATCGGCTTGATCGTAGACGGTCTGGACGGCGCAGCGGATATTCTGAAGTTCGGCTTTTCCTATTCCATCGCAGGGTTCAACGTATATTTCGGTGAAATGATCTTTGCAATGTCGATCTTAATTCTCTTTGCCGTATTGAATATGCTGGGTGTAAAAAAAGCGGGCTACGTTCAGACGGTTCTGGCGGCTTTGCTTGTCAGCTCGGTCTTGATCCTCACCGTTGCGGCGCTCTTCTCACCCAAAACCAATTTTGAGAATATGGCACCTATCTGGGGCTTTGACAAGTCCGGCGCTTTGGCGGCGGCTACGAACGGAACCTATACGAGCATTGATGAATTTGCTAAGGGCGGAACGGCGGGGATCC
>JAZPZL010000027.1:0-8676 GCA_045544655.1 Eubacteriales bacterium
TACATCGTGGTATCCTGCGCCACGATAACGATCTCGCGAATGCCCATTTCGGAAAGGGTCTTCGCCTCCTCCAGAACGTTCTCCATCGGACGGGAGCGAAGGTTTCCTCGGATTCCGGGAATGGCGCAATAAGCGCACCGATTGTCGCATCCCTCGGAAATGCGGAGGTAAGCGAAGCTGTCGTGGGTCACCACCCGGTCCCCTTCCATTTCCAGAAGAGAAGCATCGGAATGGCGGAAGTATTTTTCCCCTGCCATTACCTTTTCGATCGCCTCGCAGATATGCACCTCATCCCCCAGGGACAAAGCGGCGTCCACCTCGGGTATTTCGTTTTGAATCTCGTCAAAATAACGCTGGGCAAGACAGCCCGTTACAATGATGCCCTTCAAGGAACGGTTTTCCTTGAGCCAAGCAAGATCTAAAATGTTTTCGATCGCCTCTTCCTTCGCACTTTCAATGAAGGCGCAGGTATTGACGATGACAACGTCGGCATCAATATCCTCGGGTACGATGGTGTAACCCGCCTTTGCCACTCTTGCCAGCATCATTTCGCAATCCACCTCGTTCTTGGGACAGCCAAGAGAGATAAATCCTACTTTTGCTTGCATATAAATCCTTTCAATCCGAGAAGTCGTCCTCCCGGGAGAAACTTTTCACTGCCCCAAGGGCTGTGGAATAATCATAACCGTATCGCACCAAAGCATCCTGCAGCTTTTTTCTTCCTGCGGGAGTTTTGGCAAGCTCTTCTGCGCCCGCTTTTTTTCCCAAAAGCTTCAAAGCTCTTGCTGAATAATCGATCCTCCGATTCAAAGCCGCATCCACGTAAGAGGCGGAGAAACGGTGGCGAACAAGCTCCTGACGGATCCTGCGGGGACCGTAGCATTTTTCATCCAATCCCCGAACGAAAAGCTTCAGGACTCTTTTGTCATCCAAAAAGCCTTCCTGCACCAAAAGGCACACCGTTCGCTCGGCGATCTCTTGGGAAAAATACACCTTCCGCTTCCGATCGGTCAGATACGCCTGCATTTCACCGCAGGTCAGATCTCCGATGGAAAGACGGTTCAGGGCGCGTTTTACACTTTCCGAAAGCTCCTTCGGAATCTCCATCAGCGAAGGCCGCGCTTCTTCAGCAGGGCGTTGATCTTCTCGTGGGGATCCAGGAGTGCCGCTACGGAAAGGTTGTGGTTGAGAGCCGCGATGATGTAAGCCAGATACTTGGAAACGTCAACCTCGTGGAACCAGGGCTTTGACAGGGTCTCTTGGCTGATGTAGGTCAGGTTGGTACCGAAGATACCGTCCAGAATGCCGTCCTTGTACGCCTTGTCGATCTTCTCGTAGCCTGCGGTAAAGATGGCGTAAGTAGCGTATACGAATACGCGGTTTGCCTTTCTTTGCTTCATCTCGTAAGCAATATCCAGAACAGAGTCACCGGAAGCGATGATATCGTCGGCAATGAACACGTCCTTGCCTTGCATAGACTCACCCAGATACTCGTGGGCAACGATGGGGTTTCTTCCTTCTACAACGCGGGAATAGTCTCTTCTCTTGTAGAACATACCCATATTTACACCCAAAACGGAAGCGTAGTACATATTACGGTTGATCGCGCCTTCGTCAGGGCTGACAACCATAAAGTTATCCTTGTAGGGCATCAGATCGGGATAATCACGGAACAAAGCCTTGATGACCTGATAATAAGGCATAAAGTTATCGAAGCCCATCAGCGGAACTGCGTTCTGCACACGGGGGTCGTGGGCGTCAAAGGTCACCAGATTCTCCACGCTCATCGCCTGCATTTCCTGCAAAGCGTAAGCACAGTCCAGAGACTCGCGGTAGCTTCTTCTGTGCTGTCTGCCGCCGTAGAGCATGGGCATGATCACGTTCAGTCTGCCTGCTCTGCCGCTGGCCGCCTGAATGATACGCTTCAGATCCTGATAATGGTCGTCGGAGCTCATACGGTTCTCAAGACCGAACATTTTGTAGCGAACGTTGTAGTTGCCAATGTCACACATTACGAACAAATCGTCTCCACGAACGGAATCGTAAATAATACCTTTTGCTTCACCTGAGGTAAATCGGGGACACTCTGCGGGAAGCAGGAAGGTATCAAAGGTATCCCAGCCTGCTTTCTTCGCCCAGGAAACCAAATAATGATCCACCTTCTTAGCAAGGTCGCTGGCACCCTCCAGGGAAATGATCTTCAGCGGTGCAACGCGGTCTTGCTCCTTAAAAACCTCTTCTGCTGTAATTTTCTGTCCGGGCATTGTAATCATAAAAATTCTCCGTCCTTCTCTTTCATTTATAAAGCATCAATTTGATTCAGTTTCTCTATTATTCCAGATCACCGAGTCCCAGCTCGTCGTCATCCTCTTCATCGGTATCGAAGAGAGACTCACCGGAAACCTTTTCCTCCAAGCCTTCCTTGGACATAGCGATCGCCTTTTCAGCGATCTCCTCGGCAAGCTCGGGATGCTCCTTCAAAAACAGTCTTACGTTTTCCTTACCCTGAGCAAGGCGCTCTCCGTTGTAGGAGAACCAGCTTCCGCTCTTCTGGATAATTTCAAACTTCAAGGCAATTTCAATAATTTCACTTTCGCGGGAGATTCCCTGACCGTAAAGAATATCAAACTCTGCTACACGGAAGGGAGGCGCAACCTTATTCTTGGCGATCTTGCACTTGATGTGGTTGCCCACGATGTCTCCTTTTTCCTTCAGCTGCTCGCCGCGGCGCACGTCGATTCTCACGGAGGAGTAGAAGCGGAGTGCGCGACCGCCCGTGGTAACCTCGGGATTTCCGTACATCACGCCAACCTTTTCACGAAGCTGGTTGATAAAGATAAAGGCGCACTGGCTCTTGGCAATGGCACCCGCGATCTTTCTCAAAGCCTGGCTCATCAGTCTTGCCTGAACACCCACGGAGGACTGTCCCATCTCGCCCTCGATCTCACTGCGGGGCACGAGTGCGGCAACGGAGTCGATAACGATAACGTCAATGGCATCGGTACGAACCAAAGCTTCCGCAATTTCCAGTGCCTGTTCCCCGCTGTCGGGCTGGGAAACGAGAAGATTGTCGATATCAACGCCAAGTGCCTTTGCATATACGGGATCCAGCGCGTGCTCGGCATCAATAAAGGCTGCGGCACCGCCCGCCTTTTGAGCAGAAGCGATTACCTGCAGGGCAACGGTGGTCTTACCGGAAGATTGGGGACCGTAGATCTCGGTGATTCTTCCACGGGGAATGCCCCCGATTCCCAAAGCAAGGTCCAGGGAAAGGGATCCGGTGGAAATAGATTTCACGTTCATAACGGAATTTTCGCCCAATTTCATAATGGAACCTTTTCCGTACTTTTTTTCGATCTGGCCCATAGCAGTTTGGATGGCTTTCAGCTTGCCTTCCAAAAGCTCGGCATTTTTTTCGGTTTTGGCTTTTGTTGTTTTTTCCGTTTTTGCCATGACGAAATCCTCCACTTATATTTACAAATACAATTATAATACATTATAGCATAAGCCCTATCTTTTTTGCAAGTGATTTTTTGCCGAAGATAGGGCTTTTTTTGTTTTTTTCGTCATTTTATTTTTCGAGCGTAGAAAATGCGGTCAAGTCCTGCAAAATCTTGATAAAATTCAAAGGAAAAATTTCCCTCGGTCAAGAGAGCTTGGATCCCCTCTCTTTGGTCACAGCCGATTTCGCAAAGCAGATCCACGCCGCTTTTTTCGCAAAGGGAGATCAAGGCACGGTAAAACGTCAAGCCATCCTCCCCGCCGTACAAGGCCATTGCAGGCTCCTTTTGTACATTTTCCTCAATCCCCGCCATTTCCTCACGAGTCAGATACGGAGGATTGGAAACGATCAGGGACGGCTTATGCCTCTCGATTTCTTCCAAAGCGCGGGGAGAAAGCACGTCCAGCTTTTCGATCGTGCATCTTTCCTCCAGGGAAAAGCGGCGGCAATTTTTACCGCTCAGGGACAGTGCCGCATCGGATAAGTCGTACATACGGCAAAACAGATCCCCTCGCTTCATCAAAAGAGACAAGCCGATACAGCCGGAGCCACAGCAGAAATCGAAAACGGTGCTTCCCTCCTTGGCAAGCTCCGCGGCTTTTTCCACCAGCCCCTCCGTCTCGGGACGAGGGATCAGAACCTCCGGCTCCACCGCAAACTCATTTCCACAAAACCACTCCGTTCCCAGATAATACTGGATGGGGTAACCGCAGAGAAGCTTTTCCAGATCCGCCTTCAGTTCATTCTCCTTTGCCAGCAAAAGCTCAGGAGAGGTCAAGGGGGCGTTCCGATCCATTCCGTGCTTTTCCAGAAGTGCGGAAAGGAGCGCTCTTTCGGTAAAAAAGCGCGCTCCGTTCTTAGATTGATATTCCTTTTTCACAAGAAGAGAAAATTCCCTTGCGTTCATTCCGTTTCCTCTGTATTGTTATTTTCTTCAGCCAAAGGCTCTTCCTCCCGTTTTTCCTCGGGAAGGGTGATCCCCTCGAAGACCTCTTCCTCGGAAAACTCGTCGGACAATGCAGATTTCAGAGCTACGATGGCAACCTCGATCATATCGTCCGTAGGCTCCTTCGTGGTTATGCGCTGGATCCACAGCCCGGGAGCGGTGATGAGACGGATCGCGGCATTATCGTGACGCCCTGCAAAGCGGATGATCTCATAGCCGATTCCCATGGTAAGGGGCAAAAGCAAAAACTTGATGCCCACGTAGAGAACGGTGTTATCACGGGTAGAGGGAAAGATCAAACCGATGAGAAGTCCGATCAGAATTCCCACCAGCATCATCAGGATCATAAAGCTGGTGCCGCAACGGGGATGAAACCGCTTCTGCGCCTTCACGTTTTCCACCGTCAGGGGAAGACCCTTTTCATAGCAGAAAATGCTTTTATGCTCCGCACCGTGGTACATAAAGGTGCGCTTGATGTCCTTCATCAAGGATACCAAAGACACGTAGCCAAGAAAGATCGCGATGCGCAAAATGCCCTCAAACACCTTCCGACCGAATTCATTTTTGATAAACTGAGATAGGAAGGCGGGCAGTACGATAAACAGTCCAACACCCAAAACAAGTCCCAGCACCGTGCCGATTCCGGTCACGATGGCGGTAAGGCTTTTACCGAAGGTCTTGGTCAGCCACTTTTCAAATTTGGTTTCTTCCTCGATCTCAAGTGCCTCTGCGGCAAAATTCAAGGTGGAGAAGGACAGGACCATGCTTTCCACAAAGCTCACTACACCGCGTACCAAGGGAAGCTTTTTGAACCAGTTCTTCTTTTTGATCTCGTTGGGGTGGCTGTCTCGGATGATCGTACCGTCCGCCTTGCGAACGGCGGTGGTATAGCTTTCGGGACCACGCATCATAATCCCTTCCAGCACCGCTTGTCCTCCAACCTTTCCAAGCTTGGGATTTTTCTTTTCTTCCATAACGATTCCTTATCTGAATTTTATATTCTCGGCAATGGCAACAGCTTCCTCAAGATGAGGCTCGTATAAAGCCTCCTTAGCCGTGTAAAGCACGGTATAGATGTAACCGCCGCGCGAAATAAACCATACGCGGAAGGCGTAGTTTTCACCGCTGAAGGTGGCGGTGTAATTCACGGCAAGGGCTTCACAGCCGTCGATCTTCAGTGAGCTTCTTTTCAGGCTTCCGTCCTGATTTTTTTCGATCTTCAGGTTGTTGAAGTTATCCTCAAACTTTGCAAAATAGTATTTTTCCGCATAGTCCAGAAGAGTGGGATACTCTACCGAGGCGGTAAAGGTAGTCACGCTGATATTGGAAAAATCGTTTTCGGACACGTAGGCGCTGGTCATTCCCGCATCATTCCGATCCAGGATCCAGGAAGAAGGATAGAAAAAGTAATAATCCGTCTTCTCATTTTCCGCCAGCAAAAAGCCGGAAGGAATTTCAACTCCCTCGGGGCTCTCCTGAGACGCGCAGGCACACAGTGTCAAAAGCGATACAAGCGCAAGAACCAGGCTGATGATCCTTTTTGTTTTCATAACGCAAATCCTTTCTTTTCTATATCAATTCCGTAATGATCTCATTGGAAACGAAGAAGCCTGACGGGGTCAGCGCGAAGCCTTCTTTCGTAGAAATACAAAGTCCGTGCTTTTCCCAAAGCAAAAACTTACTGCGAATCCGATCGAGAGTGCCTTTGTCGGCAAGTCGTGCAAGGTGCGCCAACGAAATGCCCTCTCTCGTGCGGAGGGACAGCATCAAATACTCGGTCAAAACGTCCTCGGCACTCAAGCACTCCGCTTCAGACAAGCGATCCGCGGGATTTTGAGCGCAGATGAATTCCTCCACACCGTCCAGCATATAAAATCGCTTTCCGTTTATCAGAGAATGGGCGCCCGGACCGATCCCCAGATAATCTCCCCCCGTCCAATACACCAGATTGTGACGGGAGCGATAGCCTTTTTTCGCGGCGTTTGAGATCTCGTAATGCTCAAAGCCGTTTTCCTCCAAAACTGCGGAGGCGGCAAGATACATTTCCCGCACCGTTTCATCCTCGGGCAAGAGATGACGGGAAGCGTAAAGAGGAACGGTTCCCGACAGGGTCAGCAAATAGAATGAAATATGCTTCGGTTCAAGGCTCAAGGCCCTCTTGAGACTTTCCAGAAAGCTCCCGACGCTTTGATTCGGCAGACCGTACATCAGATCCAGGCTGATATTTTCAAAGCCCTGCTTCCGCGCAAGGGTTACCCCTCGCTCCACGGAATCGAAGCGATGCAGTCTCCCCAAGGTCGAAAGTTCCTCGTCCTTTGCAGACTGCATTCCGAAGCTGATGCGGTTTACGCCCGCATTACGAAATGCCTGCAGGATCTGCGGCGTGGTGGATTCCGGATTCATTTCCGCCGTAATTTCAGCGTCCTGAGAGACGGTAAAATTCTTTCGCAAGGACGAAAAGATCTCCACGATCCCATCGGGCGTTGCAAGACTTGGCGTACCGCCGCCCAAATAGACGGTCTCCACCTGAGAATCCTGCACCATAGGCGAAAAAACGGAAAAGCTTTTCGCCAAAGCCTTTTCATAGGCGGGAATCAGCTCTTGACGGGGCAAGGAGTAAAAATCGCAATACCTGCACTTTGCCTTGCAAAAGGGAAAATGCAAATACAGACTCAGCTTATTCATCCAGCTTCAA
This sequence comes from Eubacteriales bacterium, assembly GCA_045544655.1. Lineage (GTDB taxonomy): Bacteria > Bacillota > Clostridia > Oscillospirales > SIG627 > RGIG5579. Next base: position 7,144 of record JAZPZL010000027.1, read on the forward strand.
TACCGCCATAAACGCCTCCTGAGGAACCTCTACGGAACCGAGAGAGCGCATCTTCTTCTTGCCTTCCTTCTGCTTTTCCAGAAGCTTCTTCTTACGGGTAATGTCACCGCCGTAGCACTTGGCAAGCACGTCTTTACGCATTGCCTTTACCGTTTCACGGGCAATGACTCTTCCGCCGATCGCCGCCTGAACGGGGATCTCAAACAACTGGCGGGGAATATTCTCCTTCAGCTTTTCAGCGATCCTGCGGGCTCTGGCGTAAGCCTTATCACTGTGAACGATAAAGGACAGAGCATCCACGATGTCGCCGTTGAGCAAAATATCCAGCTTCACCAGCTTGGAGGGAACGTAGGTCGTATCGCTGTAGTCAAAGGAGGCATAGCCCTTACTGCGAGACTTCAATGCATCGAAAAAGTCGTACACGATCTCGTTGAGGGGCAGGTTGTAATGCAGCTCGGTACGGGTGGGAGTGATATATTTCATATCCACGAATTCACCGCGCCGATCCTGACACAGATCCATAATACCGCCAACGAACTCTACGGGCGTGATAATGCTGGCGCGAACGACGGGCTCGTACGCGGTAGCAATGTTCTCCACTGCAGGATAGTTGGTAGGATTGTCAATGAAAACGTTCTCGCCGTCCGTCAGCTCCAATTTGTAAATAACGCTGGGTGCGGTCGTGATCAGATCCAGATTGAATTCCCTCTCCAGGCGTTCCTGGATCACCTCCATGTGCAAAAGACCCAAAAAACCGCATCGGAAACCAAAGCCGAGTGCAGCACTGGTCTCAGGCTCAAAGGAAAGGGCGGCATCGTTCAGACGAAGCTTTTCAAGTGCTTCGCGAAGGTCGTTGTATCTGGCACCGTCTGCGGGGTAAATACCCGAAAACACTACGGGCAAAGCCTTTTTAAAGCCTTCAAAGGGTTCTTCGGTGGGATGCTCAGCCAAGGTAATGGTATCACCCACGCGGGTCTCCTCCAAGGTCTTAATGGAAGCGGTCAGATAACCTACCTGACCGGAAACCAAGGTCTTGCAAGAAGAGTAGCCAAAGGTCTTCATGGTGCCCACTTCCGTCACGTCGAATTCCGCGCCCGTATTCATCATACGGATGCGATCTCCCACAGAAAGGGTGCCTTCAAACAGTCTGAAGTATACGATAATGCCCTTATAAGCATCGTAAAAGGAATCGAAGATCAACGCCTTGCAGGGACGGTCGGGATACGTTTTGGGCTGGGGAATATATTCTACGATCCCTTCCAGAACCGCTTCGATATTCAAGCCCGTTTTTGCAGAAACGCAAGGCGCGTAATCTGCGGGAATGCCGATCACGTCCTCAATTTCCGCTTTCACCTTTTCCGGATCTGCGGCGGGTAGATCCACCTTATTGATTACGGGGAGCAGCTCCAGATTGTGATCCACTGCAAGATAGGCATTGGCAAGGGTCTGCGCTTGAATTCCCTGGGTGGAATCCACCACCAAAAGAGCCCCCTCGCAGGCACTGAGGGAACGGGAAACCTCGTAGTTAAAGTC
>JAZPZL010000028.1:0-2524 GCA_045544655.1 Eubacteriales bacterium
GTTGAACATCAACAAGGTGGTAGCGGCGGTGCTTTGCTTCGGTCTGAACAGCGGAGCTTACGTTGCAGAGATCGTGCGAGGTGGCATTATGGCGGTGGATCACGGTCAGTTTGAAGCGGGAAGAAGCCTTGGCTTCAACTACATTCAAACTATGATCTATATCGTGATCCCTCAGATGTTCAAGACGGTTCTCCCCACCCTTTGCAACGAGTTCATCGTGCTTTTGAAGGAAACTGCGGTTGCAGGTTACGTGGGTATTGCCGATCTGACCAAGGCGGGCGACTTGATCCGCGGTCGTACCTTTTCCGCATTTATGCCTTTGATTGCCGTTGCGATCATCTATTTTGTGATCGTTATGATCTTTACAAAGCTGGTAGGCAAGTTGGAAAGGAGGCTGCGTAAGAGTGACCGATAAGAAAGCTTTGATCCGTGTAGAAGGATTGTGTAAAAACTTTGGTAAGCTGGAAGTTCTCAAGGGAATTGATAACGAGATCCACAAGGGCGAGGTCGTGGTAATTATCGGTGCATCCGGTAGCGGTAAATCTACCTTCCTCCGTACCTTGAACCTTTTGGAGCGTCCTACAGCGGGAAAGATTTACTTTGGTGATACGGAGATCACCTCCCCGAAAGCAAACGTGAATCTCCATCGCCAGAAAATGGGTATGGTATTCCAGCAGTTTAATTTGTTCCCCCACAAAACGATCCTGGAGAATATGACCTTAGGTCCCATTAAGGTCTTGAAAAAGAGTAAGGAAGAGGCTCGGGCAAAGGCGATGGAATTGCTGGCGCGTGTCGGTCTTGAGGACCGTGCAAATTCTTACCCCAGTCAGCTTTCCGGTGGTCAGAAGCAGAGAGTTGCCATCGTGCGCGCTTTGGCGATGGAGCCTGAGGTAATGCTCTTTGACGAGCCTACCAGCGCTCTTGACCCGGAAATGGTCGGTGAGGTTCTTGCGGTTATGAAGGATCTTGCAAAGAGTGGTATGACGATGGTGGTGGTAACTCACGAGATGGGCTTTGCCCGGGAGGTGGGAAGCCGCATTATGTTCATCCACGAGGGTGTGGTTGCAGAAGAAGCTCCGCCTGAGGAATTCTTTGGGAATCCCAAGCATCCTCGACTGAAGGAATTTCTTTCCAAGGTTTTATAAGCAGAAAAAGACACTGTGAGACTTACCGTGAGGTGGTCTCGCAGTTTTGTTTATTATACTGAAAAAAACAGTTGTAGCCGAAAAAAGGCATTTGTACTTGCAATAAGAAAAGCCCCGATGAATCTCATCGAGGCTTTAAAATTTGGTTCTTAGCCAAGAAAATCAATGGCGAGCTTGCCAAAGTTGGCTGCAGCAGAGGGATCGTCTACATTTGAGTTAATGATGAAGTTGGGGGGGAGAACTTCTTCGTCGTCTTCGGTATATTCCTTGGTTACTTCAGAAGTGCTGGTGGAAACGGTAGCTTTTGACGTGGTAGTGGTAGTTGCTTTCGTGGTCGTAGTAGTCGGGGTAGACGTGGTCGTGCTGGTCGTGGGATAGATTACGGGAGTACCCTTAAACTCAGTGGTTGAATCGGCAGGAGCCGTCTTAAAGGTCTGGAAGGTCTTGGGACCCGTCGAAGTGGTGGTCGTAGTCGTTTTTTCTTCCGTCTTGGTTTCGGGTTCGGTGGTAGGGTTAGGGTCTTCCTTTGCGCAGGAGACGAATACAACGGTCGTGATCAAAATGACCAGGATCAGGGGGAGGAGTAAACGCTTCATATTATCGTACCTCTTTCTTCAAAATATCTCAATTAAAGGGAATGATGGGAGTTTCCACCACACCTTTTGTACTGGACGTTTTCGGGGTCTCAGGCTTCGGGGTCTCAGGCTTTTTCGTCGTGGTAGAGGGAGTATTCGTGCCTGAGGTAGTTTCGGGAGTCGACCCGCTTCCTTCATTTTCATTTTGCTCGTTTTTCTCATCTTCGAAAATGATGGGAAGGGTACCGATCTCTACGGGACCTTCGTCTTTGTCATCGTCTTGACCGGGGGCGGTGGCGACTTCTTCGCCGCCGGTTAGAGTTTCTTCAGCGGTTTTGGGATCCTCGGAGCTGCCCTTGCCATCCTTATCCTTCTTGCCGGCACAGGCGCAAAGGAAAATGAGCAAAATTGCAGATAGGAGGAGACATAATAATCGTTTCATCGTGATCTCCTTAGGATTGTGGACAATACCACTTATACTAAACTAGCATTATTATACAATAGATTTTGAGAAAATGCAATAGAAATTCTTGTCAAACCTGCTCTTTTTTTGCATTTTTTGCAGAGAAAAATGATTTTCTACACTTTGCACAAAAAAAGGAGAGAAGCATTGGCTTCTCTCCCAAAAATGATTTTTTAATTCTTACTTCAGCTCTGCGGTAGCGCCGGCTTCCTGGAGCTTCTTCTGGATCTCTTCAGCGTCGGACTTGGAAACGCCTTCCTTGATCTTGGAAGGAACGCCTTCAACCAGGTCCTTAGCATCCTTCAGACCCATGCCGGTGATCTCACGAACAACCTTGATTA
>JAZPZL010000029.1:0-8565 GCA_045544655.1 Eubacteriales bacterium
TACTACCACAAGAGTAAATGTTTGTCAATGTTTTTCTGTATTTTTCTTGTTCTGCCCGAAAAAATGTGGTATAATGAAATGAAAAAAGAACTTGGAGGTTTTTCTATGGAAAACGTAGGCTTGATCCCCTTTATTCCCGAACCAAAGGGGCAAAATCTACTTGGAGCCGATCTTCAGGATTACGGTGACGGTAACCTTGTCAAGGAGTATCGGAATGCCACCGACGGTGATTATACCGAATATCTTGCTTCTCTGGAAAACTGTGGCTTTACAAAATTTTCCGATAACGGCGACGGTGTCGGCGGTACGGTCTTTACCGCTACGTACACCAAGGGACTTTGGCAGGTGACGGTTCTGTTCCTTGCAAAATCCGAAAAACTGTTTCTGTCCGTTGCTTACGGAAAAGAGCTGTCCAAGCGGATGATCCCTTCCTTGTGTAACGATCCGGAACCCATCTCGGGAGCAAAAACCAAGCTTCATATGGTGGAGCTTTGGTGGTTTGGAAACAGCTTTGTGATCCAGCTGAAAAACGGTCATTTTCTGATCTCCGACGGCGGTCAACGTTCGGATTCCCTTTATTTGCTGGATTATCTGGAAGCCCTTACGTCCGAAGGAGAAAAGCCTGTGGTCGATGCCTGGCTGATCTCCCATGCCCACGGCGACCATTGCGGATGTCTCTGTGATTTGATGGGTGAAAAAGCGCAGCGTATTGCCGTTGAAGGCGTTTACTACAGCATTTGCGGTGACGAGCTGTATCGCAAGGCGCAGAATACCCGAACCGACACGGCAAATATCCTTCGTGCCGTCAAGGGACTGAAAAATGCCGATGGTGAGCCTACCGCCTTTTATCGCCCTCATACCGGTGAAAAGTATTATTTTTGCGACGTTGTCGTTGAGGTGGTCCATACCCAGGATCAGCTTCTCCGCGATATTGCCACGGGCGATATCAATGAAAGCTCCACTTGGTTTATGCTCCGCGCCGAGGGGCAGAAGTGTCTCTTGTCCGGTGACGGCGAACGGGGCTGTATGACCGCTTTGATGGAAAACTATACCCGCGAATATCTGTCTTTGGAACTGCTCACTTTGATGCATCATGGCTTTAATACCATGGATTCCTTTACCGATTATTGCACCGTAAAGACCCTTTTGCAGACGGTTTACGGGGATACCCCCGTCCGTCAGGCGAATGAAAACAATTATCTGCGCTCCTGCGTTGAGGAATACTTCGGATGGGGAGACGGAACCAAGATCATCACCTTCCCGTATTCCGTAGGTGAGGTGGAAACGGTTCCTCCCAAAAAGTGGATCTATCACAATCCTGCAGACCGCAAGGAGCAGATCAATATCCGTCGCTATTTCAAGGGTGCTTACAAAAAGGAGATCCGCGGAATCCGCATTACCGACAACGGTCTTGTGAAAGCCGGCGCATTTCTTTACGACCGTATTCACGCCCACCTGCCCCTGCCCACTGCAGATGACGGTGTCATGCTCAATCTCCGCATCGAGCCTGAATTGACTGCGGAAAAGGGCTTCCTTTGCTTCGTGCAGGATCCCATCGGCTGGGTGATTACCGCGCCCGATGAAGAAGCGCTTTGCGAAGGAATCACCTTCTTCGTGGATGAAGCCGTCTGGACGGAAAAGGGCTTTACTCCCATTCAGATCAAAGAATAACAAAGAATAACAAAGAATAACAAGGAGAAGACTATGATACTGGACAAAATTCAGAACCGCGCACTTTACGAGTCGCTTCATAAAAATTTCGGCTTTGCCTTCGATATGATCGAAGGTGCCGTGGAAGACGACCTTCCCGTGGGCAAATACGAATTTAAGGATACGGGAAAGGTGAGCGGCAAGGAGCTTTGGATCTCCGTACAGGAATACGAGACCAAGCCTCGGGAAGAAAAGAAATTTGAGGGGCATCGGGATTATATTGATATTCAGTATATCATTTCCGGTCACGAGGAGATGGAGGTTTGCGATCTCTCCCGTGCGGAAGCGATTACCGAGTACAACGGTGAAAAGGACGTTCAGTTTTTCGTTCCCAAGGCAGAAACCACCAAGCTTACTCTGCAAGCAGGGGATTACGCCGTCTTTTTCCCGGATGATATTCATATGCCCGGCGTTTCTCCTAAGGGAGAGGACGTTGCAGTGAAAAAGATCGTTGCGAAAATCAAGATCTGATTATGAAGCTGATTCCACAATTGATCGGGCTTTTGGCAGTAGCAACCTTTTTGCTTAGCTACCAGCAAAAGAAGCGAAAAAATATTATTCTTTATAACGTGCTCTCGCGTTGCCTTTACATTTTGCAGTATTTACTGCTTGGGGCGTTCTCCGGTGCAGTGCTGGATATTCTGGGCGCAGTGGCATCCGTGGTGGCAGGGAAGAAGCATACCGAATGGATCAAAAAGCATCTGACACTTGTCATTATACTGATGAACGGATTGATCGTAGGGGCCGGGATTACCATTGCCTTTCTCAATCGTAGTTGGCTGGATCTGTTTTCCCTGACAGGCGTTTTGCTCCATACCGGAGCCTTTTGGCTGAACAGTGAAAAGACCATCCGCCGCATTTCCTTGGCAGGCTCTCCTTTTTGGTTCGTATATAACTTTTTGAGCCACGCATATGGCTCCGCCTTGGGAGATCTTCTGACCATGGGATCCATTTTGCTTGCAATGTACCGTCACCGTGAAAAAAAGCAGGAAAATATTCCTCAATAAATTGACAAATTATGCCGAAAAGGCTACAATCAAAAGAGGAAACTCTTGAATGGAGGATTGTATGGAAGAAAAGAAACTGTACGTCGGCTATGCCGCAGAGAAGATCACCCCGCCTTTGGGAACTCATATTCCCGGTCACGGCTTCGTTCCCCGTCTTTCTACGGGTGTGATCGACGACGTTTACGCCTATGCCGTCGCTTTTTCCGACGGGGAAAATAAAGCGGTTCTCTTTAACTGCGACGTTTTGGGGATCCGAAACGTAAGAGGGGATGCCATTCGTGAATTGGTGGGCGCGCGCGTGGGGATCCCCGCAGACCACGTAATGATCGCTACGACCCATTGCCATACCTCCGGCTGGTTGGGAAACTCGCTTTCCAGCGAGGAACCCTACGGCTCGTATTACGGAATGCAGGAGCGCATTCTTTGTGACCTTGCCCAGTTTGCTATGGAGGATCTGAAGCCCGCAACGATGAAGGGCGCCCGCGGCAAGGTGGAAGGAGTAGGCTTTATTCGCCGCTTCTTGCTTGCAGACGGTACCTATAAGACCAATCCCCGCTATATGCGTCCCGATATCGTTCGTCCCGACGGTGTTCAGGATGAATCCCTGCAGCTGGTTCGCTTTGAGCGAGAGGGCGGCAAGGAGATCGTTCTGGTAAACTTCGGTACCCATCCCGACGTTGTGGGAGGAACCTTGTATTCTCCCGATTGGCCCGGCTACGTGGTAAAGTTTCTCAAGGGTGCCTTGGGAGGCAATTCTGAGGTCGTGATGCTCAACGGCTTCGGCGGTGACTCCAACCATTGCAACCGTTTCAAGCCGAAACCCACCATTCCGACCCTTGATTTTGCCAAGGGAATGGCAAGAAAGATCGCGGGAGAAGCCTTGAAGGTCTATGACGATGCCAAGGAGCTTCCTTTGGGCAAGGTGGCAGGTCTCTCCAAGATCACCACCGTGGAAAAGAATCCTCACGAGGACTGGGAGGTTCCCATTGCCGAGCAGATCGTTGCCACGAAAGCCAAAACGGAAAAGGAACTTCCCGATGAGCTTCGCGCCCATAAGATCACCATTAAAAAGGCGCAGAGGATCCTGAAGAATCTTCAGCACGAGGGGGATTATCTGATTCCCGTTTACGCCTTGCAGGTAGGAGGTCTTGCCTTCGTAGGCTTCCCCGGCGAGCCCTTCTCGGAAACGGGTATGATTGTGAAGGAAAGAAGCCCGAAGGAAATGACTCTTTGCTGCTGCCGTACCAACGGAGGCTACGGCTATTTTCCCACCCGCCGCGCCTATGAGGGAGCAGGGTATGAAAGAGAATATACCTCCCTCGGTCCCAACTGCTCCGAGCAGTTGACCGATGCCGCAATTGAAATTTTAGAGATAATGAATCAGGAGGACTGATTCGGATAGGAGAGAATGATGGAAGATCAGAAGCTTTTCGTAGGTTATGCAGAAACCGCGATCACGCCGCCCTTGGGGATCCATATTCCCGGACACGGCTTCGTACCCCGTATGTCCGAGGGTGTCATTGACGACGTGTATGCCCGCGCCATCGCCTTTTCCGACGGTGAAAATCGAGCCGTTTTCATTGAATGCGATGCTTTGTTTATCAATAACCCCGGTGCCAACCGTGTTCGACCCAAAATTGCAGAGCGCCTTGGGATTCCCGTGGATCACGTGATGATCGCGTGTACCCATTGTCATACCTCTATGACCATCGGCGGTTCCAAATACATTGACGGGGAAACCGAGCCCTCCGTGTCCTTTTTCAATTATTTGGACGGAGTATTTTGCGACCTTGCTCAGTTTGCTATGGAGGATCTGAAGCCCGCTACGATGAAGGCTTCTCGTGGAACCCTTCAGGGCGTGGGCTTTATCCGCCGCTTCAAAATGAAGGACGGCACAATGAAAACCAATCCCAGCTGGGGAAATCCCGATATTTTGGAGCCGGACGGAATTATGGATGAATCCATACAGCTCGTTCGCTTCGAGCGCGAAGGGGGAAAGGAGATTGTTCTGATCAACTTTGGTACTCACCCCGACGTAGTGGTTGGTAAAATGTATTCTCCCGACTGGCCCGGTTATACCGTAGAGGTCATGAAGGGCGCTTTGGGCGGAAATTCCGAAGTGGTGATGATCAACGGCTTTTGCGGTGACGTAAACCATTGTAACCGCTTCAAGCCCAGGCATTCTTGTACCACCCTTGAGTTTGCCCATCAGATGGCGCGCAAGGTCGCAGGCGCTGCTCTGAAGATCTACGACGACGCTACCGAGCTTCCCGTGGGTAAAGTCGGCGGCGCTTCTGCCATCGCATCCTTGGAGAAGAATGACTACGAGGAGTGGGAGGTACCCATTTGCGAGCAGATCGTCGCTTCCAAAGCAAAAACGGAAAAGGAATTGCCCGACGAGCTTCGTGCCTATAAGATCTCCATTAAAAAAGCGCGTCGCGTGCTCAACAATCTGAAGCACGAGGGCGATTTCAAGGTTCCTGTGTACGGTCTCCAGGTTGGCAGTCTTGCCTTTGTCGGTATTCCCGGCGAGCCCTTCTCAGAGCCCGGTATCGTCATTAAGGAAAACAGTTGTAAGGAAATGACCCTTTGCAGCTGCTGTACCAACGGCAGCTACGGTTATTTCCCCACCAGAGGTGCTTTCGAAGGCGCAGGCTACGAGAGAGAATATACTCCCTACGGTCCCAACTGCACCGAAAAGCTTGCCGAAACCGCTATTGAAATTTTGAAACAATTGAATGAACAGGAATAAGTGAGGAAATAAAATGGAAGAAAAGAAGCTTTACGTAGGTTACGCAAAAGAATGTATCACCCCTCCCATCGGTATGCATATCCCCGGTCACGGCAGTGTTCCTCGTCCCTCCTGCGGCATACTTGACGATCTTTACGTGTACGCCGTTGCTTTCTCCGACGGTGAGAATAAGGGTATTTTGTTTAACTGCGACGCGCTGGGTATTACGACCTCCGGATCCCGTGTGATCCAAAATTCGGTAGCAGAGCGTTGCGGACTGGATCCCGACGCGGTTTATATTGCTTGTACCCACTGTCATACCGCAATGTATCTCGGGGGAAATCCCGCGGATAAAACCTGGGGTGCTTATCACGGGAGAATGATCAGCCTGTTTACCGATACGGCGCAATTTGCCTTTGAGGATCTGAAGCCCGCTACCATGAAGATCGCCCGTGGTGAGCTTCACGACGTTGGCTTTATCCGTCGCTTTAAGATGAAGGACGGAACCCTCAAGACCAATGCGGGCTATCTCAATCCCAATATTCAGGAGTACGACGGAATTCAGGATCCCGCTTTGCAGCTGATCCGCTTTGAGAGAGAAGGAGGGAAAGAGATCGTTCTGATCAATTTCTCTACCCACCCCGACGTAGTTGGCGGCCGTTTCTACACCCCCGACTGGCCCGGCTATACCGTGGACGTAATGAGGGGCGCTTTGGGCGAGAATGCAGAAGTGGTGATGGTCAACGGCTTCGGCGGAGATTCCAACCATTGCAATCGCTTCAAGGCGAAGCCCACCTGCACCACCTTGGAATTTGCCAAGCGAATGGCGCATAAGGTTGCGGGCGAGGCGTTGAAGGTTTACGACGATGCCGTAGAGATCCCCGTGGGTAAGGTTGCAGGCTTCTCCGAGGTTGCCGCCTTCGGTAAGAATCCTCACGAGCCTTGGGAAGAGCCCATTGCGCAGGCGATCGTGGATCAGAAGGTTTTGACGGAGAAGGAGCTTCCCGAAGAGCTGCAGGCTCACAAAATGTCCCTGAAAAAGGCGCACCGCATCATCAATAATATGAAGCACGAGGGCGGCTTTGAGGTGACCATCTTCGGTCTTCAGGTCGGTTCCCTTTGCTTTATCGGATTCCCCGGTGAGCCATTCTGCGAAACCGGTATGGATATCAAAAAGGGAAGCAAGATGGAGATGACAGTTTGTTCTTGCCGTACCAACGGCAGTGAGGGATATTTCCCCACCAGACGGGCATTTGCCGGCGCAGGCTACGAGAGAGATTATACTCGCTTCGGTCCCGATTGCAGCGAATCTCTTACTGCCGCAGCCCTCCGCATCATTGATAAAATGGAGCTTTAAAAACAAAAAGCGTATCCCACGATACGCTTTTTTTCCTTTCTATTGCTAAGCTTCGATTTTTGTGGTATAATCACTTTAGAAAAAATAATAATTCTGGAGGTAATTATGGGATTCTTTACCGGAAAAACTGTTTTGATCACCGGCGGCGGACGCGCTACCTTGCAGGATGGCTCCGCAGGCTCTATCGGCTACGGCATTGCAACCGCTTATGCAAAAGAGGGCGCAAATATCGTGATCACCGGCAGAAACGTGAAAAAATTGGAGGATGCCAAGGAGGAGCTGGAGCGCCTTTACGGAATTCGCGTGCTTCCCGTTCAGGGAGATATTTCCGCAGGCAGTGACAATAAGGCAACTGCGGAAGCGGTCGTTGCAAAAGCAGTGGAAGTCTTCGGCGGCATCGACGTTTTGATCAACAATGCCCAGGCAAGTGCCTCCGGCGTGACCCTTGCTGATCATACCCTGGAGCAGTTTGATCTTGCCCTTTATTCCGGACTTTACGCAACCTTCCACTATATGCAGGCATCTTACCCCTACCTGGCAAAGGCAAAGGGAAGCGTGATCAATTTTGCAAGTGGCGCGGGACTGTTCGGTAATTACGGTCAGTGCGCGTATGCGGCCGCAAAAGAAGGCATCCGCGGTCTCAGCCGTGTCGCCGCAAATGAATGGGCAAAGGACGGGATCAACGTAAACGTGGTTTGCCCCCTTGCCTGGACTGCTCAGCTGGAAAATTTCAAGCTTGCTTATCCCGAAGCCTTTGAGAAGAACGTGCATACGCCTCCTTGCGGATATTTCGGCAGACCCGAAGAGGACATCGGCAGAGTTTGTGTCCAGCTTGCCCACCCCGATTTCAAATTTATGACCGGAGAAACCATCACCCTGGAGGGTGGACTTGGTCTCAGACCTTAAAAGATACAAAAAAAGAAGGACTGCTTTGCAGTTCTTCTTTTTACGTAACTGAGTGCATCCATTTTCCCGAGAGGACGTAACGGACGCAGAAAAAGGTTTTCGGTATATCCTCCACCAAAAGCACGAGGGGGTAAACCAATAAAAATTCCCAGTGCAGTACCAAGCCGAGAAGGATCGCAACCGGCAGGGAAAGGCTCCACAAAAAGACGATGTCGTAAAGCATGCCCCGCTTGGTGTCGCCTCCTGCTCGGAAAATACCCACGACGGAAATGAAGGGAACGTTGCGAAGGGGCATCTCCAATCCATAGATCAAAAGCAGACACATCGCGGCAAACAGCGCTTCCTCGGATAAAGAGAAGAGGGAAAGGATCGGTGCGCGCAGGAGAATGATTACCCCTCCGATCACTGCGCTAACGCCGGGAATCAGGACGGTGAATCGCTTTGCGTAGACGAGAGCCTTCTCGTTGTCACCCTTACCGATGCTTTTTCCGATGAGAACGCCGCAGGCGTTGCATAGACCGATGATCAGAACGAAGGCGAGATTCTCAACCGTTCTGGTAATGGTCAGAGCCGCAATGTTACTTTCGCCCATTCTGCCGTATACCATATTGACACCCGCAACGCCCGTTGCCCACATCGCTTCGTTTAAGAAAACGGGGAGGGAAACGGAGGCGAATTTTCTGATAAAGCCCTTCGGAAACGAAAACATCTCTTTCAGCCGTGCCCGTAGAATGTTTTTTTGACAGTAAGAGACGGTAAAAATAAAAACGGGGTTGACAAGAGAAGCAATTACCGTGGCAATGGCGGCACCCTGAATTCCAAGTTTCGGAAAGCCAAGGTATCCGAAGATCAAG
>JAZPZL010000030.1:0-6047 GCA_045544655.1 Eubacteriales bacterium
TAGACCGTGGGGCCGCAGGCGTGGGCGATCAGTCGCATTGAATTTTCTCTCTTTCTATGATTTGGAATAGAATACGTAGCTTCCGCCGGTCAAGGTTCTTTCATCCAACCCGGGAATGGAAACGCGGGCGGTGGTGGTTTCGGGAAGGGTGAGCTCATAGCGAACCGTTCCGTCCTCCAGGTATTTCCAAGAGGCAAAGAGCTTCCCTCTCTCGGTCTCCAGGGATGCCCCGGCAAAGCCGATACGGGGATCCGTATGAGGCTGATAGGTGATCCTCTCATAGCCTACGCCGTCGTCGCACACGGTGAGACCTACCATATCCCCGAACATCCAATCGTACACGGAGCCGTATGCGTAATGATTAAAGGAATTCATTCTCGTAGACCAGAAGGAGCCGTCCTCCTTTTGGCTGTCCCAATGCTCCCAGGTGGTGGTGGCACCGTGATTGACGGAAAAGAGCCAGGAGGGGTTTTGCTCCTGAAGCAAAAGATCAAAGGCTACGTCGGCTTTGCCGTGATCGGAAAGGACGCGAAGAATGAGGGGCGTTCCCACGAAGCCCGTAGTCATTCTGCCGCCGAAGTCTCGGATCAGCTCCACCAGCTTTTCCACCAACGCTTCCCTCTCATTCTCCTCACAAAGATCGAAATGCAAGATCAGAAGGATCGCCGTCTGGGTCACGCCTTTTACGTCGCGGATCATATTACCCCTGTGATTGACGGGATCACCGTCCGCCTTGGGGTAGATCTTCGGCATTCCACGATCCATAAAGGCTTCGCGGAAGGCGCGGCGGACGTTTTGATACAGCTCCTCCAATTCCTTGGTATCCTCGCCCAGTTCCTTCCCTGCCTTCACGGTAAGAGCTACGGAATAGGCAAAATAGGCGGAGGCGATCAGATCCGTTTGGGTGGCACCTACGAAGTGGTCCTCGCCCGCATCCATGGCAAGCCAGTCGCCGTAATGATTTGCCCCCACGTAGAGAAATTCATCTTCACCGAAGGCGTGCATATACTCCACCCATTTTTTCATCATAGGATAGCATTCCCGAAGGAACTCCTTATTCCCGTAGGCGCGGTAGATCTCCCAAGGACAAACGGTAGCCGCATCCCCCCAGGCGGTAGAGATCTTGGCGGTATAGTAGGACAAGGTGGGGATAATACCGTAAACGGCGCCGTCCTCGCCCTGATTCTGCCCCATATCGTACAGCCATTTACGGAAGAATTTTTCTACGTTATAAGTAAGGGTAGCGGTTCGGCAGAATACCTGGGCGTCCCCCGTCCAGCCGCAACGCTCGTCTCTTTGAGGGCAGTCGGTGGGAACGTCGATATAATTGCCCCGCATACTCCAGATCATATTGCTGTAAAGCTGATTCAGCTTATCATTGCCGCAGGAAAAGTCCCCTACCCGCTTCATATCGGAATAAATGACCTTGGCGGTAAAATCGGCAAGATCGATCTCACCGGGGAACTCGTCCACGCGGACGTAGCGGAAGCCCTGGAAAGTAAGGCTCGGCTTCAGAACGCGTTCCTTGCCGTCCAGAATATAGGTAGTCTCGTTTTTTGCGGAACGGTAATTGTCGTTGTAGAAATTGCCTTCCTTATCCAACACCTCGCCGTAGCTGAATGCCACGGCATCGCCCTTGTTTCCTTTGACGCGCACCACCACGTAGCCTGCCAGATTCTGACCGAAGTCAATGACTCTTTCCCCTTTGGGAGTGGTGATCAGCCTTTGAGGCAAAACGGTCTCACGCTCTACTACGTTCTCCCCCTTTTGAGGAAGCAGCTGGGGAACCGGTTGCTCGGTGATCTCCGCATTTTTTACGAAGTGCGGCTCTTTGGTATAGTCCACCTTCTGACCGTCGTACAATTCACAGTACAGAGTTTGGGTGGTATGGATCTCCCAGGTTTCGTCGGAAACCAGAGCTTCGCGGCTTCCGTCCGTGTATTCCACCAGGATCTCTGCCACCATAGAAGTATCGGGATTTCCGTAGGCACCGTGAAAATCCTCCACACGGGTTCGCATCGGTCCGATATAGCCACAAGCCCACCCGGGGGCAACGGTCACGGATAATGTGCTTTCCCCTTGAAGGAGATGGGTAATATCGTACTCCTGATACTGGATCCATTTGGTGTAATAGGTCCAGCCGGGCGCCATGATCCGATTCCCCACCTTTTCACCGTTGATGAAGAAGTCGTACACACCGAAGGCGGTCATATACGCCGTAGCTTTTTGGATCGCACCCTTGGGATTGAATCTCTTTTGAAAGGAGGGCAAGCTTTCCTTGAAACCCGAGCCTGCGGTGATCCACTTTGCTTTTTCAAACATAAAAAATCCTCCCGAAATCGTTTTTTTCATTATACAATGCACCGGGGGCAAAAATCAATACGAAACAAAAAAATCCCGCTGAAAAGCGGGATTTTCCGTTCAACGCCGTCAAAGGCTGAGAACGACTTTTCCGATATTTTCACTGCGTTCCAGAATGGCGTGGGCTTCCTCTGCCTGCTCCATGGGAAGCACCTTGTAAATGGAGGGCTTGATGGTGCCGTCCTCGATCTTCGGCCACACGTTTTTCACCAGCTCGGAAAGGATATACGCCTTGAATTCGGGTGTACGGTTGCGAAGCATTGAGCCTACCAGGTGAAGTCCCTTGGTCAAAAGAGGTCTGAGCTGAATGCGGGTCTCAATTCCTGCCAGCGTGGAAATGACGATCCAATAGCCACCCCGCGCCATATAGGGCAGACTCTTGCCCAAAGTTTCGCCAGAAAGGCAGTCCATAGAAACGGCAACGGGAGTTCCCATTTCCTCTTCCCTTTTCAGGATCTCCTCCACGCATTGGGTAGTGGAATTGATGATCACGTCTGCGCCGAGAGGCTTGATCTTTTCGGCAATTTCATCGGTAAGCACCGAGGTAATGACCTTGGCGCCGAAGGCTTTTGCCATAGGAATGGCAACGGAGGCAAGTCCGCTGGCACCTGCGGGAATGAAGGCGGTCTGACCCGCTTCCAGATGTCCCTCAATAAAAAGATTCAGATAGGAGGTGGCGTAGGCTTCGGGCAAGGCGGCAGCCTCCACCATAGAAAGTCCCTTGGGGACGGGCATCAGCATATCCTCCTTGACCGCTACGTATTCGGCGTAGCCGCCACCGCCAAGCAAGGCGCAGACCTTGTCGCCGATCTGCCATTTGGACACCTTGGAACCGATCTCCACGATCTCTCCCGCGATCTCAAGTCCCATCCATTCGGGGCATCCGGGAGGAGAAGGATATTTCCCCTGACGCTGGAGAAGGTCGGCGCGGTTCAGTGCGGCGGCACAGATCTTGACGATCACGTCCTCCTCGCCCATCGTGGGATAAGGAACCTCGCTCCACACCAGATTTTTGTGGTCGTCAATCAGCATTGCTTTCATTTTGCATCCTCCTCTTTTTTGGCAAAGTATTCGTCCATACGCTCGTTGACACGGGCACGGATCTTGTCGATTCGGAGATTGTCCGGGGTGAGCTTTGCAAGCTCCATTTTCATACCGTCGTAAAAGCTCGTCAGCTCCTCCTGCTTCATTCCCGTGATGGCAAGAATCTTGGAATTATCGGTGATACGGTCGAAAAGGCGGGCGTATTCCAGCTGCCAACGAACGAAGGGAGAGATCCGATCCCGATCCTTTGACATGATCTGCAGATACTCTTCCTGATCCACCCATTCGTATTTCAGTCCCAGCAGCTCCCGATAGATCTCGGCGATCTCGCCCCAGGTATTGTATTCGGCAGTAGAAGCAATGAATTTTTCACCCAACGCTTCTTTTTTTCCTGCAAGACGGGCGATCATGACCCCCACGTCCCCTGCCCAGGACATGGTGGCGGGCTTCTCCTTTGCCTGAATGGGGATGACCACGGGCTTTCCCGCAAAGGCACGGGAAACGAAGGTACCTGCCTCCAGGGTCACAAGCTGGGCTCTGCCCGGGGAATAGGTAGTGGGGGGAAGGATGATGGTCGAGGTTTTCTTACCGGAGTCGGTGAGAAGATTTTCCTCTTCCGCCTTGAAAAGAGAATATTCCTTTTCCACGTCCTCCAGATACTCCTCGTTTTTGGAAACGTCAATGAGTCTGGGAGAGGATTCCCGAACGGGAACCTCCTCGTTGGCGTACACGCGACAGCTGGAAAGGAACATATACTGATCCGTATTTTCCAGAAACAGGGGTGCGCGAACACGGAATTGGGGCAAGGTATAGCTCATAAAATCCAAGATCACGTCAAAACGAGTTTTCGTGATCTTTTCCCTCAGCCACTCGTCGTCCATGGCGTTGGCAATACTTGCCGTCAGATTTTCGTGGGTGATCTCCGGCTCGTCCAGGGCAACTACGTCAACGGCAAAGCCCAACCGTAAAAGCTCGGGTACGGCATATCTGCCCATAGCGCCCGTACCGCCTAAAACCAAAATCTTTTTCATCGTTTTCTCCTATCCGTTCAATCAATATTTTTGCCATTGAAGCCAACGCCTCCCACGATCTCGTCCAGCACCTTTTGCACCAGAAAGTCATGCTCGTAGGTAAAGGGATTCTTCTTCTCCCCCAGAATATAGGCGTGAAAATCCTGCATCATCTCGTCGTATCTGCCCGCCGCGGTATGATCCTCGAAGGGAAGGGTGATCTTGCGGTCCTCGTAGGTCTTATCCGCGATGGACAGATCCGACCAAGTCATGGTAATGGGGCGTTCCAAGGGACAGATATTCACCGTACCAAGGCTTCCTCCCACCATAAACTGCCGTCTGCCGAAGCCGTTGACCTCCACGGAAGAAACGAAAACGCGCGCCATCGCCTTATCGTATTCCAGAACGGCAAGGTTGTTGTCCTCCAGATCCACTCCGTCCAATCCCGTGCGGGAAACGAAGGAACTGATTTTTTTCGGCTCACCCAAAAGATAAACGATCAGATCCACCAGATGACTTCCGAAAATATACATACCGCCGCCGCGGAAGTTGGTCAACCATTTTCTGGTATCCGCAGGATGCAAGGTGCTCATTTCCGCGTGAATGGAATGGATCTCGCCCAACTCCCCCTTTCGGATCTTTTCAAAGCACGCCAAAACAGCGGGATTGTAGCGGTACATATAGCCAAGCTGTATCACCAGCTCCTTTTCCTTTGCGGCATCGAGAAGTGCCTTGTATTCCTCAAGGGTACCGCTTGCAGGCTTATCCATATGAATATGCTTGCCTGCGTCGATGCACATTTTGGCGTATTTGGTCAGATCCCACACGTCGCTTTCCACCAGCACCGCGTCGGATTTTGCAATGACCTCCTCCACGCTCAGACGCGGAAGACCTTCGTAGCCCTTCCGATCTCCTCTTTTTTCGATCCAGCGTTCGTTCTCCTCGGCAAAGCCGATGACCTCAAAAAGCGCGGGAAATTTTCTTGCGGCCTTCATTTTCGATTCGCCGTGATTATGGCCGATACCGATCTGTCCTATTTTGATTTTTTTCATCGATTTTTCCTCCGATGATCTTTCTACAATCTGATTATAACGGATCCGTCCGTTTCGTAAATAGGAATTGTGATACTTTTGTCAATTTTGATACAAAAGTTCTTGCCAACTTGTATATTCTCTTTTAAAATCAAGGAGTGAGGTGATTTTGTGTTTATCAATTTTAAGCCAAAAGAAGTGATTTCCGCCACCGGAAAATGAAAATCCGCAGTGGGAGCAACGGTACATCAAAAAAGAGAAATTATTGGGGACTCGCCTACAAAGCGGAGGGGGTGACCTATTATTATCAGGACGTAAGAAAGATCCGCTCCGACCGTAACCACGTGATCCTTCTTCCAAAGGGCGGACGGTATGCCCGGCAATGCGAGGAACCGGGAGAATGTATATGAATTGATTTTGACGCCGGAGAGACGGGAAATACCATTCAAAGCATTGAGATCGGTGACGGCAGTGAATTTATCACATCCTTTGCAAAAATGGAGCGCTTTCTGAATTCGGACAATCCTCTGAGACATTTGGAATCCATGCAGTGCCTGTACGGGATCCTCCTCTTGATGGCTCGGGCAGATAATAAAAAATA
>JAZPZL010000031.1:0-3755 GCA_045544655.1 Eubacteriales bacterium
TCAAAGCGCGATCGCCCCACCTAGTCATATTATTTATATTATAACCGATAAATATATTTTTGTCAAACATATTGAAAAGTTTTTTTTATCAGTTATAATAAATTTAAGATTTTTTATAAGGAGAATGATCAATGAACAAGGGTTATCATGCTTTGTGCGACTATATAAACGGAAAAACCGTCACGCTTATCGGCGCCGGCGTATCAAACGTTCCTCTCGTTGCCTACTTGTATGAATGCGGCGCAAAATCCGTTACCGTACGCGATCTAAAAAAAACGGAAAAAGATCCCGAGATCCTCACAGTTCTTCAGAACGGTGGAAAAGTTGTCCTGGGCGTGAATTATTTGGAAAACATTACGGAAAATATTATTATCCGCTCGCCGGGGATCCGTCCGGATCTCCCCCAATTTCTGAAAGCAGTTGAAAACGGCTCTTACTTGACCTGCGAAACAGAGCTGTTCCTCAGATTCGTACCTTGTAAGACTGTTGCAATTACGGGAAGCGACGGAAAGACGACCACGACGACTCTTACCGCAAAGATTCTGGAGCAAAGCGGCTACCGTGTCTTTTTAGGCGGCAATATCGGCAAGTCTATGCTGCCTCAGCTCAAAGATATTCACTCGGATCGTTGCATCAGCGTAATGGAGCTTTCCAGTTTTCAGCTGATGAATTGCAGATATTCCCCCGATATTTCCGTCATTACGAACCTTTCCGAAAATCATCTGGATTGGCACCGAGGAATGGAAGAGTACGTAGAGGCAAAAAAGAACATTCTGAAGCATCAAACCGAAGCCTCCCGAGCAGTATTAAATTTGGACAATGATCATACGAGAGCTTGCGAAACCAACGGAGCCTGCTGCTATTTCACCTATTCTCCCGAAAAAGCAAAGCAAGTGCAGGAGGCAGTTTTCTGTGACGGCTCAATGATCTACCATCGCAAGGGCGAGATGCAGCAACCGATCCTTTCTGTGAAGGATATTCTTTTGCCGGGAAAACACAACGTAGAAAACTATATGGCAGCAATCGCAGCAATCCTGAACCTGGCAAACAAAGAGGAGATTTTGAAGATTGCAAAAACCTTTGGCGGTGTGGAGCATTGCATTGAGCTATGCAGAGTTTTAGACGGTGTCAGATACTATAACAGCTCCATCGACTCTTCCCCCTCACGCTCTATGGCTTGTCTGCGCGCTTTTGATAAAAAAGTAATTATGATTGCTGGCGGGTATGATAAAAACCTGGATTATACGTCTCTTGGTGACGAGATCTGCGGTAGGGTTAAATGCTTGATTCTTTGCGGCGCTACCTCGGAAAAAATAAAATCTGCAGTTTTATCCTCGAAGCATTACGACCCGAAAAAGCTGGAAATCATTGACAGTCCCGATTTCGACTCAACGGTAAAAATTGCCAGGGAAAAGGCTGCTGACGGAGACGCTGTAATTCTTTCTCCCGCCAGCGCAAGCTTTGATTTATTTAAAAATTTTGAAGTGCGGGGACAAAGATTTAAAACACTGGTAGCGGAGTTATAAATGAGTAAAGTTTTTGAAATATTGGAACGACTATCCAAAAACGATCTTCTCAGCGGACGAGAGATCACCTCTTACGAGAAGATCATTCCCGATCTGTTCGCAGAATACGGTGCCACATCGGATGAATTCGGGAATTTGTGGATCCATAAAGAATTAAAAAAAGGCAATGCTAAAAGCATTTTGATTGAAGCCCATCTCGATGCAATCGGTCTCTGTGTAAAGGAGATTTTAGACGGGGGTTTTCTTTCGGTGTGTTGTTGCGGCGGTTTCGATTTTTCCATTCTGCCTGGAACCGAATTTATCATTCATTCCAATAAAAAATACAAGGCAGTGGCAACCTCCGTGCCGCCCCACCTTTTGAAGAAGACGGATCAAAAAGTGAAAGAAGACGAGCAAGAAGTTTATCTGGATTGCGGCTTTTCATCAAAGGCGGAAGCGGAAAAGCATATCAAACCGGGTACCTCTGTTTCTTTTGCTTCCTCCTGCAAAAAGCTCATAAACAACTGTATTTCTGCTCCTTCTCTGGATAACAAGGCAGCGGTTGCTGCTTTGCTTTTGACTGCATCCCGGGTGCATTCCCCTCACAATCTTACCTTTATGTTCAGTATGGGAGAAGAGACCACCTCCCGCGGAGTGAAAAGCGCAAGTTTCCAATTCAAGCCCGATCTAGCCCTGGTCGTTGATGCAGGCTTTGGGTACGCAAAAGGTCTGAATGAAGATAAATGTATAAGCATGCACGGTGGACCTTCCATCTCCATTGCCGATACGCTTTCAAGAGCAGTTCCCCAATGGGTGATTCGTGTTGCCGAAGAAAAAGAAATTCCGCTTCAAATCGTTGTAGAACCGGGTGGAACCGGCACAAGTGCAAGCGCTTTACAGCTCCGCGAAAACGGAATTCCATGCGGTTTGATCTCCATTCCTTTAAAATACATGCATACACCGTCGGAAATGGTTAGTGAATGTGATGTTGAAAAAACGTCCTTGCTTCTGTGCACCTTACTGGAACAAGAAAATATCCCCTTCGGGGAGGTGAACCTCATTGGATAATAGCAAGTTTATTTTTCTGAAGCAACTCACGGAATGCTTCGGTCCTTCGGGAGCGGAGTCTGCCGTTCGTGATCTGATTGCCGATCGAATCAAGCCTTACGTTTCTTCCTTGAAAATTGATGCTTTGGGCAATCTGATCGCTACGAAAGGAAACGGCGGAAATCTTGTGCTTTCAGCGCATATGGACGAGGTTGCCTTTACCGTAACAGGCTTTGAGCCGGATGGAACCCTGCGTTTTTCTCAGGTCGGCGGGATAACCCCTGCGCACCTTCCATCCAAAAGAGTTTATTTTGCCGAGAGGGACGTATTCGGTATAATTGGCGCAAAACCCATCCACATGAATAAAAATCGAGATTCTTCAATTACGTACAACGATCTTTACATCGACATCGGAACTTCATCTGACGAGGAATCCGGACAAATTCTTCAAAAAGGTGATTTAGCAATTTTTGATACGAAAACCGAACGGATGGACTCTGAGAATCCCGCCATTTCCGGAAAAGCCATCGATGACAGGCTCGGTTGCTATCTGCTGTGTGAACTGATTTGTGATTCAGCCGTACAAAATTGCACCTTCGTTTTTTCCGTACAAGAAGAGGTAGGATTGATCGGAGCAGCTTCTTTCGCTTCCAATCACAGCTACGATTACGGCATAGCTCTGGACGTTACTACTCCCAACGATCTACCGAAGGTAGAGGGTCCGGCAAAGGTCTGTTCGCTGGGAAATGGTCCTGTTATTTCCTTCGCCGACGGACGTTGTGTCTACGATTCCACTTTGATTTCCGCTGTTTTTAAGCTACTGCAAACAAACGGAATTCCTTGCCAAACAAAGGCACTACGCGCCGGAGGAAACGAGGCTTCTTCATTCCAAAACGAAGGAAGCGGGATGAATGCTATTTCAGTTTCCACTCCGTGCAGATATATCCACGGCCCCGTGGGCATCGTTTGGGAAAGCGATATTGAAAATACGAAAAAAGCAATTCAACTAATCATCGCTACCATTCAAAACGGAGGTTTCGACTATGAATGAATTGTTGCGTGAATTTTCAAAAATTCCTTGTGTAAACGGTGGTGAACGTACGTTTTCAATGCTTTTGAGCAAATATTTTTCCCAAAAAGGCTTCTTGGTTCAAAAACTCCCTGGAAATCATATTTTCATTCAAAAGGAAAACACTTCCGCAC
>JAZPZL010000032.1:0-4894 GCA_045544655.1 Eubacteriales bacterium
AGAGCCTGCGCCGCTCTGATCACCTACCTTTCCGCCACCCAAAAGACTTCACTAACCTCTCTTGCCGCACTGAAGATCTACGACAACAACGAATATCTCTCCATCGACTCCAATTCCAGACGGAATCTGGAATTGACGGAAAGCGCAAGAGGCAAGGAAAAGCGAGGCAGCCTTTTGTGGGTACTGGATAAGACCCGCACCGCAAGCGGTGCAAGACTGCTCCGCCGCTTTATCGAGCAGCCTCTGACCCATCCCAGAGCCATTGCCAAGCGTCAAAGCGCGGTTCTGGAATTTTACAACGATATGATGCTCAAGGACCGTGTACGGGAGACCCTTTCCCCCATGCAGGACATCGAGCGCATTCTTTCCCGCATTATTTACAGTGGCGGTAACGCCAAGGATCTGTATGCTTTGGCAAACACCCTTTCCTATTTGCCCGCAGTTGCCTCTTCCCTTGAGAACTGCGCAGGCGAGGAGCTTTCCGAGCTTTACACCCGCTTAAAAGAGGATATTCTCCCCATCACCGATCCCTTGTGCGACTTGCTTACCTCCGCCATTCGTCCCGACCCGCCCTTCTCCATCCGTGAAGGCGGATTTATTCAGAAGGGATACAACGAGGAGCTGGACGAGCTGAACGCCATTATGACCGAAAGCCAAAGCTACCTTGCAAAGATCGAAGCAACGGAGCGGGAACTGACGGGGATCCCCAAGCTGAAGATCGGCTACAACCGCGTATTCGGTTACTATTTTGAGGTTTCACGCTTACACAGCGACAAGGTCCCCGAGCGGTATATCCGCAAGCAGACCCTTGCCAACGCAGAGCGCTATATTACCAGCGAGCTGAAGGATATGGAAAGCAGAATTCTGGGCGCAAAGGACAGAGCCGTTGCCCTGGAATACGATCTGTTTTGTCAGCTTTGCGATAAGGTGAAGGATGCGGCCCCCTTCCTGCAGGATGCGGCAAAGCTGGTGGCTCACGTGGACGTATTTGCATCCCTTGCCCACGTTGCTCTGGAGAACAATTACGTTTGCCCCGTGGTGGATTATTCCGACCGCATTGAGATCCGCGACGGCAGACACCCCGTCGTAGAAAAGGTGACCCGCGGCTTCTTCGTTCCCAACGATGCTCTGCTGGATACCTCCTCCAACCGTATGGCCATCATCACCGGCCCCAATATGGCAGGTAAGAGTACCTATATGCGAGGCTGCGCCATCATCGTGATCATGGCGCAGATGGGCTCCTTCGTCCCTGCAAAGGAAGCGCACATCGGCATCGTGGATAAGATCTTCACCCGAATCGGTGCAAGTGACGACCTTTCTATGGGTCAATCCACCTTTATGCTGGAAATGAGCGAGGTCGCGTACATTTTGCAAAACGCCACGAAAAAGAGTCTGATCATTTACGACGAGATCGGAAGAGGCACCTCCACCTTTGACGGTATGAGCATTGCCCACGCCGTGGTGGAGTACACCGCAGGAAAGAAATGCGGTGCGAAGACCCTTTTTGCCACTCACTATCACGAGCTGAGTGAGCTGGAAAATACCATGGACGGTGTCAAGAATTACAACATTGCCGCCAAAAAGCGCGGAGATAGCATAATCTTTTTGAGAAAGATCCTTCCCGGCTCCGCAGATGAAAGCTACGGTATCGAGGTAGCGAATCTGGCGGGCGTTCCCTCCGAGGTCATTCGCCGCGCAAAGGAGACCCTGAAGGAACTGGAATCAAAGAATCCCAAGGAAAAAAAGGCAATTTCTCAAGAGGAAGAGCTTCCTATGTTTGCCACCCTCAAGGACGAGATCATTGATTCCCTGCGGGCGGTCAACGTAGATACCATGAGTCCTATTGAAGCGCTGGGCAAGCTGTACGAGCTGTCACAGGAAGCAAAAAAACTGTAAGAAGGAGCCAAAATGGCGAAAATCAACCTACTGGATACACAAACTGCCAATCTGATCGCCGCGGGCGAAGTGGTGGAACGCCCCGCCAACGTGATCAAGGAACTGCTGGAAAACGCCATTGATGCGAAAAGCACGGCGATCGTTACGGAGATTTCCGGCGGTGGCATTGATCTGATCCGCATTACCGATAACGGCAGCGGTATGGAAAAGGAGGATATTCCCCTTTGTGTACGCCGTCACGCCACGTCGAAGATCCGCACGCCCGAGGATCTTGCCGCCATCGCCACCCTGGGATTTCGCGGGGAGGCGCTTGCCGCCATTTCCTCCACCTCCCGCTTTACCGTTATGTCCAAGCGGCGCGAGGATGATCTGGGCAATCAGCTGGTAATGGAGGGAGAGGAGATCCTTTCCTTTGAGGAATGCGGCTGTGCGGACGGTACTACGGTGATCGTGCAGGATCTGTTCTTCAATCAGCCTGCAAGACGGAAGTTTTTAAAGCGTGCGCAAACGGAAAGCGCCGCCATTTTGCAATACCTTCAGCGCATTGCCATCTCTCACCCCGAAATTGCCTTTAAGCACGTTGCAGACGGTCAGGTAAAGCTACAGACGGTAGGCAACGGAAAGCTTCTGGACTGCATTTATTCGGTGTACGGGCAAGAGTTTTCCTCTGCTTTGACCGAGGTGGATCACACCGAGGGGAATCTTCGCATTCACGGCTATATCACCAGACCCGAATGCGGCAGAACCAATCACAATTTCCAAAGCTTTTACATCAATTCCCGTTTCGTCAAATCCGGCACGATGCGCTTTGGAATGGAGGAGGCTTATAAAAGCTTTGTAAAAAGCGAAAAATTCCCCGGTTGCGTTTTGTTTTTGACCCTTGATCCCGAAAAGGTAGACGTAAACGTGCATCCCGCAAAGCTGGAGGTTCGTTTTGACGACGAGCGCAGCGTTTACAATGCAGTTTACCACGCGGTCAGAAACACACTGAACGGTCTATCCAACCGCCTTGCCAGAGATGAATATGCAAGGGCGGTAAAGATCGCGGAGACGAAAGCCGGCGTTACCCCGCCCAAGATCTCGGAGACCAAGGCTCCCCCCACTCCCTCTGCGGAGGTAAAAAGCGGAGCGTATCGGGAAGGAAAAAGCGAGCTTTCCCTCTTCTCCTCCGCCTCAAGCCGAGGAAAGAGCCGTCTGATCCCCGAAGAGGAGAAAATCACCCCCTCAAAAGCTACAATCGAAAAGATCTCCATTGAAAAGGTCTTTGAAGAAAAAAGGGAGCTTCCCACGAAAAAGGCGGAAACTGAAAAAACCGTAGAGAAGACCGCAGAACCCATTCGGGAAGAAAAAAAGGAAGAACCCGTCAAAACAGAGACTCCCGCTGAGCAAATGGCGATGGAGAGCGTTCTTCCCAAGGAGAATGAGAACAATCCCCTTTCCCTTTTGGGAACCGTTCGCGGTACGGTATTCAACGCTTATATCATCTATGAAACGGGCGAAAGCCTGTACCTGATCGACAAGCACGCGGCGCACGAGCGTATTCTGTACGAGGCCTTGAAAAAGGAACACAAGAGCGAATCGGTACAGCTGTTTTTGGAACCGATGCTCCTGAATCTGACTCCTTCCGAAAGTGCCGCTTTGGCAGAGCATTTGAAGGAAATGGAGGAAGCAGGCTTTCTCCTGGAGGAATTTGGTGATACCTCCTTCCTTTTGCGGGGAATCCCCCTGGAATTCGTTGCCCTTTCAGGCGACGCCATCAAAAAGCTGATCGAGGAATCTGCTCAGGAATTGATGCTGGGCGGTGTGGGAAAAGGAGCGGGAGAAAAGCGCTTTGACCGCACCCTTTACTCTATGGCTTGCAAGGCTGCCGTGAAGGCGGGGATCCCCTCCACCGATGCAGATCACAAGTGGATCGTGGAAAAGCTGAGGGAGATCGACAACGTGATCGTTTGTCCCCACGGAAGACCCGTTCTGGTTCCCTTTACCAAAAAGCAAATTGAAAATCTGTTTTTGAGAACGTAAGAGAGGTATATCATGGCAAAAATCACTTGGCCCGGCGGAACCCTTTTGGCACCCGTTCCCGCCGTCATCGTTACCAGCGGCACCATGGAAAAGCCCAACGCGGCAACGGTTGCCTGGACGGGCATCGTCAATTCCGAGCCGCCCATGACCTATATTTCCCTGCGGAAAAGTCGCCACTCCCACAAGATCATCAGCGAAACGGGAGAATTCGTGATCAACACGACCACCGGTTCCCTTGCAAAAGCAACGGATGCCTGCGGTGTTTATACCGGCGCAAAGCTGAATAAGATCAAGGCGTATTCCCTCACTCCCGAGCGCGCTTCTAAGGTCGCCTGCCCTACCCTGGCGCAAAGCCCTCTTTGTCTGGAATGCAAGGTGGTAGAGGTGAAGGAGCTGGGCTCTCACGATATGTTCCTTGCCGAGATCGTCGCAGTGGACGTGGACGAGAACTACGTGGATGAAAACGGAAAGCTGGATCTGAAAAAGGCAAATCTCCTTGCTTATTCCCACGGAGATTACATTCAGCTTGGTAAAAAGATCGGTTCTTTCGGATTTGCAGTGAAGAAAAAGAAAAAGACCGGCGGAAAAGCATAAAAAAAGTGTTTTTCCCCTTGACAAAAGCGGAAATATCGCCTATAATATTCGAGTCCCCGATTTGGAGGGATATCGAAGTGGTCATAACGAGGCGGTCTTGAAAACCGTTTGGGAGAAATCCCACAAGGGTTCGAATCCCTTTCCCTCCGCCATAGAAAAAGACCACCGAGAGTGGTCTTTTTCTTTACAACGAAATAACGATTTGGAGAAGTACCCAAGCAGGTCGAAGGGGACGGTTTGCTAAACCGTTAGGTCGGATTATTCTGGCGCCGGGGTTCAAATCCCCGCTTCTCCGCCAAAGATCGACAGGTTTCGACCTGTCGATTTTTTATCCATTGCGAAAGCAATGGTATATCATCACGCGCAAGCGTGCATCTCATCA
>JAZPZL010000033.1:0-7935 GCA_045544655.1 Eubacteriales bacterium
CTCCGACTTGATTTCAATACCGTTGACCGTCACGTCGGTTCCGTCCGCCGTTTTAATGGAATAAATTACGCCCTCGCCGCAGTTTACGACGAACTCAACGTTTCCTACGAAGAAGTATACGCTGTCTGCCGTCGCCACGTCGGAGGCCTTGTAGTTGTCGGATTCACTGTAACGGGCCTGAATATAATAGTTGGTCAACGCCCGATCCAGGGTGAATTGAGCGGCGTATTGGTCATCGATCAGAGGATCGGCACCCTTTGCCCACTCGATGGTATATTCCGTTTCGCCCACGTAATACACCACTCGGTATTCGGGATAGGACTGATAGCTTTCATCGTACAAGGGATCGCCCGCCGTACCGAGAGGAGACGCCTCCACGGGAATGACGCTCATTACGGAGCCGTCTGCATTTTTAGTGGTATCAAAGGTGGGCTTGAGAGGAGCGGGCTGCTCCGCCTTCTCAATGGTATACGTAACGCTTGCGGTTACTCCGTTTTCGGTAATGCTCGCTCTGTAACGACCCGCGTGATAAGGCTTGCCGTCAACGAACGCATCCCCGTCCAGCGCTTCATACACAAACGCAGGAGTCCATTTGCTTGACGTATACTCACACTCAGCCTCGTGGGGAGTCCGATCGTACACGGCGTTTTCCGCCGAAAGCTTAGCTTCCTCGCTGTACGTTCCGCAGGAGCAATCCCTTTTCAGGGTTTGTCCGTCATCCGTAACCGAGTAGGTGTACTCGTGGGTTGCGGGATCGTGGTCACAAGTGCGCCACTGAGCGTACAGCGTAACCACCTCGCCCTTTTTCGTGGTCAGATTCGTAACCGTTTCTTCATCCCCATAGATCTGATAAGAACCGGTCGCGGTCTTACACCAACCGATAAAGTCGTAGCCCGGTCTGACGTACGTATTTTTACTCAGCTTGATGGGAAGATCGTAGGTGAAGTTGAAATTCTCCATCTCGCCGTAATACGTTTCGCCTGCGGGCACGTTGGGATCGTAGACTACGGTATAGCCGTTGGCCTCCCAAATGGCGTAAATGGTCAGGTCACCGATGGGTGCGGCGTCAAAGAGCTTTTCATCACCCACGTTGTACCAACCGCGGTCGTTATCGTAAGTGCCTTGGGGATAATTATCCAAAGGCTCGTCGTTTCCGTTGGCGGTATTCCAGCCCTTGATGGTATATCCGGGGTGGCTGTAGATATTACCGCTGATGGTAACGGAATCCCCGTGCTTTACCTCGATCTCCTTGTACTGCCCCGTGGTGATGCCCGTCACGGGATCCGTAAAGTTTTCAAAGTAAAGGAGCTTGTAATATTTTTCGGTTGAAGGAATGAAGCGGTGATCCACGAAATAGTCATCCTGCTTGGTAATATCAACGGTAATAATATCTTCCAGACGTGGGTTCGTCATCTCACCCCAAAGATCCATCTGTCCGCCGGTAATGTATACCTCGCTCTTGATATGCGTATTTCCGTGATAGGAGGTCTGGTTCCCCTCGTCGTGCTGCTCGGAGGTAGTGATCGTAACCTTACCGCCATCCACCTTCATAAAGTGGCTTTGACCGTGATCTGCCTCCGCGTGGCTTCCGTCTTCCTCCAGACAGAAAATATTCAGAACCGTGGAGGTATTACCGGTTACGTAGATACCGCCGCCCGATGCGCTGGATTTATTCTCAAGGAAGACGGGGCAGTCGTAAGCGCCCTCGTTTTCATCTCCGTGCTCACAATTTGCAACGAGATTTCCGTCTTCATCAAAGTGGTTCTTATTGACACCCACGGTAACGGTAATTTTTTCCGTTCCGTCCGCCTTTCCCACAACGGCAAAAGCGCCGCCGTTGCCGAGCGCGGTATTTTTGCTGACCGATCCGCTCAATACGTCCACCTCAACGTCGTTTTCATCCGCGCTGACGTAGATACCGCCGCCTGCGCCTTCGGTTGCAGTATTTTGATCCACGGTGCCGCCGGTCATTCTGTAGTTGCCGTTATGGACTGCAATACCGCCGCCGTTATTGGTCGCAGTATTACCGTTTACGCTGCCTCCGGCAACCTTGACGTTACCGCCGTCGATAAATGCGGCTCCGCCGCTGTCCTTGGCAGTATTACCGGAGATCTCGCCTGAGAGAACGGTCATATTACCGCCGCCCAGGTACACGGCACCGCCGTTGCCCTCGGTAGAATTGTTTTTGATGCTGCCGCCGTTGACGGTCAGCGTACCGCCGCCCATATAGATCGCACCGCCGTTTTCGGTGGCGGTGCAGTCGTAGATAACGGCATCCCCGGAAATGGTACAGGTGCCGTCGGACATATAGATCGCGCCGCCGTTTTCAGCGGAGCATTCCTTGACCGTACCGCCGGAAATGCTGACGATTCCATAGGGGTCGTCCATATAGACTGCGCCGCCGTCCTTCTGGGCATAATGAAATTCCGTGGTAGAAGCCGTATTTACGCTGTGAAGCGTTCCTCCGGTCATGGTAAAGGAGCAGGGCTCGGTTCCGCCCGCGGCCATCAGGAACTGTCCCGTAATATCACCGCCGGTGATCTGTGCCGTTGCGTGACCCAGCTTACCGTCCGTCACGTTCAGGGTCTGACCGCCGCCGATGGAGCCGGTTTTGATGATACCGCCGGAAATATTGATTTCCGCCGCGCCGCCGTTACCGCCTTCACCGCCGGTTCCACCGCCGATGGAGGCAGAGATCAGGGTTCCTGCGGAAACGGTAATATCTGCGTGACCGCCGTTTCCTTCACCGCCGCCGTTACCGCCGCCGATGACGCCTGCGCAGCGCATCATACCGCCGCTTACCGTAATGGTCGCTTCACCGCCCGAGGCGGATGCGCTTCGACCGCCGCCGATCCCGTTGATAAGAGTAACGTCAGCCGTTCCGCTGATCTTTACGTCTGCCTGGCCCCCGACTTGGTTCTTACTGTCACCGCCGCCGATGGAGCTTGCCTCTACCGTACCGCCGGTGATGGTGATCGTTGCCTTACCTCCCGCAGAGGAGGAGCTGTTACCTCCGCCGATTCCGTTGCCGTAGGTACCGTAAGCCTTGACCGTGCCGCCGGAAATATTCACCGTGCCTTGAGAACCGTTGCTCTTTACGGAGCTTCCGGACCCGATGGCAACGCCGCCGATGATCTCGTTATAATCGTCGCTTTCGGTAACGATCTTAGTGGTGTTGATGCTTCCGTTGCCGTTATAGGTCGCTTTTACGAAGATCTTACCGTGGTTTTTCGCATAAATGTTTCCCCCGGTGATGTTCACGGTGGAGGTACCGCCTCCGCTGTGCCATCCGATCCCGCCGCCGATGGCGGTACCCGTACCGTTGCAGTGGGCGTTGATATCACCGCCGGAAATGGTCAGCGTGCAGGCACCGTTACCGCCTGCGCCGATTGCGGTACAGTTGTCGGCATAAGTGGTCAATACCTGCAGCTTGCCGCCTGCAATTTCAAGATTCGTTACCTTATCACCCGAGCCGTCGTCACCGCCGATGGCGGAGTTCCAATGGTTGTAGCTCAGCTTTGAGGCAACGAAGGCGTCAATTTCCCCGGGTTCAACCTTAACGGGCACGTAAAGAGATCCTCCGTCCGTCGCCTGATCTCCGTTGATATCCGTGATCTTCAGAGAGGAGCTGGACGCGGTGCCGTTGGTATAGTAATGGATCGCACGAACGATATTTTCACCCTTCAGGCGCAGCACCACCTTCTTGGATCCCACGCCGCCGCTTGGTTGCAGATCAATTACGCCGTACGTATACAAACCGATTCCCGAAGCGTCAGGCGTTTTTCCCGAGACCGGCTCACTGCCAAGGTGAATGCCGTCAAGGGTCACGTCGTAAAATTCCAGGCTGCTACCGGAAAAGGCAATGGTGTTTTTAGAATAATTCTCCGTGTTGCTCTGGGTCACCACGTAGATATTGGAATCCGCGTGAGTACCGGTCAGCGCGCCGCCGTTACCGGAGTAAGTACTTCCAAGTCTGACTCCGCCCAGGGAAAGGTCAAAAACGATCAGCTTGCCAATGGGACCGACCGCCTCGGACTCCGAGCCGTCAACGGATACCTTGATATATTTTCCTTCGTCGTCTGCGGTGATATCATAATATCCCAGCGTTGCACTCTCAAGGGGAGCGTACGTACCGTCCGCCTCATCGGAGATCAGCCACTGATAGGAGGCTGAAGCACTGTCAGATCTCGCATTCAGTCTTGATCCGCTGTTTTCAATGCTTACGTCGGTTGCCGCAACGGAGGAGCCAAACAACAAAATACATACGCAAAAGCCCAGAAGAAGGGATACGCAAAGAGCTACAAAGATAGATCTGTACCGTTTGATGGTTCTCATTGCGTATCACTCCTTTCTTTTTTACGGTGTTTGATCCGTATTTGCCGGATGGATCTTTCCGTTATCTTCTATAAACACGTTGAACGAATTTTTTATATCGTAGCTTTTATCTTCCCCGCGGAAGAAACGGTACGTGTAAGACGCGTACGGTGCCGTGAAATTGTCCGCATCCCGAATCTCATTGTCCCCCGTCACCGTCATTGGCTCATAATACCCGTCTTGCTTGTTGTAGTTATATACCTCGCGAAGAACGGGATCGGTACTGTCGGGAATCAAGCCCCTCTCCGTCACCTCCACGTTCAGCGTTCCCTTGACGTTCTCAGTCCATACGGTCAGCAAGACAAACGCGTCGTTTGAGGTGTCCAGGTAGGCGTATACGTTTTCCTCCTCGTCGGACACGGTGAAATCAGCTCTCAGAATTTTCTTGTATCCTGCCCTGCCCGTCGCGATCACCGTATAGGTTTCGCCGATCTCAAGCCCTTCCAGTCGGATCTGAGCCGTGTCGATCCCGTTGCCGTTCAGCACGAGCTCACTTTCTTCCGTCACCTCCGCACCGTCCGCGTATACGGTCACCTCATCGCCGATGCCGTATTTTTTCTCCACCTCAATGGAATATCGGATATCGTCTTGCGAGAAGCGGAGCTTATCCGCATAGTTGCCCAGGGTGAAGGAAACCTCGGTGGTATTGGAATTCAGAATATACTCGGCAGAATTTGCCTTCAAAAGGTTGCTGGTAAAATAAAATTCCTTTGCGGACAGCATAAACCTGCCGCCGTTTGAATAAATATACCTGGCAAAAACACCGCCAACCAGAAGCAGTGCCGCAAGGATCGCAAAAACAAGCGTATACCTTGAGATATGAGAATGCTTTTTTCTATTTTTGCCTTCGGACATTCCTCATACTCCTTTCGTCAATCCACTTGCTGTGCGCTGACAGTCAGTTCCACAAGATCTGCCATACCCATATAGCGAAGCGCATCCGCTTCCTCCCACTCCATCACGATCTCGATCACGCCGTCTCCGGAGTTGGGCTCCAAAAAACAGACCGCGCTGCATTCGTTTGCCGTCGGCTCACTGTCCTCCACCGAAAACAAATACGGGATATTCTGCGTGGTATTTTTCAGGGTGACCGTGCAGGCAAAGGCGACCTCGCTGTTATTCGTAACGACGATCTCCTTCCGGATCTTACCCGGTGCCGTCATCTCCATCAGAAGCGGCTCGGAAAAATAGGTGCTTTCCGCCGAAACGTCAAATTTTGCAATACGGGCACCGTCCTCTCCATCGCCCGTACCCGAATACCTCGCGTACAAGCCACCGCACAACCGGCAGGAGATCAGGGTCAGGCAAAGCAGCACGGCAGCGCAGCACATGGGGATATTCAATTTTGCTCTGCAGCGTCTGTCCACGGCTTTGCTTCACCTCTTTCTTTCGGTTAATTTTCCTTTTTCAAGCGCTCGATCTCTTCCAGGATCCTCCGCCTTTCTTCGTCATCCCGCTTTTTCTCGTTTCTGCGGGGAATTTCAACGAGGGCGATCGCCGCGCCGAGAATACAGGCGATTCCCACGGGTGTCTTTAAAAATCCGATCACGTTGCCCAGATACGGGATCCAAAAAAATACCTTTCCCTTTACTGCCGAAACGTGAATGGGCTCATCCGGGGTGTTGTTTGCATCTCCCTTCGTCGTTACCGTTTCACCCTCCGTACGGATGATCCGATGAACGACCAGGCTGTTTTCGTCCTGAAAAACCACGATATCGTTCAGCTCGTAACGCTCCGCTTCCTCCACCAGGATCAGATCGCCCTTGGAAAACTCCGGCTCCATACTGCCGGAAAGGACGACTGCCGCTCCGTACCCGAAGGGCATAGGAAGCTGATTGCCCACCAGGCTGTTTGCATTGGCAAGATACACGTTTACGCCAAGGATCAAGCCGCACAAGCCGAGAAGCAGCACCCGAAGCACACCCTTGAACGGAACGTTCGTTTTTCTGCTCTGTTTCAATTTATCTTAGCCTCCCCGCCGTCGCGCCGCTTCTCTTCATCCCGACGGAACAAAAGAAGGATCATCATTACAAGGGAGCTGATCGCCAGCACGATCCACAAGGCAATTCGAGATTGATCTCCCGTCTGCGGCGTAATACCGCCGTCGGCGTTGGGATCATCACTTTCAGTAGCATAGGTCCTGATGGTAACGGTAAATACCAGATCCTGCTCTTCGGCAAGATCGCCCAGCAAGGTGTCCAGTTCGTCGTCCCCTTCAAAAGACCAAAGCCAGTCCAGGGTATAGTAGCTGTACTTTCCGACACCCAGCGTCGCCCGATCCTCTGCGGCATCCAGCACCGAAGCCTTTTCGTAGGTATCCTTACCGCCCACCACCCACGCGCCGTCGTAGCGATTGAGCCTGGCGGTAATGGGGATCTCCATCCCCGTCGGGGCAAAGGAGGCATCCACCTCCAGCTTGTAATCCATTGCCACGTCGCCCGTGTTCTTCAGCTTGAAAACGTAAGAGTTTTCCGTGCCGGGAGCAATGATCTTTTCTCCGTTTCCGCTTTTTACGGTAATGACCTGTTCCCCGTCGGCGTAAGAAACGCGGAAGATCTCCACACGGGTATCGGTACTCCAAACGGTTTCATTGTCACTTGCCTGAAAGCCGGGATTTTTCGGCGGCAAGGTAGCCTCGGGCGCCGTATCACCGGAATTTGCAGACTCCTGTTTCGTCGTAGGAATCAGGGACTCAGTAGCATCCGAGCCTTGCTCCTCCCGGGTTTCATCTGCGCCGTCATCCATTCCGGAGGCAGTCTCGGGAATCAGAGGGATCGCCCCCTCGTCGTTGAAAAGGAAACCGTCCAGTCTGCTGAAAACCGCAATGGTAGTCGCTGCAACGCATACGAGAAGAACGAAAACAGACAACCATATCCATTGATTCTTACCGCTATTCATTTTTGCCATTGGATATCTGTGCCTCCCTTCAATGCGTATGGTTTTCCATGCTTATCAATAGAAGAAAAGCTTTTCGCCCATTGATAAACCCGGAAAAGCAATCCGCCCAAGCCCGCCACGAGAAGCTTGAGCGGATCAATCATTCTTTATGGTTAACCGTTAAAGATCAGTCGATCTGGGTTACTACGATGTCAATACCGATGGAAATGGTCAGATCGCCGCTGTTGGCAGCGTAATCACCGAGGAACGTATCGGAAACGTTGCTCTGGTTGTTTTCGGTACCGGTAGCACCTTCGATGTCCCAAGCCCATTCAAGGTCGAGGTTGGTGTTGTCGTAGGTGTTTGCCAGATTCTCGTTGGGAGCGTACTTTGCGGATTTGCCGTCGATCGCACCCTTGATGGCAGAAGCAAAATTAGCCGCAGAGTCAAAGTCAAGACCGCAGAAGGTATCTGCTCCAACCTTAACCTTTACGGGGCAATAGAAATCGCCGTTTGCATCCAACCAATCGCCGGTCAAAGCAACGGTGCCGGTGATGGCAACGTCTACGGCAACCTCGGGAGTACCGGTGATCTTCACGTTACCGAAGGAACCGCTGGTACCGGGAGCAAGGATATCATCCTTGGGGCTCTTGCCGGAGACTACGGTCTTGCCTGCGAATACAA
>JAZPZL010000034.1:0-4899 GCA_045544655.1 Eubacteriales bacterium
CGAGCTTTTTTCAAAAAGCGACAAGGCTGGTGTGCGGTGGATGGCGGGCGCACGAATCGTTTTTACACACCTCATCCGTCAGCCTGCGGCTGCCACCTTCTCCCGCTGGAGAAGGCAGATATACCCACAATTATGCGGTGACAAGGCGGGATTTGAGTGGTCGCGGTATTATTCGTAGGGGAGGCAACCTGCCTCCCGCAGACGAGCGCAGGGAATGAGGGAAAATCAATTTGTATTTACAAAATTTTTGATCCATTGTAGGGGACGGCGCCCTCGACGTCCCGCAAACGAGCGTAGAAAATAAGATATTTTTCGCTATGTTCGCAAACGGTGCAAATGATTTATTCCTCCCCGAGTGAAGTTTTTGCCGAGCTTTTTTCAAAAAGCGACA
Organism: Eubacteriales bacterium; assembly: GCA_045544655.1. GTDB lineage: Bacteria > Bacillota > Clostridia > Oscillospirales > SIG627 > RGIG5579. Next base: position 392 of record JAZPZL010000034.1, read on the forward strand.
AGGGCAAAAGCTGGAGGCAATCTGCCTCCCGCCACCAAGCGTAGAGAATCGGGATCTATTCACAATGCTGGGAAACGGTACAAATGATTCATTCCTCCCCGAGGGAAAGTTTTTTGCTAAGCTTTTTTTCAAAAAAGCGACAAGAGCAGGTTTTGGCGGATTTTTCAATAAGCGACCGGGAGAGAATTTGGATAAATTTTTGTATTCCCTTGATTTGCGGGGGCAGGCGCGGTATAATAAAAATGTAAAACTATATTTATCGACAAGGAGATTCTCTTATGAGCAAAACTGATTTTAAGCGATTCGGATTGATGATGGATATGAGCCGCAATTCCGTGATGAATATGCCTTCTCTCAAAAAGCTGATCCCCGCACTGGCGGATATGGGTTACAACTTCATTATGCTTTATACCGAGGATACCTATGAAATTCCCGAAGAGCCTTACTTCGGTCATTTCCGTGGCAGATATACCCAGGCGGAGCTGAAGGATTTCGTTGCCTTTTGCGAGGGCTACGGGGTAGAGGTGATCCCTTGTATTCAGACTCTGGCGCACCTGAACGGGCTGATGCGCTGGCCCCGATTCCAGCGGATCTGCGATTGCAACGATATTCTCCTTGCAGGGGAAGAGGAAACCTACGAGCTGATCGATAAGATGTTCAAGAGCGTGAAGGAGTGCTTTAAGTCCGACGTGATCCACGTGGGTCTGGACGAGGCGCATATGCTGGGTCTGGGCAAGTATCTGGACAAGCACGGCTTTGAAAACCGCTTCGGCATTTTCTCCCGTCATATGCACAAGGTGTGCGAGATTGCCAAGAAGTACCGGCTGCAGCCTTTGATGTGGAGCGATATGTTCTTCCGCCTTGCCAACCACGGTCACTACTACGACGTGGATGAGCCTATCGTACCCGATCCCAAGGAGCTGGGGATCCCCGAGGATATGCACCTGACCTATTGGGATTATTATACCACCGATCAGAGCCGCTATCAGATGATGCTCCACGCCCACCAGACTCTGGGCAGAGAGATCTGGTACGCAGGCGGTATCTGGACCTGGAAGGGCTTTGCTCCCGACAACCGCTTCTCCATCCACGCAAATCTTGCCGCGGTACGCGCTTGCCGTGCGGAAAAGGTGGAAAACGTGATGTTTACCCTGTGGGGGGACAACGGCGGCGAATGCCTCCGCAGCAGTGTGCTTCCCGCCATGTTTGCTACTGCCGCTTTTGCAAGAGGGGAAGAGGATATGGACAAGATCAAGGCGGAATTCGAAGAGAAATTCGGCATTCCCTTTGACGATTTCACCTTGCTGGATATGCACGAGCATCAGCACGTGGAAAACGAATACGCCAAGACTGCCATTCAGAATCCCGAAAAGTATTTGCTGTATAACGATCCCTTCCTGGGCGTTTGCGATTCCACTCTTTTGGGCGGTGAAAGTGAATATTATGCGGATCTGGGAGCAAGTCTGGAGGAATACGCGGATCATCCCCACTTCGGGCATCTGTTCCGCGCACAGACCTACCTTGCGGAGACCTTGAGCCACAAGGCGGAGCTGGGCAAAAAGACCAGAGAGGCGTATCAGGCAAGAGATAAGGAAGCCTTGAATGCGCTCCTGGATGAATACGATCTTACCCTGGAGGCACTGGATTCCTTCATTGCCGCCTACCGGGAGGCCTGGCTTCTGGAGAATAAGCCCCACGGTCTGGAGGTCCACGAGACCAGACTCGGCGGTCTGCGCCAGAGACTGATGAGCTGCTACGAGCGACTGGAGCAGTATCTGGAGGACGGTGTGGAGATCCCCGAGCTGGATGAAAAGCCTCTGGATCTCTTGTGCCGCTCCACGGAGCCTACCAGACATATCCGTTACCCCATGTGGGGCAAGGCATTGACAGCCAATACCATTGACGTGAGATAAAAAGATGAAAAAAATACTGGTTTTAGACGCCAACAGCCTGCTGAACCGCGCGTTTTACGGAATCCGTCCTCTGACCAATTCTCAGGGCCTTCCCACCAACGCCATTTTCGGATATATCAACATTCTGAAAAAGCATCTGGATGCGGTCAAGCCCGATTACGTAGCGGCGGCCTTTGACGTCCACGCACCCACCTTCCGCCACAAGTTCGACGAGAGGTATAAAGCCACCCGTAAGCCTATGCCCGAGGAGCTGAGGGCGCAGATGCCCTATCTGAAAAAAGCCACCGAGGCGCTGGGAATTGCCGTGGTGGAGCGGGAAGGCTACGAGGCAGACGATATTCTGGGAACCCTTTCCCGCCTTGCGGAGGAAAGCGGAGATCGGGCGTATCTCGTGACCGGTGACCGTGACGCCTATCAGCTCGTGGGAGAAAATACCACGCTGATTTTGGTAGGCACCAAGCACGACGAGGAGGTCACGCCCCGGGTCGTCAAGGAAAAATTCGGACTGGAACCCCGACAGATGATCGACGTGAAGGCCCTTGCGGGGGATACGGGTGACAACATTCCCGGCGTTCGCGGGATCGGAGAAAAGACCGCGCTGAAGCTGATCGCCGAGCGGGGAAGCCTGGACGGCGTATACGAGGATCTTGAGACGCTGCCCGTGGGTCCCTCTGCCAAGGAAAAGCTTCGCGAGGGCAAGGAGGATGCTTACAAAAGCCGCTTCCTCGGCGAGATTTGCCGTGAGGTACCGGGACTTTCCGACATTGAGGATTTTCCTTATTCCGGCTTCGTTCCGGAGCTGTTACTGCCCCTTTTCGTGGAGCTGGAATTCACAAAAATGATCCAAAGCTTTGGTTTGGATCAGCCTGCGCCCGTGGCGGAGACTCCTTTGCAGGGCTCTCTCTTTGACCTTGCGGAGGAAAAGGAACCCATTGAGGAGCTGGACGCTTCCCGGGTTTCCGAAACGGTTTTTCCCCTCTTTTGGGATGAAAGCGGCTTTTATACCCTGTGCCACGGAAAAACGGTAAAGCTTTGCGGGGAGGTGGAAGCGCTTCTTCGCAAGAACCGCCCCGTCGTTTGTGATTCCAAGGCGTATTTGCACCGCTTTGCGGATCTCTTTGGGGATGCCCGCGGTGTGCAGGCGGATTTCGATCTGTTCCTTGCCGCTTACGTGCTGGATTCCCGCTATGCATCCATGACTCTGTCCGCTATGGGCAGAAGCTTTTGCAAGGACGGCGCGTACCTTTCTGCGGATACGGATCCCGCCGCGGCGCTTCCCTTGATGGAAAAGCTTGCCGCGATCCTGCGGGAGGAGCTGGAAAAAAGCAGCTGTAAGGAGCTGTACTACGAGACCGAGCTTCCCCTTGCCGCCGTGCTTGGCAGTATGGAGCGGATCGGCTTTGCGGTTTCCCGAGAGGGGATCGAGCTGTACGGTGAAAACCTGCGAGCCATCATTGCCGCCTTGCAAGAAGAGATCTATATGCTGGCGGGAGAAGAATTTCTCATCTCCTCTCCCAAGCAGCTTGGCAAGATCCTGTTTGAAAAGCTGGGATTGCCTGCCGGAAAAAAGACCAAGACGGGCTACGCTACCGATGCGGAGACTTTGGGAAAGCTTCGCTTCCATTCTCCCATCATCGACCTGATTCTGAACTGGCGCGCCGCCTCCAAGCTGCAGAGTACCTACGTAGAGGGAATGCTGAAGCAGATTCGGGAGGACGGCAGGATCCACACCGTTTTCAACGGAATGCTTACCGCCACGGGCAGACTTTCCTCGGCAGAGCCGAATTTGCAGAATATTCCCGTGAAGACCGAGCTTGGCAGGGAAATGCGCCGCTTCTTCATTGCACCCGAGGGCTGGGTTCTGGTGGATGCGGACTATTCCCAGATCGAGCTTCGCCTCCTTGCCCATATGTCCGGTGACGAGACCATGCAGCAGTTTTTCCTGGACGGCAGGGATATTCACACCAAGACTGCGTCGGAGATCTTCCACGTAACTCCCGAAGAGGTCACGCCCGAGATGCGAAAAAGCGCAAAGGCGGTGAACTTCGGCATCGTATACGGAATCGGTGAATATTCCCTCAGTCAGGATCTTGGCGTTCCCATGCGTGTTGCCAAGGAATATATTGAAAAATACTTTGCCCTGTTCCCCGGGATCAAGGGCTTTTTGGAGGGGACCAAGGAAAAGGCCCACGAGGATGGCTTCGTTACCACCCTTTTCGGTCGGCGCAGATACATTCCCGAGCTTTCCTCCACCAAAAAACAGCTGGTTTCCTTCGGGGAACGGGTTGCGATGAATGCTCCCATTCAGGGAACTGCGGCGGATATTATTAAAATTGCCATGGTGCGCGTTGCCCGTCGTCTGGAAAAAGAGGGCTTGCGCAGTCGCCTCATTCTGCAGGTACACGATGAATTGATTCTGGAATGCCCTGAGGAAGAGGCGGAACAAGCCGCACGGCTCCTTTCCGAGGAAATGGAAGGCGTGGTCAACTATGCGGTGCCTCTCGTTGCGGAAAGCAGCGTGGGGAAGACTTGGTTTGACGCAAAATAGGGGTGCAGGGCTCTGCCCTGCGACCCGTCCGCTTTTTGAAAAAAGCG
>JAZPZL010000035.1:0-10519 GCA_045544655.1 Eubacteriales bacterium
GGTATAATGAGATGAAAACAATATTTTACCTAACGGAGGAATCAAGCAATGAAAATTTTCGATATTCGACTTTCTACCATTGAGGACGTTCGCAATTTTGTAAACGAGGTTACCCGTTGTGAGTTTGACGTGGATCTTGCCAGCGGCAGATACATCGTGGATGCCAAGTCCATTATGGGTATCTTCTCTCTGGATCTTTTGAACCCCATTCGCATGACCGTTCATTCCGACGATTGCGATGCGTTTTTGGCACGGGTTGAGAAGTACATCGTAAAATAAAAAAATGGCAAGGAAGTTGCTTCTTCTTGTGAATCCCATTTCCGGTAAAAACCGGGTGAAGACGGATCTTATGGGGATTCTCAGGATCTTTTCCGATGCGGATTTTGTAACCACGGTTCACGTGACCCGTCGTTCGGGTGACGCTACCGAGCGCGTGGTGGAATTGGGAAAAGAGTATGACGTGATCGTCGCTTGCGGCGGTGACGGTACGCTGAACGAGGTGGTCACGGGTGCTTTGCGGATCCGCTACGAGGGCGCCCTCGGCTTTTTGCCTGCGGGAACCACCAATGATTTTGCCAACTCTTTGGGGATTCCCAAGGGGCTTTTGAAGGCGGCACAGCTGATCGCGGACGGGGAAGCCCGTGAACTGGATTTCGGTGCCTTCAATCATCTGCGGTATTTTATCTATATCGCGGCATTCGGCGCCTTCACCGAGGTGTCCTATTCTACCGATCAGAAAATGAAGAATATTTTCGGTCACGCCGCCTACGTTTCCGAGGCCATCGCGAGACTGGTGGATTTGCGTAAATACCACGTAAAGGTCAATTGCGACGGGGTCCTCTATGAGGATGATTTTCTATTCGGCGCCGCCGCAAACTCCCTTTCTCTGGGAGGCGTGATGAAGCTGAAAAACGATCAGGTGGATATGACGGACGGATACCACGAGGTGATCCTGATCCGCAATCCCAAGACCGCTGCGGAATTTGCTCAGCTCTCCACGGAGCTTCTCAGCGGCAATTTTGAGAACAAATCCATTTTGCTGTTCCGCGGCAAGAAGATCACCTTTGAATGTGACGAGGAGATCCCATGGTGCGTGGACGGTGAATTTGCGGGGAATTTTTATCAGGCGGAGGTGCAGAATCTGCACAACCGATTGCGGATCTATTTTCCCACCAAAGAACAAGAAACACAAAAAACACAGCTGCTCTCTTGAAGGGCAACTGTGTTTTTCTTTATACGCTTTCCAGAATATTCAGGGCGCGGTCGATCTGATCTGCGGTGTTGAAGGGACCTACGGACAGGCGCAGAGCTCCGCTTTCCTCCGTTCCCAGATACCGATGGGCAAGAGGGGCGCAGTGATAGCCGCCCCGCAGAAAAAGCCCCTTTTCTCCAAGGAGATGCGCCGCCTCCTCCGAGGGCAGATCTTTTCGGTTGATGAGCAAGGGACCGTCCGGGAACCAAGGCTCGTAGATCACGTAGGATCTCATTGCCGAAATGCCCTGAATGAGCCGTTTTTTCAAGGTGCGTTCCCGGGCGGAGATGTTTTCCACTCCCTGCTTTTGAACGAAGCGAGCTCCTTCTCCCATGGAAATGATGGCGGGTACGGGCAGGGTCCCGGCCTCCAAGCGCTCCGGCAAGAGTGCGGGCATTTCCCGATTGAAGGGATCTCCGCCTCCTCCTCCGCGAAAAAGCGCATCGGGGAGGAGGGGACAGTCCTTTGAGCAAGCAAGGAAGCCGCCTCCCATGATTCCCAAAAGCCCCTTGTGACCGGGTGCACAAAGGATGTGGGCGCCGGTCTCGGCAAAGGTGACCCCTGCCCCTCCCACCCCTTGCGCTCCGTCTGCGATGATGACCGTTCCGTAAGGAGAAAGCAGGTGGGAAAGTCGCTTCAGATCAAAGCTTCTTCCCGTTACGTTGCTTCGCAGGGTCAGTACCAGCAGGTGGGGCGGCGGTGAGAGAAGGGCGGCGAGGGGAAGACTCCCGTCTGCCTCGGGTGACAGAACGGAAAGGCGGATCGCACCTTCCTTTTCCAGCAGTAAGAGGGGGCGCAATACGGAATTATGCTCGAAAACGCTACTTGCCACAACGGGCTGTGAGACCTGTTTCCGCAAGGCGGATACGGAGCCGTGGATCGCAATATTCAAGGCGGCAGTGGCACCGCTTGTAAAGACCACGTTTTCGCTTTTTTCAAGCCCCAAAAGACGGGCGATCTCTTCTCTGGCGGAGAATACCGCCGCGGCGCTTCTTTGGCTGAGGGGGTGACCGCTTCTGCCCGGATTCCCCAAAGGGGTACCGATGGCGTTTCGGGTGGCAAGAACCACGCTTTTCGGCTTGGGAAAGGTCGTGGCGGCATTGTCGAGGTAGATCATAATTTTCTCCTTAGAGGGTAAAGATCACGTCGTTTTTTTCAAGAATGCGTTTTACTTCCTCGGAGCTGGGAGCATTGACCTCCAGCCCGAAGGAGCAACCCCGCGAGCCTTGGCGGGTCAGTCTGGTGCGGAAGCCCGTTTGCTCCAAAAGCCGACCTGCCTTTTGGGCGTAGGTGATGGACGGAAATCGAATGATAAAGGTTTGCATGGCACCTCTCGGTGACTCTCCCCTGATTTATGATATGCAGAAAAAAACAGGGAGTTCCTCACCAAATCAACGGCAAAAATGCCTTTTTAGGAATAATGCCGAAAAAAAGAATGAAAAAATAGAGAATTTTCCTCTTTACAGATGGCGTTTGCTGTGTTAAAATAGAATGAACATAGTATAAAGGGCGGAGTTTATTCCCCCGAATACTGCGAATCGTATTCGCTTTTGAAAGGAGATTATCCATGAAAATTACCAGAATCCTTCTTGCGGTACTTCTCGTGATCGCAACGGTGCTTCCTCTTGCATCCTGTGCAAAGAAACCCTTGCCCGAGGTAACTGCAGAAACGGAAGAGACCGTCACTGCGGAGCAGACCGCAGAAACCGAAGCGGTTCAGGAAGAAACGGCAAAGCTGAACGAATTCAAGATGGGCGAGATCAAGGATTCCATCAAGCTTCTCGGTGAAAGATCCGGCTACAACAAGGACGACGAGCTGATCGCTGAGTGGAGCGGTTCCGGCTTTGAGATGCGCGTGAACGTTGCAGAGGGCGGTTCCGATCTTCGTCTCGGCTTCCGTTGCAACTACGCTGCCCGTTGGAAGGTGTACGTTGACGGTGAGCAGTTCGGCGAGAGATTCTCTACCGCTACCGGTAACAGAAAGCAGATCGTTGCCACCGGTATTCCCGCAGGTGAGCATACCATCGCAGTCGTGAAGGATTCTCAGCCCGCAACCAGCCGTAACAACTACAACAGCATTCTCTCCGTTGGTATCAACGGTGATTTCCTGGAAGCACCTGCTGACAAGGAGCTTTATCTGGAATTCATCGGTGACGGCTATATGGTAGGTTTTGGCGCACTGGGTAAGGGGCCCTCCTCTACCGCATCCCAGATCCTTGAGGAGACCAGCGTTACCGCCTCGCTTCCTTATCTGACCGCAAAGGCAATGGATGCGGATTACAGCATCGTAGCTCACAGCCAGATCGGCTTCTCTACCAAGGCAGGCGCGTACAAGCTCCCCGCTTTGTATGACAACCGCTACGCTTACAGAGAGTTGGATACCCGCTACAAGCCCGACCGCAAGCCTGACGCCATCGTGATCCACGCAGGTATGGACGATACCCTGACCAATCTTCCCATGGGTGATTACATCGTTGCTTGTAAGAACTTTACCGAGGACGTTCGCGATTACTATAAGGATCAGAGCATTCCCGTAATCTGGCTTTACAACACCATGTATCATACCGTAAGAGCGGGTGAGCTTGAGGCATTGATGAAGTATATGGGCGGCGCTTCTGCCAACGTATACGCATTGAAATTGGCTTACGGTGCCAACGGCTCCGGCTCTACCGAAACCGATCGTTATCCCAGCGCAGAGGATCATCAGAAGAGCGTTGACATTCTGGTTCCTTACCTGAAGCAGCTTTTGGGCAAATAAGTTTGATTTTGTAGAAAGGAGATCGGGAACGGTCTCCTTTTTGACTTTGAGAGGTATTGAAATGAAAAAGATTTTGGCTTTTGTGCTGGCAGCGATGATGCTGCTTTCCTTGGCATCCTGCGGCGGATCTGTTTCCCGCGGAACCACCGTTGGCAATACGTATAAGAATGACAGCATTGGCATTACATTTACCAAGCCCGACGGTTGGGAATTTTTGGAGGGCGATGTTCTTGCGGTAGAAATGAACACCGGTGATCTCAGCTTTAAGGAGCAGTTGAACAATGGCGTTGCTTACGATGCCGTTGCGAAGAATTCCAAGACCGGCAATATGGTGATCATTTCCTTTGTCAACCTGGAAAAGAAGTATAGCAAGGATCTCACCGTTGAAGAATACGGCGAAGAAATGAAAAAGCAGTTGAAGCAGGTGAACCCCACCTCTACCGTAGCCCTCAGCGACGTGGAGACAGTAGAACTGGACGGTGAGGAATTCAACCGTATCGTAACCGGTGTTACCGAAAACAAGATAACCACCCGTCGCGTGACCTTCCTGAAGAAGCTGGACGGCGTGATGTTCTCCGCACAGGTGGTTTTGCTGGATAATACTTCCATTGCTGACGTAGAGGCAATGTTCCAATAAAATCAGAAAACGTTGAATTGTACCCGTGGTTTTGAAAATCGCGGGTATTTTTTTACAGTCTCTTTTGCAATGGGATAAATTGTGATAAAGTAGAAAGAATTCAAATAAATGATGTTTTTTACTCTACCGAAGGTTGAATCCTCCCTACTCAACCGGCGGTTCCTGTTCTTTGTTCTTCAAAAGAGTGATAATGAAGGTGAAAGGAGGCAATTATGGATCAGGTGAAGATCGGAAAATTTATTGCCGAATGCAGAAAGAAGGAAAAGCTGACCCAGGCACAGCTTGCGGAAAAGCTGAATATCACCGATCGGGCGGTATCAAAATGGGAAAACGGCAGAGCGATGCCGGATTCCTCCATTATGCTGGAGCTGTGTGATATGCTGAAGATCACCGTAAACGATTTGTTAAGTGGGGAGGTAGTTACGATGGATCATTACAACGAAGAATTGGAAAAAAATCTGCTTGATATGGTCAGGCGAAAGGAAGAGGCGGACAAGAGGCTTCTCAAAATGGAGATCGTTTTGGGAATCGTTGCCATTTTGCCCTTGATCGCCGCTACGATCATTGCGTGTACCGTGCCGATGGTGGAATGGAAAAGCGGCTTGCTGGTGGGGCTCAGCCTGATTCCTCTTTTGATCGCGACTCCTTTTGCTCTGAAGATCGAGCAAAAGGCAGGATACTACGAATGTCAGGCGTGTGGACACAGACACGTTCCCCGATATGTAAGCGTGTTTTTTTCTATGCACGTAAACAGAACCAGGTATATGCGCTGTCCGAGGTGCGGCAAAATGTCCTGGCAGAAAAAGGTATTAAAGAAAAAATAGACAAAAGGAAAGGATGTGCAGACACTCTGCACATCCTTTTTTGATCGTTATGCATTTGCTTCGTCCAGGTGAATGAGGACACCCTTTTCCCGAAGTTTATTCTGAAGGATTTTTACGTCCAGGGATGCGAAATCGTCGGTCATGGAAGCGGCAATGCCTGCGGCTTCACCGGTAACGGAACAAGCGGGGATGACACGGGTCAGGTCCCAGCCGGCATCGTCGGTAGAGGTGATACGACCGGCGGTGATGAGATTTTTGATCTTTTTCCCGAACAGGCTTCCGTAGGGAATTTCGTGACCGCCTCCGCACTTATGCCAGTTGCCGATACAGCCGATGCTGCTTTCTACGCGCTGTTCCACGTTGGCGTAGATAAAATCCTCCACACCTACGATGCGGCGGGTCATTCTCAGCTCCTGAATGGTGGAGATCATAATGGGCTCGATGCTTGCGTCTTCCTTGGTGACCTTCATCTTTTCAATATCGTCCATCATTTTTTCACGACTGTACATCAGCATTTCCGAGTTTTCGGCGTTATCCAGTCCGGAAAAATGAATGCCCTGTAAAGCACTGTCCAGCTTCGCGCCCTGATAATCGGAGGGGCCGAACATTTTCAGCTTATTCCCTTCTTTGGATGCGTAGTAATACCAGGAGGAGGGAACGTTGCCTGCGGGGTAAACGGCGGTATCTTCCCCTGCCATTTTGCAGACTACGGCACTGCCGGAGGCATCTACCACTGCCTTGACTGCAACGGCTTCTCTTCCGTTGATGCTGTCGATCAATACGTAGCGGATCTTGCTGTCTTCTACGATCACGTCGTCTACTGCCGTTCCGTAGAGGATGGTAACGCCTTCACTTTTCAAGAGCTGTTCTACGTCGGAAACGAAGTACCAGGGATTATACTGAACTCTAAAGCGTTGCTTGGTGCGTTCCTCTTTGGTACCGGTGCCTTCCAGCCAGCAGGTGGGGCAGGGGTGCTTATGGGTATCGGCTCCACGCTTGATGGAAAGGCGGAGAAGCTCTTCCGCAATGCTGTAGCTGACCTGCTTTCCAAAACCGTCACAAAGGGGGAGATAAATGGTTACCAGACCCAAGGTACCCAGTCCGCCCAGGGCAAATTCACGCTCGACCAAAAGAACCTTTTTTTCCTCGCGTGCCGCCGCCAAGGCTGCTGCAATGCCGCCGAAGCCGCCGCCGCAAACAAGCACGTCGTATTCACCGAACAGGGGAGTTTGTTTTTCCTTTTCCGTTATAAAAGCCATACCGATACTCCTAGCGTAAGATTTTTATCAGTATAGCATAGATAAAAAAAACGGTCAAGAATAATCGGGTTTTCTTTACAAAATGTATTTTATATGATAAAATCGAGCTATGGAAAACAACATTTTGCTCGCTCTTGCGCCCATGGCAGGTGCAGGGGACAGAGCGTTTCGTGAAACCTGCGCCCTTTTCGGGGTGGATCTGTTTTACACGGAGATGATCTCCGCCAAGGCAGTTCATTTCGGCGATAAGAAGACCGCGCTTCTTGCGGAAACGGGTGTAGAGGAAAGACCTATTGCCATACAGCTTTTCGGCTCCGATCCCGAGATCGTGGCGGAGGCGGCTATCAAACTCGGAACATCGGATCGGTGTGATCGCATTGATCTGAATTTCGGTTGTCCCGTTCCCAAGATCGTGAACAACGGGGACGGCAGTGCTTTGATGAAAAATCCCGCTCTTTGCTATGAGATCACCCGTGCGGCGGTGGAGGCGTCCCGTCTTCCCGTAACGGTGAAAATGCGGGCGGGCTGGGACAGTGATCATCTCAATGCCCCTGAGATCGCCGTGCTTTGTGAAAAGGCGGGGGCTTCGGGAATTGCCGTACACGGTCGGACACGGGTGGATTTTTATCGGGACGGTACTATGCGCCCCCAGGTGATACGCGCTGTGAAGGAGGCGGTATCCATCCCTGTTTTTGCCAACGGTGACGTGACCGACGGAGAAAGCGCCTTGCACCTTTTGGAACAAACCGGTTGTGACGGGCTGATGATCGGGCGGGGAGCGGTCGGCTCCCCTTGGGTATTTGCCCAGGTGCGCGCGGCTTTGGAGGGGAAGCCTCTTCCCGAAATTGACAAGGCGGAGGCGGTGCGCCATCACATAGACCTTGCCTTTCGCTATAAGCCGGAAGCCGCAGGGCGGGAGCTTCGAACCCACATGGCCCATTATATGAAGGGTTTTCGCGGTGCGGCAGCTCTTCGGAACAAGGTCAGCCACGCGGAAACGAAAGAGGAATATTTGGAGCTTCTTACTTTCTTTTGAGGACCTACTTTCTTTCGAGAAAGAAAGTAGTACTCATTGACACCGGGATTCTTCCATTGCCATTCGGCTCGAAAGAATCGGGTGTCGGCTGTCGAAAGCCATCGAAAAAGGGATAACATCCCTTTTTCTCGCCTTCCGCAAAGAAAGCTTCACGCTAAGGATCTTTTGGAAAAGAAAGTAGGTAAAGGAAGCTTTATCCCTTTTGAAAAAATAGGAATTACATTTTTTCATTTTGAAGTTTTTTCGGTTCCTTTTTTCAAAAAAGGAACAAAAAAGCACTTGGCAAACGCCAAGTGCTTTCGTATTACTTAAACAGATTTTTCAGTTTTTCACCAAAGGACTGCTTTTTAGAGAGGTTGGTCGCGTTACAGCTTGTATCGAATTCTCTCAAAAGCTCCTTTTGCTTGGAGGAAAGATTTCTCGGCACCTCGATCTGCACGGTGAAGTAGAGGTTGCCCCGTCTGGTGCTATGGACGATGGGAATACCCCGTCCCTTCAGGGAGAATTGAGTACCGGTCTGAGTTCCCTCGGGAAGCTTGTAGGATTCCTTTCCTTCCAGAGTGGGGATCTGAATCTCACCGCCAAGGGTAGCCTCCGCAAAGGAGATGGGAACTTCACAGAAAATATCGTTGCCTCTTCTGGTAAATACGGGATGGGGACGGATATTGATCTCTACGACCAGATCTCCGTTTTCACCGCCGCGTTTTCCTGCGTGTCCCTGACCTCGAAGGAGAATATGTCCACCGTCGTTGATTCCTGCGGGAATATTGGTTTCGAACTTTTTGTTCTTCCGTTCCACGCCGGTACCGCGACAGGTCTTACAGGGTGTTTTTATGATCTTACCCGTTCCGCCGCACACGTCGCAAGGGCGGGTCGTCTGCATCATACCCAGCATGGTACGCTGCTGGATGCGGATCTGACCGGAGCCACCGCACTTGGAGCAGGTTTCGGGATGGGTACCCTTTTCCGCGCCGCTTCCGCTACAATCGGAGCAGGTTTCGGTACGGGGGAAGTTGATCTCCTTTTTGCAACCGAAGGCCGCCTCCTCAAAGGAGATGACCAGGCGAACGAGAATATCGTCTCCGCGGATGGGACCGTTGCGGGTGCTTCTTCCGCCGCCCCCGAAGAAGGAGGAGAAGATATCGCCCATATCAAAGTCCATTCCGCCAAAGCCACCGAAGCCGCCGTAGCCGCCACCGCCGCCTGCGCCGAAATTGGGATCTACGCCTGCGTGACCGAATTGGTCGTAACGGCTTTTTTTCTCCGCATCGGACAGAACGGAATAGGCTTCGTTCACTTCCTTGAATTTTACTTCGGCTTCCTTGTCACCCGGATTCATATCGGGGTGATATTTTTTTGCCAGCTTGCGGTATGCTTTTTTGATTTCGTCGTCACCGGCGCCCTTGGAAAGCCCCAGTACCTCGTAAAAGTCTCTTTTTTCAGTCATGATCTTGCTTTTTCATCATAGACCATTCCCCCGAGAGTGCCTCGGGGGAGTTTGGTTTTATCATTTTTATTTGTCGGATGCGTCGGTAAAGTCGGCGTTGTAGTAGCCGTCACCGTCGGTACCGCCCTGAGCGCCACCTTCTGCGCCGCCCTGGGTGGGATCAAAGCCTTGAGCGCCCTCTGCACCGCCTGCCGCCTGATACAGCTTTTCGCTGATGGCGTAAAGTGCCTGAGTCAAAGCCTCGGTATCTGCCTTGATCTTTTCGTAGTCCTCGCCCTTCAGGGATTCCTTCAGGGTCTCTACGGCAGCGTTGATGGGAGCCTTATCCTCCTCGGTCAGCTTATCACCTGCATCTGCCATGGTCTTTTCGCACTGGAATACCAGGTTCTCGGCGTTGTTGCGGGTCTCAACGTTTTCCTTCTGGAGCTTGTCTTCAGCTGCGTGGAGCTCTGCTTCCTTCACTGCCTTTTCAATGTCCTCCTTGGACATATTGGTGGAGGAGGTGATGGTGATGTGCTGCTCCTTGCCGGTACCCTTGGCGCAAGCGGGTACGTTTACGATACCGTTGGCATCAATATCAAAGGTAACCTCGATCTGAGGAACGCCGCGCATTGCAGGGGGAATTCCGTCCAGAGTGAATCTGCCGAGGGTCTTGTTATCCTTTGCCATTTCTCTTTCGCCCTGGAGAACGTGGATCTCAACGGAGGTCTGGTTGTTTGCGGCGGTAGAGTAGATCTGGCTCTTCTTAACGGGGATGGTGGTGTTTCTTTCAATGAGCTTGTTGAATACGCCGCCCAAGGTCTCGATACCAAGGGAAAGAGGCGTAACGTCCAGAAGCAGAACGTCCTTTACGTCACCGCCCAAAACGCCGCCCTGAATGGCTGCGCCGATGGCTACGCATTCGTCGGGGTTGATGCCCTTGAAGGGTTCTTTGCCGATGAAGTTCTTTACTGCTTCCTGAACTGCGGGGATTCTGGAGGAACCGCCTACCAGAAGCACCTTGGAAATGTCAGAGGGCTTCAGACCTGCATCGGAAAGAGCCTGACGGGTGGGTCCCATGGTCTTTTCTACCAGATCTGCGGTCAGTTCGTTGAACTTTGCGCGGGTCAGGGTAGCGTCGAAGTTCTTTGCGCCGTTTGCATCTGCATAGATGAAGGGGAGCGCGATGTTGGTGGACTGCATGCTGGAAAGCTCGATCTTTGCATTTTCAGCGGCAACCTTCAGTCTCTGGCGGGTGGTATTGTCCTTTCTCAGGTCGATTCCGTGCTCTGCCAGGAACTGCTCTGCCATCCAGTCGATGAGCTTT
>JAZPZL010000036.1:0-3798 GCA_045544655.1 Eubacteriales bacterium
CGAGGATATTTGTAAGGAGCGGTATGCGACTTTACGTAGTTCTGGATCTCTTTTTTCAGCTCGTCCGTTCCAACGGTTCCCTTGGTCAAAACAATGCTTGCCTTAACAACTTGCCCTCTTACCTCATCGGGAACTGCGGAAACACCGCATTCAACGACGTAAGGAAGCTCCATGATAACGCTTTCGATCTCAAAGGGTCCGATACGATAGCCGGAGGATTTGATGACGTCATCTACGCGGCTGACGTACCAGAAGAAGCCATCCTCGTCACGCCAAGCAGTATCACCGGTGTGATAAAGACCGTCGTACCAAGCATCAACGGTTTTCTCTGCATCACGGTAGTATTCCTTGAACAGACCGCAGGGGATCTCCTTGTCGGTGTGGATCACGATCTCACCAACCTCGCCCGCGGGAAGGCTCTTACCGTCGGAATCGACGATATCAATATCAAATTGGGGTGATGCCTTACCCATAGAGCCGATCTTGGGAACGGTGCCGACGAGATTTGCGATGGCAAGTGTGGTCTCCGTCTGACCGAAGCCTTCCATGATCTCAAGTCCCGTGGCCTCCTTAAATTTCTTATATACTTCAGGATTCAACGCTTCACCGGCAGTGGTCATATGATGGATGGAAGACAGATCATACTTGGAAAGATCACCGCGGATCAGCATTCTGAGCATCGTAGGAGGAGCACAGAAGGTAGTGATATTATATTTTGCAAACATGGGCAAAATATCGTTCTCATCAAAACGGTCAAAGTCATAAACAAAGACCGCACCTTCACAAAGCCACTGACCGTAAAGTTTTCCCCAAAGGGACTTACCCCATCCTGTATCGGAAATAGTCAGATGCAAGCCTTCCCTTTCACAGCAATGCCAATACTTAGCAGTAACGAAATGACCAAGGGCATAGGTGTGCTTGTGCGCCGCCATTTTGGGATTTCCGGTCGTACCGGAGGTAAAGAACATCAAGGCAGTCTCATCGCCTGCGGATGCATCCTCGGGACGAACGAATTTTCTGCTGAAAAGCTTAAACTCCTCGTTAAAGTCATGCCAGTTTTCCTTCTTACCGCCAACGAGAATCAGATTCTTGACGGAAGGACAATTCTTGGCTGCAGCCTCAGCAATATCGGCAACGTCACCGTCCGCGGTGCAAACGATGGCTGATACCTCAGCTGCATCGTAGCGATATTCAAAATCGTGCTGTTTCAGCTGATTGGTAGCAGGGATCGCTACGGCTCCGATCTTATGAAGGGCAACCATCGCAAACCAGAACTGATAATGACGCTTCAAAACCAGCATTACCTTATCCCCTCTTTTGATTCCGAGAGAGGTAAAGTAGTTTGCGCACTGGTTGGAATACTGCTTCATATCCTTAAACGTAAATCTGCGCTCATTCTTATTTACGTCCAGATGGAGCATTGCAAGCTTATCGGGATACTTTTCAGCAATACCGTCCACAATATCAAATCCGAAATTGAACTGATCCGTATTTACAAATTTGATGCTTTCCAAAGCACCTTCCGGAGTTTCCGTAGTCTTGACGAATTTTTCACAGATCAAAGACTGAGAACTCTTTGCGGTAACAAGACTGTTGCGGACAACGTCTTCTTTCGTTTCCTCACCAGGAAGAACAACTGCACAGAATACGCAATCCTCACCATCCACAGCAACCATACCGTGAGGAGTAGAGCTATCGTAGTAAATGCTGTCCCCTTCAGATAGAACCTCCACGTGCTCACCGATCTGAACTTTCAGCTTACCGCTGATTACCAGGTCAAACTCTTGTCCGCTATGGGTTGCAAGATGGATCGGTCTGTTTTGCTGAGCGGGATCGTATTCGTAGCGAACCCAATGAGGCTCAGCGATTTTATTGCGAAAGTTATGGGCAAGGTTCTGAATGGTAATTCCATCTTCCTTTGCTGTTACATGACCTGCGCCCTTACGCGTTACGGTATAGGAAGTAAGCTTTGCGCTCTTACCCTCCAAAAGCTCGGTAATGCCGATCCCAAATTCAAGTGCACACTTGTGCAAAAAAGAAAAGGGAAAGTCAAGCTCACCGTTTTCGTAACGACAATACAGATCGAAATCGACGTCTACTTTGGCTGCCATATCTTCACTGCTGAATCCGGAAATCTCGCGCATTTCACGAATTCGAAGAGCTACCTCATTTAATTCTTTGGTTTGTTTCGTAGACATTTTGGGATCCTCCTTTTTTTAGATTTGAAATAAAAAAACCGTCTCAAAGATAAAACTTTGAGACGGGTAAAATACTTTACTCGCGGTACCACTCAAATTGCAGAAAATCTGCCACTCAGGATCAAGCAATCCTTATACATTAACGCAGTCTTCACGGGAGATGTCTACCAGCCGCTTGGCGTTCGGATCTCCGGCTCGGAAGGGATGGGCTGATTCAATTTCTCTATATCGGTTTTCACCAACCACCGACTCTCTGGATAAAGAAAACTGAAGCCGTCTTCGTCATTGCCTTTAGGTGTATTATAGCACGATGATTTCATTTGTCAAGACAATTCATAAATTTTTTTACTAAAAAAATCTCTTAGTTTTTCTTAACAAAACACAAAAACAAAAGCTTCCCGATTCATCGGAAAGCTTTTGCTATTTTTATTAAAAGAGTCCGGTAATTCTTCCGTTTTCATCTACGTCGATCTTTTCGGCAGAAGGAACCTTGGGAAGACCGGGCATCGTCAGAATATCACCGGTCAATACTACGATAAAGCCGGCGCCTGCAGAAACCTTCACGTTCTTTACGGTAACCGTAAAGTTTTCGGGAGCTCCGATTTTCGCAGGATCGTCAGAAAAGCTGTATTGCGTTTTTGCAATGCAAACGGGAAGCTTATCAAATCCGAGATCGGTTAATTGCTTGATCTGCTTTGCAGCTGCAGGAGTCACGATAATACCGTCACCGCCGTAAACCTTCTTCACAATGCTTTCGATCTTATTTTCGATCGAACCTTCCAGATCATAAGAATAAGTGAAATCACCCTTTTCTTCTTCGCAAAGTCTTACTACCTCGCGTGCAAGCTCCTCGCCGCCCTTACCGCCTTCTGCCCATACGGTAGAAAGAACGGTGTTAACGCCAAGCTCGCGGCACTTCTTGATGATAAAGTCAATTTCCGCATCGGTATCCGTGGGGAAACGGTTTACAGCAACTACGCAAGGCAAACGGTAAACGTTCTTAATGTTGGAAACGTGACGAAGCAAGTTGGGAATTCCCTTCTCCAAAGCCTCGATATCTTCCTGAGCAAGTTCAGTCTTTGCTCTGCCGCCGTGCATTTTCAAAGCGCGAACGGTAGCAACTACAACAACAGCATCGGGAGTAAGACCAGCCATACGGCACTTGATATCAAGGAACTTTTCAGCACCGAGATCCGCACCGAAGCCGGCTTCGGTCACAGTGTAATCGCCCATTTTCAAAGCAACGCGGGTTGCCATAACAGAGTTACAGCCGTGAGCAATGTTAGCAAAAGGTCCACCGTGGACAAAGGCAGGAGTTCCCTCCAACGTCTGAACCAAATTCGGCTTGATCGCATCCTTCAAAAGTGCAGTCATAGCGCCAACCGCCTTCAGATCACCGGCAGTAACGGGCTTATCGTCATAAGTATAGCCAACGATAATGCGGGAAAGTCTTTCCTTCAGGTCCGAGATGGAGGACGCCAGACAGAAGATTGCCATGATCTCACTGGCTACCGTAATCTCAAAGCCATATTCTCTGGGAACACCGTTTGCTTTTCCGCCCATACCTTCCACAACGAAGCGGAGCTGACGGTCGTTCCTA
>JAZPZL010000037.1:0-16143 GCA_045544655.1 Eubacteriales bacterium
GGAGAGGCGGGGGCGGATTATATCAAGACCAGCACCGGCTTTTCCACCGGCGGCGCTACCCGCGAGGACGTGGCGCTGTTTGCCAAGCACGTAAAAAAGCCTTTGCGGATCAAGGCCGCGGGCGGAATTCAAACTCTTGCCGACGCGGAAGAATTTCTGTTGCTCGGCGCAGACCGTCTGGGTACCAGCCGTGTCGTAAAATTGATTAAAAACGAACAGGAGAAAAAGAATGAAGTATCCGACTCCTCATATTAATTGTACCCCTTCCGATTTTGCAAAAACCGTTTTGATGCCCGGTGACCCCTTGCGGGCAAAATTCATTGCCGAGACCTTCCTGGAAAGCCCAAGGCTGGTGAACAACGTTCGTGGAATTCAGGGCTATACCGGCCGCTTTGAGGGGGAGAAGATCTCCGTGATGGCAAGCGGTATGGGAATGCCCTCCATCGCTATTTATTCTCACGAGCTTTATTCCGCTTTCGGCGTGGAAAATATCGTTCGCATCGGCTCTGCGGGTGCGATGCAGAAGGAGATTCGCGTGCGGGATATCGTTTTCGGCGCAGGAGCCTGCACCAATTCCCGTATGGCGGAAAACTTCCGTCTTCCCGGTACCTTTTCTCCCATCGCATCCTTTGACCTTTTGCAGAAGACCGTTGAGGAAGCGCGGAAAATGGGACTTCGCTATCACGTGGGCAACCTCCTTTCCTCCGATACGTTTTACAATGACGAGGAGGGACTTGCTCCCAATCAGACCTCCCTTGCTCTTTGGAGTAAAATGGGGGTAATGGCAGTGGAAATGGAAGCGGCGGCGCTCTATATGAATGCGGCTCGGCTGGGCAAGAAAGCACTTGCCATCTGTACGATTTCAGATCATCTCATTACCGGTGAAGAAACCACTGCCGAGGAACGCCAGACCTCCTTTACGGATATGATGATGCTGGCACTGCGTGCGGCACTTCGTTATTAAGAACCGATGAAGCGGGCGTTTATAATCGTATTGGATTCCTTCGGGATCGGGGAGCTTCCCGATGCAAAGCTTTTTGGCGATGAAGGCTCCGATACCTTGAAAAGCATTTCAGGATCTTCGCGTTTTACCATCCCAAATCTGATCCGCCTGGGACTTGGAAATATTGAGGGATTGGGTTATTTGCCGCGGGAAAAGGCTCCTCTTGCCGCTTTTGGAAAAATGGCGGAAAGATCCATGGGGAAGGACACCACCATCGGGCATTGGGAGCTGTGCGGCGTGATCTCCGAGCGGCCTTTGCCCACTTATCCCAACGGCTTTCCTCCCGAGGTGATCGGGGAATTTGAAAGAAGAGTGGGCAGAAGGGTGCTTTGCAACAAGCCCTTTTCCGGCACCGAGGTCATTGCTCTTTACGGACAGGAGCATATCGACACGGGCGCATTGATCGTTTATACCTCCGGGGACAGCGTGTTTCAGATCGCCGCTCACGAAGAGACCGTCCCACTTCCCGAGCTTTACCGCATCTGCCGGATCGCGCGGGAGCTGCTCCGTGGAGAACACGGCGTAGGAAGAGTGATCGCCCGTCCCTTCGTCACGGGCAAGGACGGCTTTGAGCGCACGGCAAACCGCCACGATTATTCCTTGGCACCGCCCAAAAAAACACTGCTGGACTGTGCAAAGGAAAAAGGCTTTGAGGTCATATCCATCGGAAAGATCGAGGATATTTTCGCTTCCCGCGGGATCACCGAGGGACATCGCACCGTCTCCAACCGAAACGGAATGGAGATCTGTCTTGAAACGGCAGACAGGGATTTTGAAGGAATCTGTTTTTTGAATCTGGTGGATTTCGATGCAAAATACGGACATAGAAACGACGTAGACGGATACGCAGAGGCCATCTCGGAGTTTGATGCGTTTTTGCCGTCGCTGTTGGAAAAAATGGGGGAGGATGATCTTCTGATCATTACTGCCGATCACGGCTGTGATCCGGGAACCCCCTCCACGGATCATTCCCGTGAATACGTCCCCGTTCTGGTGTACGGAAAGGAGCTTGCGGGGAAGGAGCTTGGGATCTCGGAAAGCTTTGCCGCTGTGGCGCAAACCGTTTCGGATCATCTGGGACTGGAAGAAAGATTTGCTTGTAAAAGCTTTTTGTAACAGAAAGGAGAATTGCGTAATGAATTCTAAAATGGCACATCCCTGGAAGGGCGCAACGGAGCCGTTCCGCATCTTTGGGAATCTGTATTTCGTAGGAACCGTTCCTGCATCTACCCACGTTATTGATACGGGTGCGGGTCTGATCATGATCGATCCGGGGTATCCCCAGAGTTTGTACCTTGTGATCGACAACATGTACCGACTGGGTCTGAATCCTCACGATATCAAGATCATCGTGGTGACCCACGGTCATTACGACCATCTGGGAGCCGTCCGCGCTTTGGTGGAAATGACTGGCGCGAAAACCTATATTGGCAAGGAAGACGTGACCTACGCCAACGGCAAAGAGGATCTGACCTGGGCGAAGGAACTGGGCACGGAATATTTTGAAGCCTTCGAGCCGGACGTTCTGATGTCTCACGGTGACGTGATCGCCTTGGGCAACACCCGCATTCTCGTGAAGGACGCTCCCGGTCATACTCCCGGCACCAAGGCGTTTTTCTTCGACGTGACCGACGGTGAGAAGACCTATCGGGTAGGAACACACGGTGGCGTTGGAACTAATTCTATGAAAATGGGCTTTTTGAAGCAGTACGGTCTTCCTACCTCCATCCGTGAAAAATTCGTTCCCGCCATAGATGCCTTGATGAATGAAAAGGTCGATATCTTCATCGGAAATCACGTACATAACAACGATACCGTAGGAAAGGGAAAACGCATTACCGAAACGGAAAATCCCTTTATTGACCCCACCGCCTGGAAAACCTTCCTGGAGACCCGCAAAAAGATGTATTTCGATCTGATCGAAGAAGAGTCAAAACAATAAGAATGAAAATCCACTCGTTTGAGTGGATTTTTTGTACCGTTATCGTGTATATTTCTTCCCATTTTATGGGAAGATTTTTCGAAAACCATTGAAAAGGGAAAAGTTTTATTGTAAAATAGAAGAAAAATCGGGGAGGTTTGCGGTATGAGAGAAGTCGTGGAAGCTTTTTTAAAGAAAAGCGGCGTCAGCAGCGTATCTCTTTTGTCGTATCGCAGAGATCTGGAAAAATTGCTTGCCCATTTCTCCCGGCACCCCGAAGCGGCGAAGAGGGAAGAGCTGATCGACTATTTTACAAAGCAGGGTAAGGAGCTTTCCCCCTCCTCACTTTCCAGGCAGGTTTCCGTGGTTCGCTCCTTCTATTCTTTTCTGGAAAAAGAGGGGCGCATTTCGGAGAATCCGATGGAGGGCGTTTCTGCGTCTTCCTTTGAGAAAAAGGAAGGCGAGGTCTTGGATCGGGAGGAATTTATCCGTCTGATCGAGCATTCCGTCCCCGGCTTTCGGGGGATCCGCGATCGGGCGATGCTGATGCTTCTTTGTGAAACGGGGATGCGCGTGACGGAGCTGGTAGAGCTTTCCCGCTCGGATCTGCAGGAGGGATGCGTGCTTTGCGGAAGAGGCTCCCGTCGCAGAAGCGTTTCCATCTCTCCGGGCTTGCGGGATACACTTTCACAATATCTTGCCGTGCGAGCTCTTTACGCAGAGGAAGACGGTGCTCTGTTCGTCACCTCACGTGGCGCGAAGATGACCCGTCAGGGCTTTTGGAAGAATCTGAAGGATCGTGCCGTATACAGCGGCATTGACAAGACCATCTCACCTCATACGCTCCGTCGGAGTCTTGCCCTTCATTGGATGGAGGAGGGAAAGGCACGGGAGGAGATCACGAGAATTCTGGGCAATGCGGATCCCGCATCCCTGAGGAATTATAAAATCGCAAAAAAAGGAGAACAAAATGGGTCTGTTTAACGGATATATCAAGCCCGGCAAGGGCGTGAAGAAAAAGGACGTGGCTGAAAATTTCGGCTTCAAGCGTTTTTTCACTACCTTTGGCGATAAGTTCTGGCGCATCGTCACCCTGAATCTGATCTACTTTTTGGTGAATTGCCCCATTTTCGGTTTGTTTGCTTATCTTGCGGGGGTGGGCGGTACGCCTTATATGGCCCCCGCCAACGTACTGTTTCAGCCTCTCCACGGCGTGATGCTTCACGGAGAAAATCCTGCCTTGAACGCCCTTTACGGCGTGGTGGGCGTACAGGTTCCCAACAATTATCCTTCGACTTGGACCTACTTGCTTTTGGGCGTTGGGCTTCTGACTCTTTTGACCTTTGGAATCTCCAATGCGGCAATGACCTATATCGACCGCAATTTCATCCGTCGCGAGCCGGTGGATCTGGCGGAGGACTTCTTCGGCTGTATTAAGCGGAATTTCAAGCAGTCCCTGGTCCTGGGTCTCATCGACGTAGCGTTTCTGTTCGTGATCGCCTTTGACCTTGTTAACTATATGTACGCCAATCAGAATTTCGGGATGCTGATGATGCTGTACCTGACGGGCTTTTTATCCATCGTGTACTTCCTGATGCGCCCGTATATGTACATTATGTGCGTGACCTTTGATCTGAAGCTGACCAAAATCATTAAGAATTCCTGGATCCTTGCCATTTCCGGCATCGGACGGAATCTCCTTTGTTCTTTCTTTGCCCTTCTGGTGCTTGTGCTGAATGTGGTGGTGTTTGCCTTTATTCCCTCCCTCGGTGTGGGAATGCTGTTTATCTTCACCATTTCCATCGCCTGGTTTTTCCAGGTCTACGGAGCTTGGCCCGTGGTAAAGCGTCATATGATCGACCCCTTCTACGAGGAGGTATCAGACTCCTCGGACGGGGATCAGAAAGAAGCGGTCTTTGAGGACCGCGGATAAACGAAACGAGAGGTGTAATTATGATTCATTTAGCCATTGACATCGGTGCCTCCAGCGGCAGACATATTCTGGGCTGGATGGAGAACGGGAAGATCCGGACCCGCGAGGTTTACCGATTTGAAAACGGTGTCCGTGAAAACGGCTCCTACCTGACCTGGGACGTGGAAAGCCTGACGCGGGACGTGATCGCGGGCATCGCCGAATGCAAAAAGCTCGGAATGATCCCTCAAACCGTTGCTATTGATACCTGGGGAGTCGACTACGTTCTTCTGGATGAAAACGAGAAGGAGATCCTTCCCGTGATCGCATACCGCGACCGCAGAGTGGAAGGCGTTCCGCAAGAGGTGGATCAGATCCTCCCCCGCAAGGAGCTGTTTGCCCGTTGCGGAATCCAGCCCTTGGATTTCAATACCGTCTATCAGCTGATGTGCGACAAAAAAAGCGGAAGACTTGCAAGCGCCAAGCATTTTCTGATGATTCCCGCGTACTTGTCCTGGCGTCTGACCGGGGTTATGAAAAACGAATATACCAACGCCACCACCACCTCTCTGGTGCATTCCACCGAAAAAAGCTGGGACTATGCACTTTTGGAGAAGCTGGGAATCAAAAAGGAGCTGTTCGGTCCTCTTTCTCTCCCCGGTGAAAAGGTGGGAGATCTGAAAAAGGAAATTGAAGAGCAGGTGGGCTTTTCCGCTGAGGTGATCTTCTGTCCCTCCCACGATACAGCTTCCGCCGTAGCCGCTTGTCCCATGGAGGAGGAAAGCATCTTCGTTTCCTCCGGTACCTGGAGCCTGATCGGAACGGAGCTTGCCGAGCCGATCTTGAAGGAAGAAGCAATGCTGGGCGGCTTTACCAACGAAGGAGGTGTGGATTACCGCTTCCGCTTCCTGGAAAACATTATGGGAATGTGGCTGTTCCAGAATATCCGAAAGAATCTGGATAAAAAGTATACCTACGATGAAATGATGCAGATGGCAATGGGAAGCGCTTATACCAAGACCTTTGATCCCAATGCATCCGCCTTGGTAGCACCCGAGAATATGATCCGCGCCATCCGCTCCCTTTTGGGGGAGGAAGATCTGCCTCTGGAGGATCTGCTTTCCTCCGTGTACCACTCTCTTGCCGCCTCCTACAAGAAAGCGGTAGAGACTGTGGAAGAGCTGACCGGAAAAACCATCGGAAACATCCATATTATGGGTGGCGGCAGTAAGGACGATTATCTGAATCGTCTGACTGCGAAAACCACGGGCAAGCCCGTTCTGGCAGGTCCCGTGGAAGCGACGGCTTTGGGCAATCTGCTTTGCCAGATGATGTACGCCAATCCGTCCAAAACTCTTGCAGATATGAGAAAGCTCGTGAAGGATTCTTTTGATATAGTGGAGGTAAAGGAATGAACTATCAGGAAGCAAAAGAAAAATACGCCGCCATCGGAATCGACACCGATGAAGCCATTGAGAAGCTGAAAAAGGTTTCCGTTTCTCTTCATTGCTGGCAGGGGGATGACGTGCGCGGCTTTGATACGGATCCCTCCAAGCCCTTGACCGGTGGGATCCAGACTACGGGAAACTATCCGGGCAGAGCGAGAGATCCCGAGGAATTGATGCAGGATCTGGACTTCGTCCTCTCCCTTCTTCCCGGTAAAAAGAAGCTGAATCTTCACGCCTGCTACGCCATCTTCGAGGAAGGCGGCTGGGCAGACAGAGACGCCCTTCGTCCCGAGCATTTCAAAAAATGGGTTGACTTTTGCAAGGAGAGAGGCTTGGGCTGTGACTTTAACCCCACCTTTTTCTCTCATCCCAAGTGCGATCCGCTGACCCTTTCCAGCCCTTGCGATGAAACGCGCCGCTTCTGGATCGAGCACGGCAAGGCTTGCATCCGCATTTCTCAGTATCTTGCAGAAGAGCTGGGAGAGGAATGCGTCATGAATATCTGGACCGGTGACGGCTTCAAGGATATTCCCGGCGACCGCTTGGGTCCCCGTGAGCGTTACCGCGATTCCATTGATCAGATCCTGTCCGAGCCTTACGATTTTAAAAAGGTGAAGCCCTGTGTAGAATCCAAGGTGTTCGGCATCGGTGTGGAGGCGTATACTGCGGGCAGTGCTGAATTTTCTCTGCTGTATGCGGCAAAGAATTCAGATCGCTGTATTCCTTTGATGGATAACGGTCACTATCATCCTACCGAGGTGGTTTCCGATAAAATTTCCGCCCTTTTGGCATTCTTCCCCGAAATCGCCCTGCACGTGACCCGTCCCATCCGTTGGGACAGTGACCACGTGGTATTGTTTGACGACGAGACCCGCGAGATTGCTTCGGAGATCGTCCGTTGCGGCGGTCTTGAGGGCAGAGTGAAGATCGCGCTGGACTATTTTGACGCTTCCATCAACCGCGTTGCCGCTTGGGCGATGGGGTACCGCAATTTGCAGAAGGCGTTGCTGTACGCCTTGGTTTCTCCCGATGCCGCAATGAAGAAAGCGCAGGATGATGGGTGCTTTACCGATCTGATGGTGCTTCGTGAGGAGGCGAAGACCCTGCCCTTCGGTGAGATCTGGAATGAATATTGCACCGCTTGTGGTGTTCCTTGCGACGGTCAGTGGCTGGCGCAGGTAAAAGAATACGAAGAAAAAGAATTGAAAAAGAGAGGATAAAACAATGAAAGACATTTTGACTGCTCCCTTCGTGGAGGAAATGAAAAGAGCTACCGCCAATATGTACCGTCTCGGCTGGGACGAAAGAAACGGCGGTAACATCAGCTACCTTTTGAAGGAGGAAGAGGTTGCGGAGTATCTGGATCTGAATCACGTGATCCGCACCATCCCCACCGGCTTTGACGCTTCCAAGCTCATCGGTAAGATCTTTATCGTAACCGGTACCGGCAAGTATTTCAAGAACGTTGAGGTAGATCCCGAATTGAACCTGGGCATCATCCGTATCGCAAAGGACGGCACCACCGCAGAGCTTCTGTGGGGCTATCGCGACGGCGGCAAATTCACCAGCGAGCTTCCCGCTCATCTGATGAGCCATATCGTTCGCTTGGAAAAGGATCCCGCACACAGAGTGGTAATGCATACCCACCCCACCTACACCCTTGCCATGACCCACATTCACGAGCTGGACGATAAGGCGTTCACGCATACCATCTGGGAAATGTGCACCGAGTGTATCGTAGTATTCCCCGATGGGATCGGCGTTCTGCCCTGGATGGTCTGCGGCAACAACGAGATCGGCATTGCCACCGCAAAGAAGATGGAGGAGTACCGCTTGGTGGTATGGGGTCTCCACGGCATTTACGGCGCAGGCAAGGATATGGACGAGACCTTCGGTCTGATCGAGACCGTGGAAAAGGCCGCGCAGCTGTATATGCTCATTTGCAACAGACCTCACCTGAATACCATTCGTGACGAGGAATTGAAAGAGGTTGCCGAAGCATTCGGACTGACCTACCGCAAGGACTTTTTGAATCTGTAAAATAAAGAGGAACAAGCGATGCACTTTAACGCAAAATGGATCGGATATGAAACCGGTGAATATCAGGGGATCGAGGCAAAATACGGCAATCCTTCTCCTTATTTCCGCAAGACCTTCGTTTGCCACGGCAAGGTGAAAAAAGCCCGGATCCTGGCTTCTGCCTTGGGTGTTTTCAAATTTTACCTCAACGGGAAAGAGGTCTGCGACCACTATTTTACCCCCGGCTGGGTGGATTACAGCAAGAAGCTGCCCTTCGTGCGCTTTGATATTACCCAAATGCTGGAGGAAAAAAACGCAGTGGGCGTCGTGCTGGGCGATGGCTGGGCAGTAGGACACGTGGGTTCCAACGCCACCTTTAAGCGTACCAGCTATTCCGATCGGATTTTCCTTTGTGCGCAGATCGTTCTGGAATATGAAAACGGAGAAATAGAGCGCATCAATACCGATGAAAGCTGGAAATGTACCCAGGGCGAGATCCGCCGCACCGATATTTATATGGGTGAATACGTGGATCACCGTATGAGCCTTGGCAATTTCTCCGCTCCCGATTACGATGATTCCGACTGGGATCAGCCTGAGCTTGATCCCTTCCGCTTCCCCCGCAATATTTATCTGGAGGAGGCGACCCTTCCCCCCATTCGCGTAAAGCACGTGTTCAAGCCGAGCCTGATGAAGCGGGAAGGGAATATCCAGTATTACGACGTTTCTCAGAATATTTCCGGCGTTCTCCGTCTGACCCTCCGGGGAAAAAGCGGCGCTAAGGTCACCCTGCGCCACGGAGAACTGTTCGTAGACGGTAAGGTCTATACGGAAAATCTGAGAAAGGCGGAGGCGACCGATACCTATATCCTTTCCGGAGAGGGTGTGGAGGAATTTCGCCCCATCTTTACCTTCCACGGCTTCCGCTATGCGGAAATTGAAACGGAGGGAGAGGTAGAGGTCCTGTCCGTTACGGCGGAGGCGATGTATACCGACCTTCCCGTAAGCGGTGAATTTTCCTGCTCCAATCCCTTGGTAAACCGCATTTATCAGAATGCTCTCTGGAGCCAGCGGGATAATTTCGTGGGCATCCCCACCGACTGTCCTCAGCGTGACGAGCGCCTTGGATGGACTGCCGATGCCCAGATCTTCTGCCAAAGCGCCATGTATAATATGGACAGCAAGGAGTTTTACGAGAAGTATCTGACCGACGTTCGTGAAGCTCAGCTTGGCAACGGCATCGTTCCCGGTGTTGCGCCCTTGCCCCATATCGGCTTCTATCATTACGTGTGCTTCGGTCCTTCCGCAGGCTGGTGCGAAGCCATTGCGGAGATTCCTTATTGCCACTACCGTACCTACGGCGATAAGATGATCATCCGCAACAATCTGTACGCCATCAAGAGAATGCTGGATTATTACGAAAGCACCTCTCCCGACGGTGTCCGCCGACTGGTGGGCAAGACCTACGGAGATTGGCTCTCCTTGGGCAATGAAACGGATAAGGATATGCTTTCCACGCTCTACTACGGTCACGCCGCCTTCATTTGCTCAGAGCTGGGTAAAGCCGTAGGGGATTTTGAGGTACCTCGCTACGAGGCACTGTACGAGAAGATCAAAAAAGCTTTTGCCGAGGCCTTCGTGGACGCAGACGGCAGGATCTCAAGCGATACCCAGACCTGCTACGTCATCGCCTACAAATTCGGCTTTATTTCAAAGCAGTCCGCCCGTGAGCATCTGGAGCGCAAGTTCCGTGAGGATGACGGCAAACTGACTTGCGGCTTTTTGGGCGTTCGCTTCCTTCTGCCCACCCTTTGCGACGTGGGTCTGTCGGATATTGCGTACCGTCTGATCACCAGCGATCAGTATCCCGGCTGGGGCTATTCCGTGGTCAACGGTGCCACCACCATCTGGGAGCATTGGGACAGCTATACCGAGGAGCGGGGCATCCGTGACGGAATGAATTCCTTCAACCACTATTCCTTCGGCTCCTGTACCGAGTGGATGTACGAATACGTCCTTGGCTTCCGCGCGGCTTCCCCCGGCTTTGCAAAGGTTGAACTCGTTCCTTATTTCTGCCACGACGGTTCCATTACCTCCGCCCGCGGTTACTACGATTCCGTAAAGGGCAGAATTGAGGTGGAATGGGAGAAAAAAGGAGAGATCTTCACCTATTGCGTGACCCTTCCCGAGGAAATGGAGAGAAGCTTTGAATTTCCCGGAATGACTCTGCTTGCCGAGAAAAAAGAGGGGAATACCCATACCTTTGAATTGAAGAAAGCTTGAGGAAAAGCAAATGCAATATTTTGATACCTATCTCTTTGATTTTGACGGTACGCTGGTGGATTCCATGCCCGCCTACTGTGCCGCAATGAAGCGCATCCTGGACGATTACGGCATTTCCTACGGACCGGATCTCATCAAGATCATTACCCCCTTGGGAACCATCGGCACTTCCAAGTATTACGTGGAGAAAATGGGCGTTCCCGATACCCAGGAAAACCTGATCGAAAGGATGAAGGAGTATCTTCTGGAGGCTTATTGGTACCGGATTCCCGCGAAAAACAACGTGGAAAGCACCTTGAAGGCGCTGAAGGAAAAAGGCGCGTCTCTCAACGTTTTGACTGCAAGTCCCCACGTGACCCTGGATGCCTGCCTGAAGCGTCTGGGATTGTTTGATCTGTTTGACAACGTGTGGTCCTGCGACGATTTCTTTACCACCAAAGCGGATCCCGAGATCTACCGTATGGCGGCTGAAAAGATGGGAAGTACCGTGGACAAGGTTCTTTTCCTGGATGATAATTTCAATGCGGATAAGACGGCAAAGAGCGCGAATATGCCCGTTTGCGGTGTCTACGATGCTTCTTCAGAGGAATATACGGAGCAGATCCGTGCAATTTGTGATTTTTATATCGACGATTTTTCCCAATTACTTGACTTTTAAGTTCTTTTGTGATAAATTGTAGGGTAGAGATAAAGAGTATAGCAAAAGAATGGCTACCTGCGTTCTTTTGCTATTTTTTTACCACGGAGGATTGAAGCTTGAATTCAAAGATTTTTGATTCCTTGGAAGCGTCTCCCGTGATTGCGGCAGTTCGGGACGAAGGCTTTGAAGCCGCCCTTGTCTCACCCGTGGATATGATCTTTTTGTTTCATAGCCACATTCTGACGGTGAAGGATCGGGTGGAAAGTGCCCACCGGGCGGGGAAGAGACTGCTGGTGCATATCGACCTTTCCGAAGGGATCGCCCGTGATCGCGCGGGAGTTGCCTTTTTGAGCAAGATCGGTGTGGACGGCGTTATCAGTACCAAGCCATCCCTGCTCCGTTTTGCCAAGGAAATGGGTCTTGTGACCGTGCAACGCTTTTTCGTTTACGATTCTCAGGGTGTTGCCGGGATTGAAGAGGTGTTGGACTCCTCCGACCCCGATATTATCGAGATTCTGCCCGGTGTGATCGGGAAGATCATCTCCCGCTTTTCCCGAGAGGTTTCCGTTCCCTTGATCGCAGGCGGTCTGATCGAAACCAAGGCGGAGGTCATGGAGGCCTTGCAGAGCGGCGCCATTGCCGTTTCCACGGGTAAGGAAGAGCTTTGGTATCAGTAAACTGAATATTCCGAGTAGAGAATGAAGAGGAAAGGATCTAAGGCGGTGAGATATCCGTCAGGTCCTTCCTTTATTTTTTTTATAAATGAAAAAGGAGAGCGTATGAAAGATGTGATCGTCATCGGCGCAGGCGTTATCGGCGGACTCTTGTCCCGCGAGCTTGCCCGATACAAGCTGAACGTTTGTTTGGTGGAAAAGGCAAACGACGTAGCCGCAGGTGCCTCCAAGGCAAACAGCGGTATTATCCACGGTGGTTACGACCCCGAACCCGGCACTCTGAAAGCAAAGATGAATATGGCGGGCGTGCCCCTTTTGTATGAAGCGGCAGACGAGCTGAACGTGTCCTACGTCCGCAACGGTTCTATGATCTGTGCCTTCGGTGAGAAGGAGGATAAGACCGTGCAGGAGCTTTACGACCGCGGTATCACCAATGGCGTAAAGGGAATGGAGGTTCTGACGGGAGACCAGGCGCGTGCCCTGGAGCCCAACCTTTCCGAGGCGATCACTTCCGTTTTGCGCGTTCCCTCCGCAGGTATTATCTGTCCTTACGGTATGACCATTGCCGCCGTGGGAAATGCGATGGATAACGGCGTAGAGCTGAAGCTGAATTTTGAGGTTTGCGCCATTGAAAAGAAGGACGGCGTGTTCACCGTGACTGCAAAGAACGGGGAAAGGGTTTCCGCACGCTATCTGGTGAATGCCGCAGGTGCTTATTCCGATAAGATCGCAGAAATGGCAGGGGACAAGTTTTTTGAGATCATCCCCCGCGCAGGTGAATATCACCTTCTGGATAAGAGCCAGAACGGCTTGGTTTCTCACACCATTTTCCAGGTTCCCTCCGAGGAAGGCAAGGGAATTCTGGTTTCTCCCACTGCTCACGGTAATATCCTGGTAGGCCCCACCGCCATCAAGGTAGAGTCTCCCGAGCACGTGGAGACCACGGAAGAGGGACTTGCCATGGCAGAGCGCCTGGGTAAGAAGAGCGTTCCTTCCCTTTGGGTAGGCTCCCGCATCACCTCCTTCTCCGGTGTCCGTGCTTCCGTAAAGAGCGGAGACTTTATCATTGAGGAAAGCCGTAAGGTACCCGGTCTGATCCATCTCGGCGCCATCGACTCTCCCGGTCTGACCTCCGCAGTTGCCATTGCCAAGGAGGCAGTAAAGCTTCTTGAAAATGCGGGACTGGAGCTGGTTCCCAATCCCGATTTCTGTCCCACCCGTCAGGATCCCCGCTTCTTTGCAAAAATGAGCGCAGAGGAAAAGAATGCTTACATTCAGGAGCATCCCGAATTCGGTCGTATCGTTTGCCGTTGTGAGACGGTCAGCGAAGGTGAGATGCGCTTTGCCCTCCGTCAGAATCCCCCTGCAAGCGACGTGGACGGCATCAAGCGCCGTACCCGTGGCGGTATGGGCAGATGCCAGGGTGGCTTCTGTATGCCCGTGGTAATGCGACTCATCTCCGAGGAGAGAGGTATTCCTATGGAAGAGGTAACCAAAAACGGTAAGACCAGCAAATTCCTGGACGGAACGCTGTAAGGAGGGTAAGATGACTGAACACGATATCGTTGTAATCGGTGGCGGCCCCGCAGGTATGGCTGCCGCAGTTGCGGCTTATGATGCAGGCTGCCGCGACGTAGTAATTCTCAACCGTGACCCCCGTCTGGGCGGTATTTTGATGCAGTGCATCCACGCAGGCTTCGGTCTGCACAAAATGGGTAAGGAAATGACCGGTCCCGAATACGCCGCAGTATACGAGGAAATGGTGAAAGAAAGAGGCGTCAAGGTCTATTCCGAGACCATGGTTCTTTCTCTCACTCCCGATAAGGTGGTTACCTTCCAGGGTAGAGACGGCTACCAATCCATCAAGGCGAAAAGCGTGATCTTGGCAATGGGTTGCCGCGAAAGAAGCCGCGGTGCCATCGGCATCCCTGGTGACCGTCCCGCAGGCGTGTACAGTGCAGGCTGCGCCCAGAGACTGATGAATATTGAAGGCTTTTCCGTGGGTAAGCGTGCCGTCATTCTCGGCTCCGGTGACATTGGTCTGATTATGGCGCGCAGAATGACTCTGGAGGGCGCCAAGGTAGAAGCCGTTTGCGAATTGATGTCCTATTCCGGAGGACTTACCCGTAACATCGTCCAGTGTCTGGAGGATTTCGGGATCCCGCTCTATCTGTCCACCACCGTGGCCAAAATTCACGGCAGAGAGCGTCTGGAGGGCGTTACCATTGCTCAGGTAGGTCCCGACCGCCGTGCGGTAGAGGGAACCGAACGCTTCATTCCCTGTGACACTCTGCTTCTCTCCGTAGGTCTGATCCCCGAAAACGAGGTGACCTTGACCGCGGGAATCGAAATGGACCGCGTGACCAGCGGTGCTTTGGTAGATGAAAACCGCCAGACCTCCATTCCCGGTGTCTTCTCCTGCGGTAACGTGCTTCAGGTTCACGACCTGGTAGACTTCGTTTCCGACGAAGGTGAGATCGCAGGTATTGCCGCTGCAAAGTATGCGAAGGGCGAGACCGAGCAAGGAAACACCATCGCAGTGAAGCCCGGCGAGGGCGTTCGTTACGTGCTTCCTCAGCGGATCCATAGCGAAAAGGCGCAGAAGATCGATCTGTATTTCCGCGTATCCGCGCCTCTCGGTAAGGTCAGACTGACCGCTAAGTGCGGTGACACCGTTTTGGCAACTGCGGTAAGACCCCGCGTTGCTCCCGGTGAAATGGAAAAGATCACCTTGAAAGAAGAACTCTTCCCCCTGCAGGGCGAAGAGATCACGGTTAGCTTGGAGGAAGTAAAATGAGAAATATCACCTGTATCATTTGCCCCAGAGGCTGTGGACTGACCGTTGAAGACACTGCCGACGGACTTAAGGTTCTGGGCAACGTTTGTCCCAGAGGGGAAAAGTACGCCATTGAGGAATGTACCCATCCCACCCGTACCGTGACCTCCTTTATCCGCGTGGAGAACCGCGAGGATACCATGGTCAGCGTCAAGACCTCCGCTCCCATTCCCAAGGAGAGCATGTTCGAGGCTATGAAAATGATCCGCGGTGCCGCGGCAAAGGCTCCCATCGCCATCGGCGACGTTCTTCTGGCAGACGTCTTCGGTGCCGACATCATCGCCACGAAAAACATCGACTAAACGAAAAAAATCCGCTTCATCGAAGCGGATTTTTTCTTATATGGAAATGATCTCCTCAGGAGGAAGGGATTTCAGGTACTCCTTGGGGGACATTCCGAATTCATTTAAAAAGGCGCGGTGAAAGGTGCGGAGGGAATGAAAGCCGCTTTCCAGGGCACAATAGGTAAGATTGTGTCGGGGATTCTTTTTGTTCATCAGAAGTATAGCGTTTTTCAATCGCACGGTGGTCAGATATTGGTTCAGCCCCATACGGAAGGTTGCCTTGAAATAGCGGGAAAGATAGCTGGGGTGATAGCCGAATTCCTCCGCAATGGAAGTGAGGGTAATATCCTTTTGAAAATTGGAGTTGATGTAGAGAAGCAGACGGGAGGAGAGGGAAGGCTCCATTTCGTGTCCCCCTTCTTCCAAGGGAAGCTCCCGAAGAATTCTGCCCAGGATCAGATAAAGATAGCCCTTCAATTCCAGAGGTGAATCCTCACATCGGTTCAAGCGGGAGATCAGATCACGGATCTCTGAAACTATCGCAGTGTCGGTTACGAAGGGATTCGTTGCGTGTTTTCCTCCCGTTTTCTCGATGAATTCCGGACAAAGATAGGTAGGGATGATCAGTACCGTGGAGCGGGAAGACTCGGGCGTGTAGTACGCGTGCGCCTCAAAGCTGAGGGAGACTGCCATCTCTCCCGCCTTCAAAAGCTTTTGCCGTTGTCCCACGGTTGCCACCATTTCTCCTTCGTCCACGAAGAACAGCTCCACCTGAGAATGAAAGGCAATGGGCGCGGCATCGTTGATGCTTTCCTCGTAAAACAGCAAATTTTGTTTTTCACGTTCGATGTTGAATTCTGCCTTCATATCGCTCCTGCAAAAGTCAAAAAATGACTGTAATATTGTGAATTTTGACTTGAATCGGTCATAAAATTACAATAGAATTGTAGCATAACAAAAGGAAAAGTCAAGGGGTATTTATGAAAAAAAGAATTTTGGATTACGTTTTCATCGCGCTCGGCTCAATGATCATGGCGTTTGCCATCGACTTCTTTCTCGCTCCCTTCAAAATTTCCACGGGCGGCACCAGTGGCTTTGCTACGGTATTCTTACATTTGTTTCA
>JAZPZL010000038.1:0-12773 GCA_045544655.1 Eubacteriales bacterium
TTGTGCTAATTGTACAAAAAAATTTAAAAATATTTGACTATTTCGCCGCCCAGTTCTTCATAATGAGGATACACGTTCATTTCGTTGGACAAGGCATGGATACAATCGGTAAAGATCGCAACAGCCTTCTTCTCCGATGCAAAGTGCCCGCAATCGATGACAGTCATCCCCCGTTCCACAGCATCCAAGGCAACGTGATAAGAAATATCCCCGCCAACAAAAGCATCTGCACCGGCCAGTAAGCTGGGAAGAACAAGATCTTTTCCCGAACCGCAACAAAAGCCGACTCGAGAAATATCCATCTCGGCAGAATACAGTTTTACCGGGGAAGCCAAAACCTCGGAAACGTGCTCGGCAAACTCGGAGGGAGAAAGCTTGTCAGGCAAATCCCCAACGCCGCCGATACGAGGCTCATTGGGCAACAAAATCACGTCATGATCCGGAAAAACACCAAGATCTTTCCCAAAAGCATCGTTCAGCCCGCCCACTGCGGCATCAAAACGGGTATGCAAGGACAAAAGAGATATACCCGCCTCAAGTAACAAGAGGATTTTCTGACCGACGATCGAATCCTCCGTAATGGACTTCACCGGGGAGAAAATCAGAGGATGATGACTGATAATAAGCTCGCATCCTCGTTCCTTTGCCGCTTCAATGGCAGGAAAGGTCACGTCAAGACAAACAAGCACATTTTCAACTTCCCCATCGCGATCCGGACAAAGCAAAAGACCGTCGTTATCCCATTCACATTTATTTGCTTCGGGATACAACGTTTCAAAATATGCCTCAATCTCTCTTATTTTCATCCATATCCTCCAAAAGATTTAAAAGAAAATCGCGTTTTTGAATTTCACCTTCGCAAGAGGCACCCGCCTTCATCTTCCCTTCGATCACCGCGACCAAGGAAGACAGCTTCGACGCAAAAAACGCTCTGATAATTTCATTTTTATTCTTTGGCAAGAATTCACCGTATTCGTATACAAGCCGATCACACGATCTTGAGATACCGTCGTAAACCGCTTGAATGACCAGGAAAAATTTGCCGTTTTCATACACCGCCTTTTCATCACACACGAAAAAGCCGTTTTCATACAAAAAGTGACGAAGAGCCGCAGCTTTCGTCATTGGCTGTAAAAAGAATTGAGTTCCCACGGGGATTTGCTTTAAGCCTCTGTCCAGGATTCCCAAAATCGTTTCTCCGCCCATTCCCGCAATAACAAAAGCATCCGGCTTTAATGGGAGAACCGCTTCGATTCCGTCTGTTAAAACAAACGAAGCTTTTTCAAGAACGCCTGCCTCGCGCAAATTCTCCTTTGCGCGCTCCAATGGCTTTTCATTCAGATCCGTCACAATTGCCGATTTGCATTTTCCGGAACTCAGCAAATGCAAGGGCAATGCGCCGTGGTCGGAACCAACGTCGCAAATCACGCCTCCCATCGGAAGGCTTTCCGCAATTGCGGAAAGCCTTAATGAAAGGGTCGTTTGCTTTGCAGCCGAATTACTTTGCTGCGAGATAAGCATTGATCTTTTCAACCAGAGCGTCAGCATCGGTTCCATGGACAGCACAAGCCTGAGCAATGGACTCGCCACGGGAAGCGGGACAACCAAGGCAATGCATACCAATTTCAAAAAAGAATTGAGCGGTGCCCTGATCTGCATCCAGAATATCACCGATAATGGTTTCTTTCGTTACAGAAGTCATGTTTTTTTCTCCTTTCAAATATTATGAATCACGCTTGGAAGCGGAATCATTCTTTTTAAACAATTTGATCGACTCCAGCATTGCCATCGGTAAAAACGAGAGCAAAAATGCAGAAGCCAATTGCCAGAATCCGAGAAATTCCGCAACGGAATTCCCCTGCCAAATGTTTTTCAAGGGCGTGAGGGTAATTGCAATCAAAGTGAGAACACAAGATAAAAACGAAAACACCCCTACCCTTCCAACCTCTTTCAGATTCTCAAATAATAGTGAATCAAACTTCAGAGACAATGAAGAAAAGAAAGCGGATAAAACGAAGGTAATCATTGCCGCTATAGAAGCTGAAATTGCATTTTCCGTAGAAAAAAGGGCAATTTGTCTGGAAAGCATCACGGCAAGAGCTTGTGTAACACCCACAACAATCGGAACAATCATCAAAGCCTGCAGGGATGCAACTCTGTCTTCACGCAAGACCTCAACGTTATCCTCAAGATTCGGTCCCGGAGAACGGTAAATCAAATTGATACCGGCAGGAATACAAGCACAGACTCCCATAATAAGCATTGGAATCTTATCAAACGGCGCGGAATGATTTGCGGAAAAACCGATGAATGCCGAAACACCCAAGGTAACTTGAAGTAACAAAACGTACTGCATAATATGAACGATATTCCGATAAAAAATCCTTGCCCAATTGATACAGAACGGCACCAACTCAAACCGCTTTTCTTTTACCAGAAGATCGGAATTCAGACGAACGGCATTCAGCTTTTCATTGATACTCACGATGGAAATGTCTGATTCCATCTGAGGCAGAGCATCCAAAACGCCACTGGTCATTGCGACGGTGATATTACCGTTGTCTTTGTGATAGCGGATTATGTTTTGCTTTTCATCCACCGGGAAGCCGCAATACGCCTTATACTTTTCAATATCGGCAACAAATATTCCGCGATCCATACGCTCGTATGTACCGTATGAAAGCGCATGCTGATAATCTTCGGGACCGATGATGGAAACGGATTTTGATAATGCAGATACGGTTTCCGGATAATCATCCGTCAGAAGATAGGTCTGAATCCCCGATTTCTGACAGGTGCTTACGGCATTGGCTGCAGCAGCGCTGACGGGCGTAGACAAGCCAAACATTCCCAAATAGGTCATTCCGCGGCAAAGAGAACGCTGGTCACCCGTGGAGGGCGAAGAAATATTCATTACGGCAACAGCCACAATGCGTTCACACATTCCCGCCAGATGACGGCACTGACCGCGCAAAGCGGAACGTACGGATTCGTTGATGGGAACGCATTCCCCCTCACGCCAGATCTCGCCGCAAGCAGACAGAACGGAATTCGGATTTCCGCGTATAATCAAGCGATACGTTCCGTTTTGCATCACCAGCGAGCAAGCATACCCATACCTTGGATCAAAATCATAATGATTTATTGAAAGAAACTTTTTGGAAAGCTTCGTCTTTTGAATGCCTACAGAGGCAGCAGCAGAAAGCAAAGCACGTTCCACGTTCCATTCATCTTGCTTTCCTTGAAAATATTTCTTCCGGTTCTGAGAAAGCAGTAAATTTTCAAGAAGTGGAATCGATCTTTTCGGATCGGTTTTAAAATCGTACCACTCCTGACCAAGATAGAAGGAATTTGCAATTGGATGCGAATAAAACAAATAGTCGCCTGAATTCACGAAAACGCTGTTTGCATCGCAGAGAAGATCCACGGCGCCTGCATTGCGAAGCACGACCCCTTCGGCAAGAAGGTGCTTTGTCATATAAGCCAGAGCAAGATCACAAAGATGCTCCATTGCATCGGGGAATGCCGCAACAACCATCGCAGATACGAAGTAGAACGCATCAAACACCTTTATTCCGCAAAATACGCCCCAAGCAAACAAAAACAAAGAAATGACGACCCAAATCATGGAAATTTGTTTTTTCAGCTCCATAGCCGTCACGTAAATCTTGGGCAAAACCGTATTTTGTCTGGAAACCGTTTGATTTTGAACATCAAAGATATTCTTACCCGTATTGCAAACGAACAGCTTCACGGAACCTTGAAGTATAACGCTTCCGGCAAAAAGAATACATTCAAAATAAGGAAAGCTGTTTTCCTCAACTTCATCATGACTTCTTTTGAATACGGGAACTCGACGCCCGGTTACCCCCGCTTCCAGAATCTTCAAAGCACTGTGGCGCAAGATAATTCCGTCACAAGGAACAACGTCTCCTCGCTCCAGAATTAGAATATCACCGGGAACCAGTTCATTTTTGGAAATCGAACATATACGACCGGCTCTTCTCACGTGGAATTTGCTTTGAGAATACTTAGAGATCCTGTTATTTACTTTTTTCACGTAAAGGTGCGTCCACAGAACAAAACCTGCAAAGAGAACGGCAACCGTTATGGCAGCAAAAAGACTTGCCGAATCCCCTGTTTCCAAATAATCAAAAACGCTGATCAAGAGAAACAGGATCATCATAATATCGCCAAACATCTTTTTCAGAAGACCGAAGACGGTATTCTTTTTATCAAAGAGAACATTTTCACCGAATTCTTTTCGGTTATTTGACACTTGTTCTCCGGTCAAGCCAAGCTCCGGATCAGTTCCGAGAACCTCGAGAAGCTTGTCTAGACCTACTTCCAATAAATTCATTCTTCCTCTTTTTGTAACGTGATTTTTATTTCATCATTTTCAACGGAAAGCAAGATTCCAAAAATTTTGAAGGATCGATCCTGAACCAGAAGATCGGCAATCTTATCCTCCAAATTGCTTTGAATGAAACGAGCCATATTTCTTGCTCCGTATTTATCGCTGTAGGATTTTCTGCCGATATAATCACACACATCATCTTGATAATGAAGTGCAATTCCCTTTTCCCCAAGGCCTTGAGAAAGCTCAGCAAGACGAAGACGGGCGATCTCCTGAAAATTCTCAGGAGTCAGATGGGAAAACGTAATGATCTCATCCACACGATTAATAAACTCAGGCTTCAAAAAGCCTTCCAAGCCCTTCATCGTACGTGATTCTTCAGCTTCATCCAAACGATGACCAAAGCCACTGACACCGGAAGCAATTCGACTTCCCGCATTGGTGGTCATAATGATTACGGTATTTTCAAAATTTATTTCCTTACCGTGGGCATCGGAAACACGTCCATCATCCAAAATCTGTAAAAGAATATTCAAAACGTCGGGATGAGCTTTTTCGATCTCGTCAAACAGAACGACGGAATAGGGCTTTCTGCGAATTTTTTCCGTAAGCTGTCCCGCATCATCATATCCTACGTAACCGGGAGGTGATCCGATAATTCTTGATACGGAATGCTTCTCCATAAATTCCGTCATATCCAATCGGATCAAGGATTCGGTAGAATCAAAAAGCGTAGCAGCAAGGCGTTTTACAAGCTCCGTCTTTCCAACGCCGGTTGGACCTGCGAAAATAAAGCTGGCAGGCTTCTTTTTGATGGAAATTCCGGCGCGATGTCTTTTGATCGCACGGCAAACTGCGTCGATCGCCTTATCCTGACCGATAATCGCTTCCTGAAGCTTATCACGAAGGCCCGTGATTTTTTCAAATTCATTTTCGGAAACG
Organism: Eubacteriales bacterium; assembly: GCA_045544655.1. Taxonomy (GTDB): domain Bacteria; phylum Bacillota; class Clostridia; order Oscillospirales; family SIG627; genus RGIG5579. Next base: position 5,300 of record JAZPZL010000038.1, read on the forward strand.
TTGGAGGCGGGGATCCCCGTCCAGGACTCAATTACAAGAGCAATATCCTCCAGAGTCAAACAAATATCGTCTCTTTTCTTGGATAAGGTTTCAAATTCCTCTTGCTTACGCAGCTCAGAGGTGCGAAGCTCAGCAAGGCGAGCGTAAACGGAATCGTCCAATTCAGAGCCTTCCGTAAGCGCATCTCTTTCTTTGCGAATCTTACCCAATTCCCATTCAAGCTCGTCAAGACGGTTGATAACGTCACTTTCAATCGCTTTTTTTGCGCAGGCTTCATCGAGAATATCAATCGCTTTGTCCGGCAAAAATCGGTCCGTAATATACCGTTCGGACAAATTTACTGTTGTGCGAAGGATGGAATCGGGCACAGAAAGGCCGTGGAAGCTCTCGTAATACTTCTTTATGCCCTTCAAAATCTCGATGGTCTTTTGAACGGTAGGCTCATCCACCATAACAGGCTGGAATCGACGCTCAAGTGCCTGATCCTTTTCAATATATTTACGGTACTCTGCAAGGGTCGTTGCGCCAATGATCTGAATCTCACCGCGGGAAAGCGCAGGCTTCAAAATGTTGGCACAGCTCATACCGCCTTCGGAATCACCGGCGCCAACGATGGTATGGATCTCATCGATCACCAGAATAATATTGCCAAGCTTTTTCACCTCGTCAACGAGGCTTTTCACTCTGCTTTCAAATTGACCGCGGAAGTGTGTTCCCGCGACCAAAGCGGTTAAATCCAACAAAAAGACCTCTTTGTCACGCAGTCTCACCGGTACGTTTTTGGAAACGATGCTTTGGGCAAGAAGCTCTGCGATCGCAGTTTTGCCAACACCGGGTTCTCCGATCAAACAGGGATTATTTTTTTGTCTTCGACACAAAATTTGGATCACTCTCTGTAATTCAACATCTCGTCCGATTACGGGATCAAGCTTTCCCTCGGAAGCACGTTTCGTCAGGTTGATACAGTAGCCATCCAGCATCTTTCCGTGCTTTTTTTTCTTTTTTTCAGAAGTATCCTTCTTTTCATTTTCATGAGGCTCATCCAAATCGTCTTCCGATACGGGCATCATAGCGCCCCCGAAAAGAGATCCGAGATCACCGGGGAACATTCCTTCCTCCCCGTCCTCAGCACCACCAAGCATCTGGCTCATCTGCTGCTCCAGTGTATCCATATCCTCTTCACGAATCCCCATTTTTTCAATGTAGTCGGAAAAGGGCTTAATATTCAATTCTTTTGCACAATGAAAACAAAGCCCCTTGGAGGTAACCTTATCTCCTTTGATCTCGTTAATAAAAATTACTGCCGGTCTTTTATTGCAGCGCGAACATTTTCTCATTATCAAACCTTACCTTTTAATAAGACAATTATTTACGATCCTTTTTGAAAATGGCATCTTTCGTTGACTGGATCTGAGATGCGTAATTAAATGCATAAACGACGAAAGCCAAATTCATAAATAAAATCAAAACGATGCACAAAAAATACGAAAGCAATAAGTTTGCCTCGGCCGCAGGGAAAAAGTGGACGACGCATAAAAGAACGTACCAAACCACGGTTGCAAGCTTACCGCACCAAACGGAAGAAACGTAGACCTTGCTTTTTGACATAATCAGGTATGCGCCTACGATCATAACGATCTCTTTAAAAACGATGATCGTGGAAAGAATCGTAAAAGGACCACCGAATTTGATTGCCAGACAAATCGATACGACAACTTCCAAAAGCTTATCCGCAAGAGGATCGAGGAGTTTGCCGACGTCAGTGATCCAATGGTTATGCCTTGCCAAAAAGCCATCAACTGCATCACTGATCCCGGCAAGTATAAAAACGAAGCCTGCCGCAACAAGGGGCTTTAAGGAAAACAATTGAATTACTTCGAAAAAGAGAAGAACGTAGAGAGGAATCAAAATGATCCGAAAAACCGAAATACAATTCGGTATTTGATTTGCACGAAATTTTTTCATAATGGGATACCTTTCAAATTTTAAAAGAAGAGTTTTAAAACCGCAGATAAATACTTTGCAACGTATGTTTCCTCAATGGAAAACGAAGCTAAAAGCGGCACGTCGCTATTCACCAATAAGGGTTCAGCTACAACGAGAACAGCAGAAAACACAGTAGAAAGAAGTATACCGTAGCTAATACCGAACAAAAAGCCAAGGGAACGGTTCGCAAAATTCAAAAGGGGGAGTTTTGCAACCAAATCGAAAACCTTAACAACATATCTGAACAGAAAGAAGAAGATAACAAAAAGAACGATCAAAGCGATGCCGAATCCAAGTGATTCAGACAAAGGATTCGCAACGGCGGAAGTGGAAGACTCGATGAATTCATCCACGTTATTTTCCGCATTTTGAAAAAAGCTTTGAAGCGACGGTTGATCCAAACCGTAACCACGGAAAAAATCCACGGCTGAAGGAAGCACTTCACCACCAGCTTCGGAAGCACGCTCAGCCAAAAATTCACGAAATGCCTTGGAAATGCTATCAGTTAGAAAAGGCTTCAAAATAGAATCGGAAATATAAGTACCGAGCGGGCGGGCAAGAAACGAACCGAGAAAAAAACTGATCAATCCACCGAAGAAATTGAAAAAGCTGAGAATCAATCCTTTTCTATGACCGTACCATGCACAAAAAAGAATGATCAAAACCAAAATTAAATCAACGAGAATATTCATAACAACCTCACTCACCGTTTTAAAATGTGTATATTAGCCTGAGTGTCGCCGCAAAGAATTACACAGTTTTCCGCCAGTACGCCAACGTTTGAATACTCACCCTCCAAAGGTATGGTTAGCATCTCCTGACCTTCCGTGAAAACATAAAGCTCCGTATGTGTCAAAACGTACACCGAATCATCATAAACCTTGAGATCGCGAATCGTTTCGGAAAACTTGTGGGTGCGCAATTCTTCTCCTTTTTCATTATATATAGACAGCTTGTAATTCACACCAACGGAAAGCTCATCGCATAAAACGGCAATTCTGTTTTCGCCGAGAGCGACCTTCAAAAGACTTCCCTGTACGAATTTTCCTGATGCCACAGATTCACCTTTTTTAAGAATATGGAAGCCCAAATCCGTAACGAGAAAAGCTTTTTGGCGCTCCATACGATGCATCAAAGGCAGCTCACCTCGAAGTGAAAAAGTAGAAACCGTTTTTTTCTCACCGATCTTCAATTCGATGAGCTCGGAAACCAGTTCCCCGTTGATCACCTGTATGGTAGAAATAGAAAGTTCATCCCGATCGGAAAGGAATGCTCCCAGCGCAAGCTTATCGGAGGAAAGCCACCGATAGGTTTCTTCAAAATCACGATCGTATACAAAAACGGCGGAACGGTAATTTTTTTCTGCGGTTACTACACAAAAAGCACCGTCGGAATTGATGGAAACCGCTTGAACAGGATACCGAAAAGACTTCTCAAAAAGCAACGAAAAGGAATTGTATACTCTTACGTTATGACCTCCAAGATCATAAATTGCCAGATACTTATCACCGCACACTCCTGTGGGCTTGGTCATATTGTAGGTATCGGTCATAACAGCGCTTCCAAGTCGATCATACAAAGTGACGCCGCTCGGGTTGATCAAAGCGAGATCTCCGCGAAACACACGAAAGTCATTGCCCGTGTCCGCGTTATAATAAATGACGGATTCTTCGGAAAAAGCACCGGAAGAGGAAAAATCAAGATACTTCACCATATATCTTAAATTCTCGATGGTAATCTCGTTTTCAAAAAGCAAAAAGCCTCCCAAAAGAAACAAGACAAGAACCGTCACGGTTACAAACTTATAAAAACGGAATTTCTTTGCGTTTTTTTCAGATCGTGTATCTCCGTTCTCTTTTCTTCTTCCCACGAAAATCTCCTTTCTGTTATTTTAAACAAGTAAACAACGTTTAATCAATGGGTTCAAAATAGGGTTGTTCCAAATACAATCCCTGAGGGGGTACGGTGATTCCCGCCAAAGTCCTGTCCTTAGATGCAATAATATCCACTATACTTCTGTCAAGTCTGCCCAAATCTGCATAAATTAACGTTCCAACCATAATTCTGACCATGTTGTAGAGAAAACCGTTTCCGCAAACGGTGAAAATGATCATATTCCCTTCACGCTTAACGTCAAACGATACGATTTTTCGCACGGTATCCTCAATCACGGAACCGGTTGCCATAAAAGCCGCAAAATCGTGCTGACCCACAAACTGCTTCGCGAATACGTCCATACGCTCCGCATTCAAAGGCGTAGGCCAAAAGCCGGCGCGATGCTTTTCAAAGGGGTCACGAATCCGCGCATTAAGCAAATAATACGAATACGTTTTCCCCGTGCATGAAAACCTGGCGTGAAAATCCTCGGAAACGGACTCTGCTTTTTTAATTGCAACGTCAGAGGGCAAGATGGCATTCAAAGCAAACGGCAACTTATCCAAAGGGAACGGTCTGGGAAGATCCGCGTGGCAAACGAAGTTTCTGGCGTGAACGCCTGCATCGGTCCTGCTGCATCCGAAGACTTGAATATCGGTGCCGAACAGTTGAGACAAGGCATTTTGCACTTCCCCCTGCACCGTGCGATCATTGGGTTGAATCTGCCATCCGTGAAACAGAGTTCCCTCGTAAGATAAGGTAATTTTCACTCGATTCATATCAAAGCACCGAAGGGCAAAGAAATCAGCGAGAAAAGCGGGATCCCCGCAAACAAAGCGAGAAAGAACAGGAAAACCAAAACGTCACGAGCTGTAAAACGCATTACCCTCAGACGCGTTCTGCCATCCCCGCCGACGTAGCATCTGCACTCCATAGCTACTGCAAGATCCGTAGCGCGGGAAAACGAGGAAACGAACAAAGGAATTAAAATGGGGATCAAGGCTTTTGCACGGGAAAGAAGATTGCCGCTTTCAAAATCAGCTCCTCTAGCCTTTTGCGCGTTGATAATCTTCTCTGTCTCTTCGATCAAAGTAGGAACGAAGCGGAGCGCAAGGCTCATCATCATGGAAAACTCGTGCACGGGAACGCGAACCTTTTTCAAAGGAGACAGCAAGGTCTCCAACGCATCGGTAAGATCCATCGGGCTCGTGGTATAGGTAAGTAAAATACTCGTACCCATTACAAGAGAAACGATTCGGATCATCATATAGACCGCACGCCAAATTCCCTCTGAATAGATCCGAATGAATCCAAACTCAAGCAAGGGATCGTCGCCTACAGTCCAAAACAAATTGATGATCGCGGTAAAAACCGAAATCATAATGATAGGCTTCAGTCCCTGCAAAAGAACCTTCAGAGAGATTTTTGACAGAAGCGCCATTACAACGACCAAAACAAACAGATAAGCAAAAGATACAAGATTCTTTGCGAAAAACACAAGGATGACGAAGGCAAGCATCAGCAGGATTTTAAATCTTGCATCCAGCTTGTGCAGGAGACTGTTTCCGGGAAAAAACTGTCCCAAGGTAATATCTTTCAGCATTTCACTCGCCTCCTATCAAAAGCTGCTTAATTTCAAAGAGGGCATCGGAAACGGTGTGGATCGAGGAAGAAAGCTTCAATCCACGGCGGCGCAGCTCGATGATCAGTCTGGAAATCTGAGGGAGAGAAAGTCCGTTATCAACAAAATTCATCTCGTTGGAAAAAATCGCATCAACCGTATCGTGAGCATAAACACAACCGTTTTTCAAAACCAAAAGCTCGTCAGCATATCGGGCGATATCCTCCATACTGTGAGAGATCAGAATAACCGTCTTATTCTTCGTACGTTGATAGGCTCTGAGTCTTCCCAGGATCTCCTCCCTGCCGCCGGGGTCAAGACCCGCCGCAGGCTCATCCAGAACGATCACCTCGGGATCCATAGCCAGAACGCCGGCAATGGCAACGCGTCGCTTTTGACCACCGGAAAGCTCAAACGGAGAGCGATCCATAAGCTCGGGACCAATCCCTGTAAAATGCGCCGCTTCCGCAACCATAGCGCGGATCTGCTCGTCGCTTTTCTTCATATTCTTCGGACCAAAGGCAATGTCCTGCCATACGGTTTCCTCAAACAACTGGTACTCGGGATATTGGAACACCAAGCCAACATTAAAACGGGAAAGTACTCTTTTTTTAGAATCTGCAAACAAGTCTTCACCGTCAAGCAAAACCTTGCCATCTGTAGGGCGCAGAATTCCGTTGAGAAGCTGGGCAAGAGTGCTCTTACCGCTACCGGTATGTCCGATAATACCGGTAATCCTGCCGGGAGTGAATCGCACGTTTACACGGTTCAGCGCAATCTTCTCAAAGGGAGTATCCTTACCGTAGACAAGAGAAACGTTTTCTAATTTAATTTCTGCCATTTTACTCTTTTCCAAACAAAGTCATAATAAAGTCCGCAGCTTCTTGCTCAGACAAGATCCCCTTCGGGAATTCAAATTTGCTTCGCAAAGCGGGATCCTCGGAAAGAAGATGGATCAATTCGGTAACCTGAGGAGCATCAAGACCGGTTTCGTGCAAAAAGGGAACGTCAGAAAATACGTCCCTGGGCGCACCGTCCTTTACAATTTGACCCTGCTCCATAACGACCACTCTGTCAGCCAGCACCGCTTCATCCATATGATGCGTAATCAACACTGCGGTAATATGCTCCTCACGATTCAATCGGAGAATGGTATCCATAATATCTTTTCGACCGTAAGGATCCAGCATTGCGGTAGATTCATCAAATAAAATACACTCCGGCTTCATCGCAAGAATTCCCGCAATTGCAATACGCTGCTTTTGACCGCCCGAAAGCTTATGCGGGGAATGCGTGGCAAATTCGGTCATCCCTACGGAAGCAAGTGCCTCATCCACGCGTTTGCGGATCTCTTGAGGCTCAAATCCCAGATTTTCGGGACCGAACGCTACATCCTCTTCAACCAGATTGGATACCAACTGATTGTCCGGATTCTGAAATACCATTCCTACGCGGCGGCGGATCGGTAAAAGCTGTTCCTCGTTTGCCGTATCCAATCCTGCCACAAGAACCCTACCGCTTACAGGGGTAAGGATGCCGTTCATCAGCTTTGCGAGGGTGCTTTTACCGCTTCCGTTGCGACCCAAAATCGCAACGAAGGATCCTTTTTCAATGGATAAAGAAACGTTCTTTACCGCTTTGTTCTGCTCTTCACCATCTTCTGTATCGTAAGAAAACGAAACGTTTTCACAAACAATAATATTCTCGGTCTTCAAAACCATTTACTCCTTTTCCCAACGGGTCGCAAACCCGCAAGGCAGACATTTCCCCGTACTTTTAACAAGAAGTCCCACCTCATCCGAGGTAAGCTTTCCGCCGTAGCGGGAAACCACCTCTTCGTTGACAAGATAAGATACCGCACTTCCGGAAAGACCCGTGGTATAGGAATTCACCAAGAAGAAAAGCGGGTCCTCACTGAGAATTGCAGCCGTTTCACGAATCAACTCGTGAATGCTGTCCTCCAGATGCCACATTTCTCCCTTGGGTCCTCTT
>JAZPZL010000039.1:0-4362 GCA_045544655.1 Eubacteriales bacterium
AAGCGGTCTTAGGAAGACAAGAAATCTACTCAACTCCTTGGCTCACAGAACGACATGGCTACGATCCGACTTAGCCAGTCTGACCGCCAATACCGGGAACAATGGCATCGGGACGTTCATAACGAAGGATTTTTGCAACGTACTCCAACGTCAAAGGCTCCATATACACTTTATCGGCAATCGAGGTATCCGTCATAATGGTAGCAGGGTTGGAATTGCACAGTACAACCTCATATCCCTCTTCCTTCAATGCCAGACAAGCCTGCGTTCCCGCATAGTCAAACTCTGCAGCCTGACCGATAATAATAGGACCGGAGCCAATAATCAAAATTTTCTTCAAGTCGGTACGTTTCGCCATTTTTTACCTCCGCAAATCAAACAAATTAAACAAATTCAAAGTTACTGTTTTATCTTTTATAAAGCGTTTTCCCGTTGTGAACCGTAGCAAGACAAACTCCAAAAAGCTCGTCTCCCTCAAAAGGCGTCGACTTGCCCTTTGAAAGGAAACACTCGGGATCAACGGTGAATTTCTGTTCCAGATCCCAAAAGCTCACGTCGCCGTTCAAAGGCAAACCAAATCGTGAGCGGGGAACCGTAGAAAATAGCTCCGTCATTCTTTCCAAGGAGATAATGCCTTTTTTCACAAGATGTGTATAAACGACGGGAAGCGCAGTTTCAAGACCCACAACACCAAATGCGCTACCGGAAAGTCCCTTAGATTTTTCTTCCGCAGAGTGGGGAGCGTGATCCGTAGCGATCATATCAACGGTTCCGTCGACAATTCCCTCCACAAGCGCTTCTCTGTCTTCCCTCGCGCGAAGAGGAGGATTCATCTTAAATCTACCGTGTTCCTGCAGGCAGGAATCATCCAAGACCAAATAATGAGGACCGGTTTCACACGTTACGTCAAGACCCGCTTTTTTCGCTTCGCGAATCAAAGCAACGCTTTCCTTGGTGGAAATATGACAAACGTGATAGGAACAGCCGATTTTGGAAACCAGTTCAAGGTCGCGTTTGATCTGCTCGTATTCACTGGCACTGCAAATTCCTTTATGACCGTGAGCGCGGGCGTACTCGCCTTCGTGAATATAACCGCTATGGAGCAAGGAGTTGACCTCGCAATGAGCAACGATCATCTTGCCCATCGCCTTGGCGCGCCGCATAGCATCTGCCATCATTTCGTCAGATTGAACACCTCGACCGTCATCAGAAAAGGCAATCACAAACGGAGCCATCCCCTCCAGATCCGCCAAGGTCTCCCCTTTTTCACCAACGGTAATTGCGCCGTAAGGAATTACGTCGATCAAAGCACCGTCACGAATCAAATCAAGCTGGATCTTTAGATTCTCCACGGAATCGGGAACGGGATTAAGATTGGGCATTGTACATACAGCGGTATATCCACCCGCCAGAGCAGAAAGCGAACCGGAATGCATCGTTTCTTTATAAGAAAAACCCGGCTCGCGAAAATGCACGTGCACATCACAAAAGCCGGGAAAAGCGGTAACAGTACCGCCAACAGTACGCGACAGGTCCGCAGGGATAGAAACAGATACGAGTTCGGGAGACAGCCCGATGTAATCAATTTTTGTTTTTTGATTCCCCATACCATTCTCCTTCCGGAACAAGAAAGCTTAAAAAAGCACCTATTCACTTATTAGTTGACATTAAAATTCTATTTTGAAAATTATACAACCAAAAGGCCTCTTTGTCAACACTTTTTTCACCTTGGTATGCCCTAAAAATACAACAATTTTTTTGGGTAAAATCAGAAAATTTCAGAAAATTTGTAAAAAGCAACTTCAAAGAATAAAGAATACTTAGGAATTCGTTCGTTACTTTTCAGTTCTCTCCTCCGCGATCTGTACTTTTTCTTTTACAAATTCGGAAACACTGTAGTACGTTTCCTTCTGCACACTGGAAAAACGACCTTCGCCTATGATGAAATGGTCAATTAAAATCACGTTCATTTGCGACATAAAGTCCTTCACGCGATTCGTCGTATTCAAATCCTCAGCTGAGGCAATAGGTACACCGTGGGGGTGATTGTGTGCCATGATCATATAAGCCGCGTTGTGCTGAAGAGCGGCATCGCATACCTTTCTCAGGGAAAAAGCAACGGAATTGATATCACCCTCGTGCAAGATCTCTTTTCCGCGAAAGCCGAGGGAATTGTCATAAAACAAGACCATTACCTTCTCATGATTTGCACCGGCAAACTGCAATACCAAATCCTGCCCCATCTGATGATACATGGGCAGTTTCTTTTCTTCTTTGAAACGATCCTGATAATACCGTTTTGCAACTGCAGGATATGTTTTGATTAAATGCGCCGCGTGTTCTCCGATCCCTTCTACCGAACACAGCTCCTCTACGGATGCCTCGAAAACTCGGGAAAAGCTTCCGAATTTCGACAGGAGCTCGTGAGCGATCTCGTTTGTATCCCGTCTGGGGATCGCAAAAAACAGAATCAACTCTAAAATATTATGATCCTCGAAGCCTTCCAAGCCTTGCTTCAAAAAACGATTCTTCAATTTTGAGCGATGCCCTTCATGAGGATTTTTCTTTGTTTCCGACATTTTTATTCACTTTCCTTTATACTTTTGAAAAAACAGTTGAAAATTATCAAAAACTATAGTATAATGTTAGCGTCCGATTTTCATCAACTGAAATTAAACATAAAACAAACAACACCACAAATACAAGGAGAACCAAATGAAATCACGAATCATTGGGGTATTGCTTTGCATCCTTGTGCTGGGCGCAACCTTCTGGCTCATCACAAAAGCACCGATCGCACCCAAAGAAGCCGTTACAACAGAAGAAAACGACACCTTCGATACACCGCAGGAAACCATTGAAACAGAAGTGACGAGAGCATATGTAATTGAAACAGCTCACAACGCCGAAGATCTGCTAAAGAAGTTGGCTTATGAAAGTGACTCAGATTATCAAAAATCGATTCGCAGCCTCTCTGAGCGTTTGTCAAAATCAGCTTCATTCCTAAAGGATGATCTTGAGGATTATCACGGCGCAGCTTATTTTACCAAATTATCTGAGATTTTTCAAGACTTGATCGATAATCCTTTTCTCGACAGCAAAACTTTTTCGGAAAGAGCAAAAATAATCTTGACCGAGCTTGAGAATTCGTATCCCGCTGATGCGGCCTCTGGGATTGACGAAAATGATCCCGAAAATCCCATGTACTATCCTAAATTTGATACGCAGACAAACGGAATTACAACCAACGCTCTTTTGGCTATTTTCCGAATGCAGTATCAAGAAAACACCGGATCCATTCTTTTAACCTTTGGCGGAAATATGTTTCCCGGTGATACACTCTTGAATGCTGACAAAGCAGAAAGCTTCAAAGCCAACAGCGAAAACAGTAAATTGCCCTTCCCTCTGTACTCCCTATCATCCGTTCTCTCTACTGATACCTCCTCTTTCGCAAACCTTGCCGTGCCTCTCACCGAATCCATCGGTAACTCAACCGTTGCAGGCTCCGAAAAAGGAATTCCCGCTTATGCAACGCTCCTTAAAAAGGGTGGCATCGACGTAGTTTCCATCTCAAACAGCAATATTTTAAGCTTCGGGGAAACCGGTAAAGAAGATACGAAAAAAGCACTAAGTGATGCCGAACTCACCTATTCCGATGAAGGAAAGATCAGCTACGTTCAAACAAAGCTGGGATCCGTAGCTTACATCACTTACGATCTTATCGAAGAAACCACCGCCAATCCAAAGGTTGCCTTTGAAGAGGCACCGAAGCAGGATATCGCTACTGCCAAAGAAAACGGTGCAAAATTCATCGTCGTTCATTTCAACTGGGTCAACACAGAAAAGAATTCTTGGGATCCCTCTATGACTCAGGTTCTCACCACTCGCGCTGCCATCGATAACGGCGCAAACCTCGTTTTCGGTTCATTCCCCGGTGCGATTGAAGCGATCGAGCAATATAAGGGCGTCAGCGTCGTTTACTGTGCCGGAGATCTTTTCAAGATGAATGGCGGCAACTCCACTTCCTTCCTTTTCCAACAAGCCTTTACACTCGATAACGATCAGAACGCAGTTCCCGGTCAGATCCTTGTACTTCCCCTTAACGGCTCCGGCAATGAAAAGGGTCTGCCCACCATCACATTTGACAGTGAATCCGCTTCGGCATTTTCCAAAATTATCACCAATTCATCATCCACTGTTCGTTACGGCGTAGGCAAAAGAAATACATTCACTGTAGATCATCTCAACATTATTTCAATCGATAAATAAAGACAAACAAAAAAAGGATGCGAAAGGCATCCTTTTTTTGTATTCAATTACTACTTAAGAAAGGTCAATTCTAAGAGCAGGTCTGGTGGCAAA